>CAKVMH010000001.1 GCA_934772045.1 uncultured Clostridia bacterium
ACCTATGCCGGTTCGCGAAAAATCCTTCGCCAACCCGCATTCGTAAACTCATGCCGGTGTGGCGAAATGGCAGACGCGCGTCGCAATCGTCGCTTATTGATCGATTGCTTTGCAATCTCAACCTTTGCTTGATTGTTCCTTAATCCCTTCCACAAACAAGTTGTGGTGGGAACCCTTGTAGTCCTGTGCTGTAACTCAGGTCACAAAATTTCATCTTAATACTTAATCCGCACCTATGCCGGTTCGCGAAAAATCCTTCGCCAACCCGCATTCGTAAACTCATGCCGGTGTGGCGAAATGGCAGACGCACAGGACTTAAAATCCTGGGGACCTCACCGTCCGTGTCGGTTCGACCCCGACCACCGGCACCACAACTAGTAAAAAAATGAACCCTTATCATTTGGGTTCTTTTTTTCATTATTTTTGTTGGAGTCGAGCAAATTTGACCCCGTCTAATTCGTGTAAACACTCGTACTCGTTGCGATAAACTTGCCCACTAGGGCAACTTTCTTTACATTACTTCCCACCGACACAAAAAACAGACTCTTTTAAGAATCTGTTTTTTATTTTTAATATCCTAATAGTTGCTTACTTTTAATCTTAACTAATCTTGCTTATTTATTAAATGAATCTTTGAGTGAGATTGTGGAATTGAAGATGTAGTTTTCTTGGGTGCTGTCCTTATCCAAAGTGTAATAGCCTTTGCGCATGAACTGGAATTTATCGTAAGGTTTGGCAGTTTTTAAATAGTTTTCTGCAAATGCTTTGCTTTCAGTGAGTGAATTTGGTTCCAAAATATCGTCAATTGAAACACCCTGCGCGAGTGCTTTGCCTGGCCATAAATATTCCGCTTTTGTTAAGTTTTTGAAGTTGCGAATTGTACATTCAAAACCATTGTCTTCTGCAACAAAATGAATTGTACCTTTAACTTTCATTCCGCTGTTATCTTGCCCGCTTTTTGTGCCTGGGATATATTCACATTTCAAATAATCAATCTCGCCATTATCTTTATACACAACTTCGTTGCATTTTATGATGTATGCGCCTTTCAAACGCACCATACCGCCAACAACAAGGCGGTTATATTTTGGTGGTGGGTTAAGGGCGAAATCTTCTTTTTCAATATACACAACTTTGCCGAATTTGCCTTTATGTGTGCCAGCGGTTTCATCTGCTGGGTTGTTTTGTATTTCAATATCTTCCGTTTTGCCGTCTTCCCAATTTGTTATAACGACTTTAAGTGGGTCAAGCACAACCATTGCCCTTGTTGCCACGCGGTTTAAATCGTCGCGGATATAATGTTCAAGTGAACTAAATGGAATTGTACTTTCACTGGCAACCACGCCACAACTGCGAATGAAGTTTTTAACACCTTCTGCCGTGTAACCGCGCCTTTTCATGCCGACAATTGTCAAATATCTAGGGTCGTCCCAGCCTAAAACCTTGCCTGAGTTGACAAGTGCTTTAAGGTAACGCTTGCCGAGCAAAACATTCTCCAAATTCAGGGTTGAAAACTCGCGTTGTTTTGGTGGATAAGGTTTATCCCAACCATGTTCAATAAACCAATCGTAAACTTCACGGTGCACGCGGAAAGTGATGTCACACAAACTGTAAGTAACCCCTTCCAAAGCGTCTTCCATTGGGTGTGCAAAGTCGTAAATTGGATAAATGCACCATTTGTCACCAGTCTTGTAATGGTGCTCGCGTGAAATTTTATACATAATAGGGTCGCGCATCAAAATGTTAGGGTGGCTCATATCAATTTTGGCACGAAGTGTAAGGCTTCCGTCCGGATATTTCCCTGCCTTCATCTCGCGGAATAAGCGCAAACTTTCTTCTGCTGGGCGGTCACGGTATGGGCTGTTTTTGCCTGGTTCGGTAAGGGTACCTTTCATTGCAAGTTGTTCTTCCTGGCTCAACTCGTCAACATAGGCATAGCCTTTCATAATCATTTTTTCAGCGATTTCATAAATCTTGTCAAAATACGCTTCGGACGCAAAAATCATGGCCTTAGGTGTGTAGCCAAGCCACTTTAAATCTTCCATATAACTATCCGCAAATTCGCCTTGTTCACGGCTAGGGTTGGTGTCGTCCATACGAAGGTATGTGTACCCACCAAATTTAATTGCTGTTTCAAAGTCAATCATCCAAGCCTTGCAATGCCCAATATGCCAATAACCGCTTGGTTCAGGTGGACAACGCGTAATAACTTCTTTGCTCCTACCCGCTTTTAAATCTGCCAAAATTTCATCTTCAATAAAATTTGATGGTGTGATGCTGTCTAAATCAATCATATTCCCTCTTTTGATGTTAACTAATTTAATAGCATTATTTTAAACGTAAAAAACTTATTTGTCAAATTATAACGTAAGTTTGTTTACAATTTAAGTGCAAACTTGTAAGTTCACTATTTAACTTTTTGGGTTTGATAATCAGTGTAATTGCCTTGATATGTTTTAATTTGCAAGTTTTCAAATGCAATAATTTTTGTTGCAAGCTTATTTATAAAATACCTGTCATGGCTAACAAAAATTATTGTGCCTTTGAATGATTTTAAACTGTCTTCAAGCACTTCACGCGTTGTAATGTCAATGTGGTTTGTTGGTTCGTCTAAAATTAGTAAATTAATTTTACTTTGAAGCATAATAGCCAATTTCAACCTTAATTTTTCACCACCAGAAAGGTTACAAACCCTTTTATCCCAATCAGATTTATAAAATTGGAAATTGTATAAAATGCTCCTTGCTTTTTGCTCGTCAAAGCCGAGTTCGTTCATAAAAGTCCAAAGCAAAGTTTGGCTGTTGTCATAAAACTCTATAATCTGCGATAAATAGCCGATTTTTTGATTGTTGCCTAATTTAAGCTCGCCTTCGTAATCATTAATCTCGCCTAAAATTGTTTTGATTAGGGTTGTTTTTCCACATCCATTTTTACCTAAAATTGCAACTCTTTCACCATTCGTAACTAAACAATATGCGTGGCTTAAAAGTTGTTTTTCACCAATTTTAAGTGAATAATTTTTAAGGCGCAAAACTTCATCACCAGCACGCCCAGAATTGACAAATGTAATTGGTAAATTTCGTTTTTCTTTTGGGCGGTCAATTGCATTTTCCTTTAATCTATCCAAATTTGACTGTATCGCCTTTGCACGCCTAAAAAATGTCGGATTATCTGCCATTTTGCCCCATTCTTTTAAGCGTTTGATTGCTTTTTCCATTTCTTCAAATTTCTTTTGTTGTAATTTGTACTGCTCAAATTCTTTAACTTCTTCTGCTTCTTTTTGCTCTAAATATCTGGTGTAATTACCTAAATAGGTTTTAACTTTTCCGTCGTCCAACTCAATAATTTTATTTATCACCCTATCTAAAAAATATCTGTCGTGGCTGACAATAATAACACTACCTTTATAATCTTTAATATATTGCTCCAACCATTCAATACGGGCAATGTCCAAATGGTTTGTAGGCTCGTCTAACAACAATAGGTCAGGTTTACTAATTAAGATTTTTGCAAAATTAATAAGGGTTCGTTCCCCGCCTGAAAGTGTGTTAAACTCACGCTCTAACAAACTTTTATCAATTTTTAAACCATTAACAACATAATTTATCTGGTTTTCCACATCATAGCCACCCATAGCAATAAATTTTTCTTGCAAAGCACAATATCTTTTAATAAGAACATCTAATTTGTCTTGGTCAGTTTCGCATGCCATTTGGTTTTCGAAATTCTTCAATTCGGCCTCAATTGGACGCAAAAAATCAAAAGCAGAATTTAAAATTTCACCACATTTGCCTTGTTTTACATCTGCATTGTCACCCTGCTCTAAATACTCCAACTTTGTGCCTTTTTTGAAACTTATGTCGCCAGAATTGCAAGTTTCAATGCCGGCAATTATTTTTAAAAGTGTTGATTTGCCCGCACCATTAAGCCCAACTATTGCCACTTTTTCGCCTTCATTGATTGTGAAGGAAACTTTATTTAATATATCCCCAAAGCCGTATGACTTTGAAACATTATTTACATTTAACACTAACATACTATACTCCTTAAAATAAAATTGTCACACTGTTTGTTTTAATTGGAACAATCGGTTGTATAGTTAATAAAAGATTTTAAATTAGATATAAAAAAACTACACAAACCTCCAAATAAAACAACAAAACATAAGTTGCATCAATCGTGCAACATTAAGATAGTGTTATTAGCATGCGAGAATTGTATAGTACCTCATTTTTTTCACCTAATTATATATTAAAGGAAAAATTTTTTAATGTCAACAATTTTTAAATTAAAAAAATTACCTAAGAATTTTGACTATTCCATGGTAATTGTGTTGTTTTCATTTAATTTAAGGCGTCTATCTGCCAACTTTTCAAAAATGTCCAAACTTCTGCTTGGCACCATAACGGCAAGCATGGTTACACTGCCATTATTTGCCCCATTTTTAGCAATTGACATGAGTGTTTTTGTCACATGCAAATCTTCAACATCAACACCCCTAACCGATTGAACATCGTCAACTGCGATAACGCAACTTTCGCCCATTTCAACAATGCGTTTTGCGCGTTCAGTTGCCAAAATAACTGTGCGCCTAGCATCGTCAATTGGGTCAGCAAAATCTGTCACAAAACATTCAACATCTTTTAAATCGTTTAAAATGAAGCGGTTTTTATCCACGATTGAAACATTTATATAAATTTTCCTGTCCGCTTGACAATTTTTCAACATTTCAACAACAGCCATTGAGTTTTGAACGTTATTAGAACCATAAAGATAAACATTGTCGCCAACATTCACGCCGAAAGACGCATATGTGGGATTTGTAAACATTAATTTTTCACTTTCACGTTTATGTTCGATTGTGCCAAAATCTGTGCGAACTTTATTATGTTTTGCAATGCAAGTGCGGTTAATGTTTAAAATTTTTTCCACATTCCTTTCACCATTTTGAAGTTCCACCATCACTAAATCGCCAGATTTTAAATTATAATTATCCACCATTCCTTTTGGCAAATGTAGACATGCCATTTTGCCCTTTTGATAAACCCACAAAAGTGAATTTGAACTGGAAATTTCAGCATAGCCATTCACTGTTGTGATATTGTCATCATAAGTAAATTGTGAATTTTGCATCAATGTGGAATTGCTGTATATAGGTGAATTTTGCATGCCCACAAAACTATCAACAAAAGGATAACCATAATTTTTAGGTGGCCTACCCTGTTTTGTTTTAGCAATGTATGGTTGTTTGCGCCCTTCACTTATCTCAATAATTTCATCAATCAATTCATCTTTCTTTTTGCAGGTGGGCGAATAAACACCAGTTCGACGAGCGAACTCACGCAATGCAAAAATACTTAATTCATTCAATTCCTTTCTTGTCATACAAGAAAATTTTACCATACTAAAATTTAAAAGTCAAAGGCTTTTTGTACAAAATTGTTTCGACAATATTCAACAATTTTCGATTTTGTACGAAAGTCCCACTTTTAACACCCTTTTAAGACCCATTTTATATGTAAGCCAAAATAAAAAGACCTAAATTTGTACAAAATGGTTTTGTACAATATTAATTTAACTACAACTTTTTATAATGTCAATGAAAATGTATACAAGTTTTGATAAAACGCAAATTATTTATAAAATCTCGTACATATTACTTTTATGAAAAGATTTGAAGAATTAGTTAACACCAACCACAAAGGTAAAAAAGAATTGGCTGAGTTTGTAAATATCCCTGTTACCCTTGTTTATAAATGGCTAAACAATGAAACAAACCCTAGTTTCAAAAATCTAATTCTTATTGCAGATTTTTACGAAATTAGTGTTGATTATCTTGTTGGCAGAACAGAAGATGACAGTTCAGTTAAAACCAAAATTTTAATTCCATTTGATGAGAATGTCAAGACAATTTTAAAAACAAAACACATAACAAAATATAGAATGTTTAAAGATTGTGGTTTTAGTGACGGGCACGAGTTTTCATGGTTTACCCTTAAAAACTTGCCCCGTTACGATAATTTAATCAAAATGGCAGACTATTTAAATGTTTCAATGGACGAACTTATGGGAAGAGTGATATAACTTTCATTTTTACATTTTTAAAAATTAAAAACCCCATTCGCATTAAGCAAAGGGGCTTTTTTAATGTAAAAGTGTGAAAACAATTATTTCTTTAGCCTGTTATGCCCAAAGAAATCATAAAAATGATATGACTTCTTTAGCCTGTTATGCCTAAAGAAATCATAATTGCAACATCTATGCGGTGCATAGTGGCATTGTCTATTGTGCTCACCTTTTCTTTTAATCGGCGTTTATCTAGCGTGCGAATTTGCTCCAACAAAACGACGCTATCTTTTGGCAGGTTAAATGCCATATGGTTTAATTCAATATGCGTTGGCAATTTTGCTTTGCTAAGTTGACTTGTTATCGCAGCAATGATGACGGTTGGGCTAAACTTATTGCCAACATCGTTTTGCACAACCAAAACTGGGCGAACACCACCCTGTTCGCTCCCCACCACTGGGCTAAGGTCCGCATAATAGATATCACCGCGATTAATGTCCATTAATTTCCTTTTAAATAGTCAATGGTAAGGTCAAAACTGTCGGTATATTCGAACTCATTTTCGATGGTTGTTATTGCCCTTACATATTCATTTTCAGTATATGCAGAAACATCAAACTTTGGCATTTTAGGTTTGTCAAAATCGCGCATGGTGCCAATGTAATGGATGTACGCATCTGCCTGTTCGTTCATATAATCCCCCTATTAATTAAATTTAAACTTTGGCGAGTTGAATTTTCAATTTTTCGTAAAAATCTTCCTGCATTTGCTTAAATTCTACAACCAAATTGTTTACTTGCTCGTTCTTTGTTTTAAGGTCCTTTTCTGCTTTAATTGCGTCGATAATGCCCATAACAGTGCCTGTAATCATCATTTCCACAATGTGACGCGGTGTTTTGTCTGTCCACAATGAAAAATAAATCATAGTTGCCTGTTTAAATTTTTTAAAAGCACTGTTTTCCTTAATTTCTTCATCTTCGCTAACCGCAAGTAAGTTACACTTTTCCCCAAACTTTTGGTAAGCATCAAATTGTTTTTTGAACAGATTTTTTAGTTTTTCATTCTCCAATTTTTTTAAAATTTTATCAATCGCAAGCATGCCAATTTGTGCATCTTGGAAAATCCTATTCAACAATTGTAATTCAGTTTTTTCCATATCTCCTCCAGTGTTAGTATCTGTTAAAAGCGTTGAAATATGCATTTAATTGATAGTTTATTTAAATTTTAAATTAAGCAAAAACGGTTGAACATATGTAGCAATTAAAGGCTAAGTGCAACAAAAAAAGTGGCAATTGCCACTTAAATGTTTATAACCGCAATTTATGTCACCCTGAGCATACGCAAATATATCGTATTGAGTATGTCACCCTGAACGAATGTGAAGGGTCTTGCGCAAAGCACTTTTTACGATTAATGTTTTAAAAGCAAAACAAGTTTTGCAAGATTCTTCGCTTCACTTACGCTTCGCTCAGAATGACTAAGAAAAGTATAAATATTAAACAAATAAATTTAATACTACCTAACTATCAATAAATATATTAAATAAATATTAACGCATAGCCGATTAACAAACCTGATGAAATAAGTAATGTAATAATGAACAAATTTTCTTTCCAGTTTTTGTTTTGTTTTAACAACACAATCAAGCCCAAGCCAGCGTTTACGCATAAACCTGCCACAAGCGCACTGAATGCAAGCCCACCTTCCAAGAATAATTGTGTAAGCACAACGCTTGAAGCGCAGTTTGGTATCAAACCTATGATAACCGCCAAAATAGGTTGCCAATACTTGTTAGCATTTAAAAATGCCTGTAAATTATCATGCCCGACCCAAATGTCTGTTATAAAACCAAACAAGATGTTTATAAGCAATATAAAGCCACCGATTTTAAGGCAATGTAACAATGGGTGTGCCCAATCAAACGATTTAGTTTTCATGTCGTGATGACAACAGCCATGTTCTGCCAGATGAGATGTTTCACCTTCATGTGGCTCATGCACTGGTTTATTATGCCTAAAAATTAACTTGTATAAACCAATGGCAGAATAACCAATGACAATTGCATACACAATTTTTATACCCAACAATAAAAGTAACCACAAAATCTTTGTTGGGTTTGCCAAAATAAGTGGAATTGCTTCATCACTTGTGGCAATATATACCGCAATCAATGCACCGATTGAAATTGAACCTTTTGTGAATAAGTCGGTTGACACAATTGAAAACCCACATTGTGGCACACTACCGAGCAACGAACCAAAAATAGGGCTCAATTTACCTTTTAAAAATTTGTTTTCACTGAAATTTGTTGAGCGTTTATATTCAAACAACTCGATAAGATAATAGACAACAAAAAGGAGCGGTAAAATTTTTACCGTATCAATCAAAGCGTCTAAAATCACATCCCAGTATTGTTTCATGCGCAGGTTATTGTAACACAATAAATTGTATTTTGCAAGAGTTATTATACAAGTTTTTGTTTAAAATAATCCTAATAATTATATGAACACATAAAAATATAAACATGATTATATAAACCTACAACAAAAGCAGGCAAGGATTGCACACGCAACATTGCATATAAGGGCGATTGGAATGGTCAGCCCTGTTTTCCTAACTTTTGTGGAAGCAAAATATATGCTACTAACATAAAAAATTGTGTCACTGCTTCCCATAATAACGCTTGCACACTTACCTATATAACTGTCCACACCATAGTTTGCAAAAATATCACGCAAAAGGACATATGCTGCGTTAGAACTGAATGGACGAATAAGTGTCAGTTCGCAAATTTCCACAGGTATGCCCAAAAACCTAAAAACTGGTGCAAGGAAATTGCATAAAATGGCACTTAATCCGCTATGCCTAAATAGTTCCACTGCAACAAACATTGCAATGATAAACGGCATCAAACTTGCCATCAACGGCAATGCACCTTTTGCACCAGCAACGAAAGCAGAATATGCGTCGACACCTTTAATAAGCGCGTAAAGCATGATAAAACAAATTAAAACAGGAATAAATAAATCAGCCATTTTCCTTCCGCCTTCTATAAAAACTTGCCACTAACAAAACGCCCAAAATTGTCGGCACAAATGTGGATACAATTGTTGGCCATAATATGCAACTTGGGCTTACACTGCCAGCAATTGCGCGCATGCCGATTACGGTTGTTGGCAAAAGTTGTATGCCAGTCGAATTAATAACCACTAACATAATCATTGCCCTTGTTGCCTTTTTGTCGCCATTGTCCATTCCTCGCATGGCTTTAATGCCAAATGGTGTTGCCGCACTGCCAATGCCGATGATGTTTGACGCAATGTTTAGGCATATGTTCTTTTCCGTTTCTTCGTCCGTTCTGCCGAAAATGTGGCGCACTGGTCTACTTAAAATTTTAGATAATTTATGGCTTAACTTGCAGTCGTCCATAACTTGCATAATACCCATCCAAACCGCATATATGCCGATAAATTCAATGCACATTGTAACGCCCATTTTGCTTGCTTCCATCATTGTGCCCACAACACTTGAAGGCGCAACAAAACACAGCATGCCCAGGCTTGAAATTAGCATAATAATCCAAATTTTACTCATATTCTAATTTATGAAAGTTTGTCCAACATATGATTATTTTTGGTGTAATATATTAATAAATAGTATGTAAAGTTGATTAAAGTAAGTCTATCATCAATTTACTAAATAAACTGGTGCGGTTTTGTAAAACAACAATTCAAAAACAAGTTTTAAAGCTAAGCAACGCTTTTTTAACCAAGCAAAATGGCAGAAATTTACAAAAAAATTGCTAAAATTCGGCAATTTTAAATATTTTTGTACAAAACTTATATTTTTGTACAAAAATGCTTGACAATAAATTTTTAACATGTTAGGCTGGGTCCAACAGTTCAACCAAATTCATGGTTGGCATTCCGTTTTATACATTGTCTATGTTGCCCTGCAGGTTTAACTTTCCACTTATTAGTGTTTGACAGAAAGCAGATTTTTTTAAAATCGAATTGTTTTTATGGTCTTTTTTCATAAAAATTTTTCACAACCATATTAAAAATTTAGTTAATCGCGAGGGATTATGTGTAAGCGAGAAGAGTCGTATTATCAAAACGTTGATAAAAATTATTATTTTAATAAACGCCTTAAATTTTTAGGTATCGAAACAAAATACACTGCATTTTATTTTTTGAGTGACATTATGCAAAAACTTATTAATGAACAAATCCGTGTTCATTCGTTCTCACGCCAAGTTTACCCCAGTTTAGCAAAGAAATATAATAAGCAAGACAGTTCAATTGAGCGAAACATTCGTAACCTTATCACTTTGAAATGGGAAGAAACTTTAAAGTGTAAATTAACCAAATATTGGTGCAAAACAACCAAACCTAGTTGTTGTCAATTTATAAGGATTATTAAAACTTATTTATCTGAACAAATTGCATAGTTTAATAGTTTAAACTTTTAGCCATAAAACCACTAATTTAGTGAGCCTAATTTAAGTTGCCTTAAATAATATTTTTATTTTAAATTTTAAATTTTAACTATTTTTCAATTGACATTGCATTTTATTTTTTTTACAATTGTTTTAATTATGATGTGGCATTAATGCTACTATAAATTTTAAATCATTTTATTTAGGGGTAAAAAAGTGACTAAAAAGAAATTATCGGGGCAAACAATCACCATTATTATATTGGCAATCCTTTTGTTGGTTACCGTCGTTTTTGGTGGTGTTTATGCCTATTACAGTCAAAAAAGCACACAAGTGCAAGGTATGATTAAAATGGCGAACTTGAAAATTGAAATGAACGCAGGAGGTTCTGGTTCAAGCGGTTCAAGCACGTTGTTAAACACAAGTTCGGTTTATGTGCCAGGGCAAAATCTGCCAAACAGTGCATTGACAGTTACCAACACTTCTAACACCAACATCTATTTGGTTGTTGTATACTCGGTTAAAGCAGTTAAATATGATGAACAGACAAAACAACCTATAGGCGAAATTACCGATTATGATTTTGAACACCCTGTCATTGACATTGCGGACAACTTAGATGCTACCGGTAAAAAGAAGTGGGAAGATTTCCGCTTTAAAGATGGAACTAATAACACTGACTTTAGGTATTTAATTATTGCTGACCCTATTGCTCCACCAGTGGAAGGTCAAAGCAGTGTGATTGATGTTATTCCAGAAGGTAAATTGATGTTAAGCAGAGAATTAGGCAACAATTATCAATCTTGCACTATTACATTAACATTCCGTGCATATTGTATCGGTAGCGACAGTTTACAAAGTGAAATAAACACAAACCTTGGTTCTAACCCAACAACTGAAGCAAAATGCGATTATATTATGAATACAATTTATCAAGCATTTAGCAGGCAAATCGGCAACGAAAACAATTAATTAAAGCATGCCTTTAAGCATAAAAAGCAAAACTCTAATGTTTATTGTATGAAAAAAATTCACCAGTTGTGGTGAATTTTTTATGTCTATCTTTTATATATCGTTATATGCGTTTTTTACCTACATAAAGCAAATTTAAAACACACTAATTTTAAATAAGTTTTAGATTATTCAATGCCTTTCATTGTAAGTGATATGCGTTTCTTTTGCAAATCAACTGAAAGCACTTTAACTTTAACCTTTTGCCCAACTTTAAGCACTTCGCTTGGGTGGCTAATGTATGCGTTGCTAATTTGAGAAATGTGAACCAAACCATCTTGGTGCACACCAATGTCGACAAATGCGCCAAAGTCAATAACATTGCGCACAACACCATCAAGCACCATGTCTGGTTTTAAGTCTTCCATTGAAAGAATGTCACTTCTAAGTTCTGGCAAAGGCATATCTTCACGAATATCACGCCCTGGTTTTAAAAGTTCTTTAACAATGTCTTGCAAAGTTGGTACACCAACACCGATTGCATCTGCAACTGATTGCTCGCCTTTTTCATTAATTAAATTAGGAAGCAATGTAAGCCCGCCTGTTTTAATTTGCTCATCACTCAAATTAAATAATTTCAACAATTTTTCAACTGCGTCATAACTTTCAGGGTGAACGGCAGTGTTATCCAAAATGTTGTCGCCGTCAGTGATGCGCAAGAAACCTGCACATTGTTCATATGCTTTTGGACCCATCTTTTTAACTTTCATAAGTTCGTTACGGTCATTAATGTGTTTAACTTGGCTACGATAATCTACAATATTTTCAGCCAAACTGTTTGAAATGCCAGAAACATAACTTAATAAACTTACAGAAGCGGTATTAAGATCAACGCCGACGCTGTTAACACAATCTTCGACAGTGTTTGAAAGCACTTCGGTTAAGCGATTTTGTGGCATATCGTGTTGATATTGCCCTACACCTATAGATTTAACATCAATTTTGATAAGTTCAGCAAGTGGGTCTTGCAACCTGCGCGCAATTGACACTGCACTACGCAAATTCACATCGTAATCTGGGAATTCTTTTGCAGCCAATTTTGACGCACTATAAACAGACGCACCGGCTTCGTTAACCATTGCATAACTAACTTTACGTGGGCAAGTTTTAATTAAATCTGCCACTAAAATTTCACTTTCCTTGCTTGCTGTGCCGTTACCAATAGCAATGATGTCAACATTATTTTTAACAATCATGTCGGTTAATTTTTTCTTCGCTTCTTCAACTCTATTTTGTGGTGGAGTTGGGTGCACAACTGCGGTGTCAAGCACATCACCTTTTGTGTCGATAACTGCAATTTTACAGCCGTTATAGTACCCAGGGTCGTAACCCATAATAACATTATTCTTTAAAGGAGCTTGAAGCAAAAGTGGTTTCAAATTCACTTCAAACATTTTAATTGCCTGTTCATTTGCACGGTCAGTAAGTGTGCGCCTGCATTCATTTTCAAGTGATGGGAACAACAACCTTTCGTAACTATCTTCAATTGTGTCAAGCATGATTTGGTTTGTAAATTCATTGTCCAATTTATATGCTTTTTCAATTTCGGAAACTGTTAGTTTTTCATTAATTTCAATATCCACTTTCAAGCAGTCTTCCTTCTCACCACGGTTAAGTGCCAAAATGCGGTGGCTTGGAAGTTTGCTTACTTCGCCTGAAAAGTCTTTGTAATTTTCATAAGTTTTGTTTGTGTCCTTCTCTTCGTCCCAAACAGCCTTAATTTGTGCCTTTTTAGCAATAATTTCACGCAAAGTTTTACGTAAATTTGCGTCGTCACTTATGCGCTCAGCAATGATATCTTTTGCACCTGCAATGGCTTCTTCAACGTTTTTAACACCCTTTTCTTCGCTAACATATTCTTTTGCAATTTCTTCAACTGGGTAACTAAGGTCTTGCTTTTGAATTGCGTCTGCCAAAGGTTCAAGCCCTTTTGCAATTGCCACTGTGGCACGCGTTTTGCGTTTAGGTTTGTAAGGCCTATAAATATCTTCCACTTCGGTGAGTGTAAGTGCATTTTCAAGTGCCAAAGCAATTTCGTCTGTCCACTTTTCTTGCTCTTTAATCACTTTTTCAACTTTTTCTTTTTCCTTGTTCAAGTTGCGCAAATAATTGAGCCTGTCAGCAAAATCACGCAAAACTTGGTCGTCACATGCACCGTGTGCTTCTTTACGATAACGCGCGATGAATGGAATTGTGTTACCTTCGTCAATAAGGTTAATAATGTTTTCAGCATACACTTCTTTCAAATTGAATTCGTATGCCAATTGTTTTGTTAAGTCCATGTTTTTATCCTTTTAAGTATGTTGTAATACATGCTTGATGTGCCCTAAACCACACCAAACACCCTAATTATAGCAAACCACCAAAATAAACACAAACAAAATTTAAAACTCTTTGTAACTTTTACTTTAGTTTTTTTAAATGTATTTGAAAAATTTACCGCTGAATTTAGTGTAAAAATTTTGTTAAAAATATTGACAATTTATTTTGTTTCCTTTATAATTATTTAGTATTGCGCGTTGAGTGCAATTTTTCCTGCCACACGGGAAGGGTTCGCTTAACATTGGCCTGAACGCGAAATAAGGCCACAAACAGCAGAATGTTTTTAAAAAAATGTTTTGTTATGTCACAAATTTAATTTAATATTAATTTTTATAAGGAGAAATACAATGCGTACAATTATGGCAAACAAAGCCACCGTTCAAAAGAAATGGTACATCATTGATGCAGAAGGCAAAGTGCTCGGCCGTGTTGCAGCAGAAGCAGCTACTCTACTTCGTGGCAAACACAAAGCAACCTTCACACCTAATGTTGACTGCGGTGACAATGTAATTATTATAAACAGCGATAAACTTGTTTTAACAGGTAAAAAGGAAGAACAAAAATACTTTAAGCGTTACTCTGGCTATCAATCTGGTTTGAAATTAATTCAATACAAAAAGATGATGGCTGAACAAAGCGATGTTGCTTTGATGAGAGCTATCAAAGGCATGCTTCCAAAGAACAGTTTAGGTCGCACAATGGCAACACACTGCCACATCTATAAAGGTGCTGAACACAACAATCAAGCACAAAAACCTGAAATTTGGAACGGAGGTAAAATCTAATGGCAGAAGAAGTTGTAGAAAAGAAAGTTAGAACTACTAGGACAAAGAAAGTTGCAGACACTGCTGAAAAAGAAGTTAAAGCAACAAAAACAGTTAAAAAAGCCCCAGCAAAAGCTAAGGCAAAGGCACAAGAATTTTTAGGCACAGGCCGTAGGAAATGTTCAGTTGCTCGTGTTCGTTTGACAACTGGTACAGGTTCAATCCTTGTTAATGGTGAACAATTGAAAGATTATTTCGATCTTGACACATTAATCACAATCGTTAAACAACCTTTGGTTTTAACTGAAACAGAAGGCAATGTTGACATTGTTGCTAACATCTATGGCGGTGGTAAAGCTGGTCAAGCAGGCGCACTTCGTCATGGTATCACTCGTGCATTGATGGAATATCGTCCAGAACTTCGCCCAGAACTTAAAAAAGCTGGGTTCGTAACCCGTGACGCTCGTAAGAAGGAACGTAAAAAATACGGTTTACACAAAGCACGTAAAGCTCCACAATTCAGTAAACGTTAAACCGAGCTTGGTGCGTGCAAGTTGCTTGAAATTCAAAACATGCAACACAAAAAATCCACAGATATTGTGGATTTTTTTATGCTTTATGTGGAAATCTTAAATGATATAAAATGCAAAAATTTGCTATGAAATATTGCGAAAACTAAAAATATGTGTTAAAATGTGCATATGTTAAAATCAAATTTTGCAGAGAATTTAAAAAGATTACGCCAAGCAAAAGGCATTGGTCAAGTTGAACTTGCTAAGCAAATAGGTGTAAGTAAAGGTATAATCTCGCTTTGGGAAAATGGATTGAGGGAACCAACATTGTCGTCATTGATCGTGTTGGCGGAATTTTTTGGTGTCGGGCTTGATGAACTTGTTGGCATCGAATACGTAAAGGAAGACGACTTAATAGTTTAAAAAACTTTACACTTATTTTTCTTACCCGTTTAACTATAGTTGCATTTAACCCTATAATAATTGAGCAACATGAAATTAAAATCTATTAAAATTTACACAAAAACCATAAAATAACCACCAAATTTAGTAAATTTTATTGTTTTTAAATATTTTTTTAAAATTTTTTAATTTCTTGCATAAAATCCTAAACATATCACAAATTAAGAATGTAAGGCAACCCCTTACATATAAGAGAGATAGTTCTATGCTCTAAAAAAATTGCAATAGTTTGAATGCAATCAGTTGGAAAGTCCAACACTCGCATTCTTAGAAGATTTGCAATTTCGAGCGTAAATCAACATCTCTCTTTTTCATGTGATTTATGAGCGAGAAATGTAATTATGTTAGTAATTACCTTTCGAGCGTAAATCAACATCTCTCTTTTTTTTGATTTACGTAAGCGAGAAATGTAATTGTGTTAACAATTACTTTTCGTAAGTAAATTGACATCTCTTTTTTTTATAACTTTAACATTTAAATATATTCAACTTGAACTTCTATGTGTTTATGTTTTTTATCCTTTTTGACGAATACGATAATCATATTAATTATAAGCAAGCCATCAATCACTAAAATTATTATTCGATAGTCAAATATGAAACCCGATATAATGTAATCACCGGTTAGCATGTCAAGGTTATAATCTTTGCCTAACACAAACATTACACTTCCAACCGTATCCGTGCGCACTATGTTTGCATGCACATTGTTTAGTCTTTCAATTGTTTCTTCGTTAGGGTGCCCATACATATTACCGCTTGAAATGACGGCATATTCAGGTGTTGAAACTGCCAAAAATTCGTCACAAGTTGAATACTTACTGCCATGATGACCAACCTTTAAAACATCACAATCTAATTTGTTGCCATACTTTTCCACATAGTCCTTTTCAGCTTTTGCTTCAAGGTCACCAGTAAACAAAAATGATTTGTTATTGTATGTCAATTTAATAAGTGGACAACTGTTGTTTGCGTCTAAATAATCAAGCAATTCAAAAATTTCAAACTCGCAATTGCCTTCTAATAAAACTGTTGCTTCATATTGTTTTACGTTAATTTTGTTTTCATCAACATATGTCTTCAAATTCATATATGTTTGGCTGTCGGTTTCAACTTTTGGCATATATAAATTTTCAACATTATAATTTTTAATTACGCGCAACGCACCGCCAATATGGTCAGCATCTGCATGTGTTAAGATGTAATAATCAATTGTTTTGTTGCGCTTTGTGTTGACAACTCTTTCATTCAAATATGCCAGATAATCGCCAGTTTTGACCGTTGGTCCCGCATCAATCAACGCCAGTTTCCAATTAGGAAAGTTAACGGCAACTGCGTCACCCTGCCCAACACAAATGAAATGCACAAGTAAATTATTGTTAACTGAAACAATTGAAAATTCGTTTTCAAGCCAGCCAATAATTGCAGGGTTAATTAGGTTATAAAACGCGCAAAGTAAGCTAATTATTAAAATTGATATAAAAATAGCAAAAATTTTACGCTTTTTGCTATCATTTTTATTATTTTTAGAATTTTTTACCAAATTTGTTGTTTGCGTTTGTCTATCCATTTTCTTTTGTGCTTACCTAAAAATATTTTTTCAATTTCTGGCAGGGCCTTAACAACGGCGTCGTAACCGGCCTTTATCATATCGTCTTTGTGTTCAAGTTTAAGCGAATTAAACCTAGCCATATCTGGCGCAATTACAAGGTCACTCCACATAAGACCTTGCTTTGAATTATTGACCATCATAATGCCAATGCTAGTAACAAATTGCGTCCACATTTTTGTGCTTTCTGTGCCACCGCCACGTGTTGAATTGCAGTCGATTGTAATAACAAAATCGCAACCATTTTTATAAAGAACGTCAGAAGGAACATTGTTTCTAACACCGCCATCAATCAGCGTCATTCCCCTGTAATTAACAGGTAAAAACACGCCAGGAATTGCACAACTGCCAGTGATAATGCTTGTAAGTTTCCCAGAATCAAACACTTGTTGCTTGCCCGTCTTTAAATCAACAGCGACGGCATAATATTTCATTTTGAGTTGTTCAATTCGTTTAATTGGTAAAGCTCGGTCAAGTGTTAAAGCCAAATTGTCCATGCTTGACGGCAAAATGCCAAACCTTTGTTTTATAAAATCACTTTCTTTAACTTGATTTGACATGGCATAAATTTGTTCATATGTCAACCCACTTGCGTACAACGCACCAAAAAGGCTACCCGCACTTGCACCTGCAACTGCATCAAATTTAATACCATATTCTTCAAAAGCTTTAAACGCACCGAGATGAGCAAAACCACGTGTCCCACCACCGCTCAAACATAAACCAATTTTGTATTTCTTATGAAACACATTCATGCGTTTTAAGCCCGTTTTTGATAATAATCCCATAAGTTTATTATGCACAATAATCTCACCTTTATGTTATACATTATACAATAAACTGCTTAAATTTTCAAAGCCAATTGGTAAAATTTCACATATATACTTAAAAATTGCATCTATTTATTAAATACATAAATTGTTTTAATTCTATTATTACATATTAATTCTTATGTTTAAACTATTTAAAACCATTAATTAAATTTTTGTTAAGTTTACAAAAAAATCCCAACAATGTGGGATTTTTTATGTATTTTAAAGTGTTTTTTCACTAATATTATTAATTTTTTAATTATTCGTTGCTTTCGCCTTCGTTTGAACCTTGTTCACCATTACCTTGACGTTCACGAATTTTTTGAAGTGTTACATTTGCAAGTTCCAAATCTGATTCCAATTGTGAAATTTGTTCTTCCAAAATATTGTTAGTGTGTTCCAAAATTGGGAACCTATCTTTATTAGCATTGATAACATCTTCACAATGGTTAACACTTAACCTTAAACCGTCCAACAATTCAAGTTCATTTGCAAGTTTTTCAGCCTTTTCTTTATCAATGTCAACATAGTTATTAACACCGTATAAAGCAACCTTTTTCTTAGCAACAATCGCTTCTTTCCTACGAAGTTTTGTTTGATACCTTTCAAGGTCGTTCATAACTTTCTTCAAAGGACGATATTCTTTCATGTTTGTTTTGTAATCTTTCTTAGCATTTTTAAGACGTTCTTCCAAAACAGCAATTCTGTTCAAACATTCTTCTTCAGTCATGTCAATAACAACTTCAGTTGTAACAACATTTTGTTTTTCAGTTAATTGTTTGTTTAAACTTTCAAGTTGAGATGTAAGTTCAGCAATTCTTTTGTTTGCATCTTCAAGTTCTTTGCTTGTTTGTTCTGTTTTGTCTTCAACAGGTGCAGTTGTTTCTTCTACAACTTCTTCTGTCGGTGTTTCAGTTTCATCAGCTTCTTGTTCAACTTCTTCTGTTTCAACCGGAGTTTCTTCCGTTGTTACTTCATCGGTTTCTTCTGTTGAAGCTTCTTCGGTTGCTTCAGCAGTTTCAGTTACTTGTTCAACTTGTTCTGGTTGTTCTGTTTCTTCTAAATCTGCTTCTGTTTCATCAGTTCCATTTAAAACTTTGTCTATGCTGTAATTTGCTAAAATTGGGTTTTCTTCTTCCCCAGCTTCTTCAACCTTTTCTTTTTCTTCATCAACAACTTCATTGTTAATTTCGTCAATCAAACTTTCAATGTCGAAGTCATCATCTTCGGTTTGATTTTCTTCTTTTTCTTCACCTTCGCCAACAATCATAGGTGCATCTTCCAATGTTTTAACATCGTTTGCAGATGCATCATCTTGTTTTGCTTCATTTTCAGATTTCAACCTATTTTCAATTTCTTCAAGGTCAGCATCATTATCTTCAACAAGTTTAAATAAATCTTCATCTTTGCTATCTTGTGCAAGTTCTTTCTCTTTGTCTGCCTTAGCTGTGTTGATTTGTTCAAAATTGTAATCTTGTTGTTTTGTGTTCTCTGCTAACAACTGTTGTTGTTTATATTGAGTATAATCCATAACCTCAGGCTGATTTGATTGTGAAGTTGAACGTTCTTCATTATCAAAAGCACCGATTATGATATGCCCCAAAAATGCTATCAAGCCACCAACAACAATGACGATACCAATAATTGCTAAAATTCCAACGAATGCTTGCCATTCCATAAACAAAAATCTCCTTTTCAAGTGTTTGCCTTATTATATCTCATAATGTTTTAATTTTCAATACCTTTTGTGAAAAAATTTTAAAAAATTTTAATTTTTAAGCAGTTTTAGGCAAATTTTATGTAAAATAGTGCCATTTTTTAATAAATTTTTAAAATTACTTAGTAATTTTCTTAATTTAATTAAAATTTCTAAGCCCTTTTGGATAGTGATTTTTAAACTTTCCGTTGGCAATTTTAAACCCACCAACAGGGCAACCCGACACCATAAAAGCACCATATCCATCTAAAAAATTTGCGTCGATTGTTTCACCTTTTAAGTATGCTTGAACTTGCTTTGCGGTGTAAGGAAAATCGAGTTGCAATTTAAAACATTTCCCAAATGCGGTGAATAGGTTATGAGATGGTTCAAATCGTTTATCTTTTACACTGCCAACCCGTACACCGATTGAATAATAATTTACACCTTTTTTTAATATATTTTCATTTAAAACCGCATATGCAAAATCGCCGTACTCAAAGCAATTGATTTGTGTTGTTAAATTATCACACACAAACTTTTGAGCCTGAGAGCAAACCTGCAATTTTAAATTTGATTTTGGCAAATCTTCATTTTCATTTAACTTTTGTAACACTGCAACAAATTGTCCTTCACCTTTTACTTTGTGTGGATACAACCTAACAACTTCTGGCATGTTAATACCGCGTGAAAAATTTGCGTCTATGTTTATCAATTTATAATCATGTGTTTGTAAAAACTTAGAAACCACACCTTCATTTTCTTCATAAGAATACGTGCATGTAGAGTAAATTAAAAAACCATTTTGTTTCAATGCCCTGTCCGCATTATTTGAAATTTCCAACTGCCTTTCCGCGCACATTTTTGGCAAATTAGGGTTCCATTCATTAACAACCGCTTCGCCACGCCTAAACATGCCTTCACCACTGCAAGGAGCGTCAACCAACACCACATCAAAACTGTTAGCATACGCATTTGCAATATTAGATGGCGTGTCGTTTGCAACAACAACATTTTTAAGCCCCATCCTTTCTATATTAGAAAACAAGACCGCACAGCGTGCCGAATTAATTTCATTGCTTACAAGCACACCATTTGGTATTCTGTTTGCAATCTGAATTGACTTTCCGCCAGGAGCAGCACACAAATCCAACACCTTTTCATTGCCCTTAAATGCTAACGCATTGACAGTAAACATTGCACTAGGCTCTTGCATATAAAAAGCCCCAGCATGATGAAGTGGGTGCTTGCCCAATTTTCCACAAACATAAAAACCTTTACTTTCATATGTTATCGGGCTTATATCGAAATCTACAATTTGTTTAAAATGCTCAATGTCAATTTTTTCATTTACAAACAAACCGGACTGTTTTGGTTGGTTTAAAGCTTGTAGAAAATCGTCAAATTCAGCGCCCAGTATTGTTTTCATTCGTTCTAAAAACTCAACAGGAAGGTTAATCTGTGCTACATCTTTTGGTGTTTTTGTGAATTTTTCTTTAATCATACGCAAATTATAGCAGAAAGCATAAAAAAATACCACATTTTCTTGATTTTTTTTTGCAATTTAACTAAACTAAAAGTATAAGAAGGGGTAAATGAGAAGTTTAGATATAATTCGTCAAAAACGAAGGTTTATTATGTTCAGTGAAAAAACCAAATCCGCTGTTTTGGAACTGAACGCGTTTTTTGAGAAATACGCAATGCACTTTGAAGATAAAATAAACAAACTTTTTATCTATTACGACACACCTGATTTTGCATTGCTTAAATCAAACATTGTTTTATTTAAAACTGTAATCGGAAATTTTTGCGAATTGAACATGGCAACTGAAAAGATAAGTTCAACCAGCAGGTTCACCCTTCGCTCCACTTACAAACATTTCAGCAAACAAATAAAAGCACACGACCATTTAATGAAGCATAAAGAATTTTTAATTGAAAATTTTAAAAACATGTTCATTTCCGGCGTGAATTTTGACCCTGAATTTTTGATGCAAAAATTGCAACCAGCATACTCAATTAAAACTGTAAGTGAAGAATATCGTAGCACGAACGGCATAGGTTTTAAAATCACATATTCTTTCGATAAGGATATTTATACAAACCATTTCACAAAAATTTCAACAGTCGGCAACATATTAACAATTTACCAGCACAGCAATGAAACAACCGACCAATATTTAGACGACTTAATCAGCAAACTGACGCGCTATTGTAAAGAACTTGAACCTACAAGCGACACAAAAATTATGATATGTCGCACAATGACACAAAAGAAGCAAGAACAGTTAAATAAACTTGCACAAGAGCGCGAAAAATTAAAGCGTGATAAACTTTTAAGCAAGAAAAAGAAATAATTAACAAACAATAAACAAAAGGCAAAAAATGCCTTTTTTGTTTGCACCAATACCTGTTTTTTTTAAGTTTGTTCGAATTTAAGACAGCAAGACCGCAAAATTACACAATACTTTCATGCCTGTTTTCAAGTTTAAATAAAATTTAGCGTATTCAATAAAATAGCTTATATTTACTTATGTTTATTTTAATGTTTATTTTAAAACAATCAAAGCACAAGTGTTTTTTATGCCACGCATAAATTTTATGTATGTTTAGAATTTGAAATGAGATTGACTAAAATTTTATCATGTTTTATGATTTAAACATGAACATAATTAATGGAAAAGAAGTGGCTACGCTTATTAAACAAATGATAGCCCAAAAAGTTGAAGAAAATTACATAAAAACTGGCAAAAAACTTCCTACACTCGCTTGTGTTTTGGTTGGCGATGACCCTGCAAGCAAAGTTTATGTTGCCAACAAAGAAAAGGCGTGCAAAATGGTTGGTTTTAACTCAGTTTTAAAAACACTGCCAGCAGACGCAACACAGAAACAGGTCGCAGATGTGATAACCGCACTCAACAGTGATAAAAACATTTCAGGTATACTTTTGCAATTGCCTTTACCAAAACATTTAGATGAAAATGCGCTTATAAACTTAATCTCACCAAACAAAGATGTAGACAGTTTAACCGACTTAAATTTAGGTCGCCTTTTTGCTGGCAAACATTTGATCGCACCATGCACCGCAACAGGTATAATTGATTTATTGGACAATTACAACTTACCAATTCAAGGCAAGCGCGCAGTGGTTGTAGGGCGCAGTTTGTTGGTTGGTAAATCAGTTGCGAATCTGCTTGAACAACGCAACGCAACCGTTACAGTTTGTCATTCAAAAACTGAAAATTTGGCAGAAACTACTCGCCAAGCGGACATTTTGGTTGTCGCAATCGGTAAACCAAATTTTGTAACCAAAGAAATGGTGAAACCTGACGCCGTGGTTATAGATGTCGGTATAAATCGTCTTCAAACCGGTTTGGTTGGCGATGTTGATTTTGAAAATGTTAAAGATGTCGCATCTTACATTACACCAGTGCCAGGTGGCGTTGGCCCAATGACAATTGCTGAGCTTATGAAAAACACATTAACTTTGCACGAGCAAACCGAAATATTATAATACGAAAAATTTTCATCAACTAAAAATTTTATCATTCTTCACAATGAAAAAGCACTGCTAACCAGCAGTGCTTTTTATGTTTAAATTTAGATAACGTAATTCTATCACAAATTAATTTATGCCGAAATTTTAAATGAATTATTCTTCATCGGTAGTTGGTTTTTCACCGTCTAAATATACACCAACCATTTCGCCTTCTTCACCGTGATTGTTTGTAACATTAATGCGGTAAAGGTAGCCATTGTTTTCACCTGTACAGTAATATAAATCGCCACCATTTAAGTCAATAAAGTCAGCATTGAATTCAATTTTACCTATAACAACAGGTTCAGCAGAAGCAATTGATTCATTCAACCAGTTGCTGTAACTAACTGTTTTAAGTTGATTGTTGTTGTCATAGTAAACAACACAACCATTCACAAAACCGATAACATTAATCTTTGTTACACTTGATTCACCTGCATTGTCTTCCAACTTATTGCCAAGCAAACTAGAACCTTTTTTAACAAACAAGAAACTATTGCCCTTTGTTGCCATTACCCTATTACCTTCTGGCAAAAGGAAAATGTCGTCTACAACTGAAGTGTCAAACATACGTTCAAATTGTCCACCAATTGTAGCACCATAAAGGAAAGTCGAACCATTTTCAGTTTTTGTTACATACACATAATTTTCTGCCACAAACTTAACAGTAATGTCGCCAGAACTGTTTTTCATAACAGTGTCAGCTGTCCTGCTGTTATCTGCCACATTGTAGCGGATTAAACTATACTTACCATCTTTCTTTTCAACAAAATATATGCGGTTGCTTGCATTATCTGCACTGTCATAACCAAACACAATGCTTGACACATTGCTTGCAACTTCTTGCACTTTATCTTTTTTCTTTTTTGCTTCAACATCAACGCGGTAAAGCATATCTGTTTTGCCGTTACCGTTTAAATCATCACCTTTTTCGTTAACCAAAAGGTATGGCTTACCGTTTGCAAAATAATATTGATAACTTAAATTTTCATGTTTAACATTTGCTTGATAAATTTCTTCCGGCTTATCGAAATTGCTGAGTTTAACACGATAGAACACTGCCCTTTCTTTTGCCCATTCAGTTTTGCCGATTTTACCAGATTCATTTTCATTGCTTGGGCTAACAAAATAAATATAATCACCAAAAATATAAAGGTCAGTCGCATCAAAGCCTGCAAGTTTTGTGCTTACTTGACGGTAATAGTTGCCGTCTAAGTCGCCATCATCATTGCGGACAAAATTGCCTTGGCTATCAAGTTTAGCAACATATAAGCCACCTTTTGTGAAACTTGAATTGCGTTGGTCGTCTGTCAAACTGCTAACCTTTTGGAAACCGTTTGCAAAGTAAACATAATCACCTTTCCTTACAACCATGCCACCATTGCCAATAACTGTTTCTTCAGTTGCTGGGTGGAACCCATTATCTTTCTTTTTGCACCCAATAACACCGAATGCAAACACACAAAGCAATAAACAAATTATAAATTTAGAAAACTTTTTCATACTTCCTCGTTAAAAATAATTGCCAAAATGCACAACAATTAACCACAATGCAAACGAAAACCGCTTACACAACTAAATTAACTTAAATAATGTGCTAATTTTTGCGCTGAATTAATATTAACACACAAACATTTTGTTGTCAATTAAAATGTTTATGTTAGTTTAACTTGACTTTAAGGTTTTTAATTGCGGTAAAATAAGTGCTTTTGTTTTATATTTTATCTAATATCTACATTTTTCTTGTCATATCTTAAATTTTCCATTTGTATAATTAAAATATGAAAAGCAAAACTTTAATTTTACAATCTCAACTGCCAAACAGTTCCGGCAGGGGGATACTCACTTTGTCATTTGATAACGACCTTCTTTCAGCAAAATTGCGCCTTTATAATTGCCCAAAACTAGACGCTTTTGCAAAACTGGGCGTTTATCATCAATCACAAGTTTATTCAAGCAACTTGCTGTTTAAAGACGGCGCATACACAAGCTCACTTGTGGGCGATTTTGACATAAACACCGATTTTTATTGCGCCATTGTGGACACCGCAAACAACAACCAGCCACTGCTTGCAGGCGGAACATATGCCGGCTTTTATTTCGACGACACATCGGTGATAACCAATAACTTAAACAAAACTTTCAGCCCCAACCCAATTGTGCCAGATGCCGAGCCCACCGCCCGCGAAACAGCTTGCCTTGACCCCCAACCTGCCCCCGCGCGCGAGCCTTCAACCCCAACCCAACAAAACGAAAACTGTAACCTTTGTGCAAAATGTAAGTATAAGGAATTTTTCTATACTCAAAACCCAATACAGCCACAAAACACAGCTTTAAACACAAACGAGCAAATGGCAGAACCCGCGCCCCAACCTGCCACATCAAACCAAACTTGCAAGCAAAGCACCCCTAACACCACAGCCCAAAATGACACAAAACCTAGCCCCAACCAAACAATCATTGAAAGCCTTGTGCCACAGTTTGACTATATCTTTAAAACCTTCCCAGAATGCACCGAACTCAACACACGCATTGCCAATTCACGCTTTGTAACAATCTCTGAAAACAACTCCACTTACTGCCTAGGCGCAATTTACGAAGCGGATAACCTTAAATATATTTGTTACGCCGTCCCTGCAAACTACAACGCACCCATTCCCGAAGAACTAGGCGAACACCACCAGTGGCTCCCACTTGACCCAGAAGACCCACTTTCCGACGGCTACCACATAGTTTACCAAGACGCACACGACCTAAAAATAATCGAAGTTTAACCCACCTGCAAAATCAACCACACGCCACCCTAAATATAGTTATAAATTCATGTCACCCTGAGCATAGCGAAGGGTCTTGTGCGTAGCACTTTTAAAGAATATTTTCTTAAAAGCAAGGCAAGCCTTGCAAGATTCTTCGCTCCGCTAGAATCTGAAGATTTTTACCAAAATCATTCAGGTTCTTCGTGTTGCTAACGCTCGCTCAGAATGACATGTAAGTGCTTTTGAAGATTAATACCTTAAAAGCAAAACGATTACACAGCGTAGATTGCGACGCTATAATGTTAATTGAAAATTAACATTTTAAAAAAGGGATCCCCAACAAAGCTTAACATTGTGGTTTTGTTGGGCTTAAGGAGCAACCGCTTAAAGGTTTATGTTTGCGTGGGGTTACCTAGCAAACTAACATAAAAGCGGATTGTGACGCTATAATGTTAATTGAAAATTAACATTTCAAAAAATTTAGTTTTTTATAATGGGAATTGTGATGGTTGCTATGCTCGCCTTCGGCGGTACTTTCGCGTACTTTACTGCTACTGCTACTGAGAGAACAGATGCTGTAAAAACTGGTTACATCAAATTATCAACAAATGATGACTTTGCTTTGGTTGCAGATGGTGTTCTTCCAGGTGATACATTAATTTCAAAAGCTGTTACAGTTACACCTAGCTACACAGGTTCTGATGGTGAATTTGTTGCCGTAAAAGTAACAATTAAAGCTGAAGCTGACAATGCAGAAAAAACAGATGTTACCGCAGCACTTAAACTTGGCTTTACCGCAGCAACTTCTGGTGAAGGTTGGTATAAATTAGACGGCAAAGAAGGTGTTTATTTCTGGGGTTCAAACGCAACTACTCCAGTTGCTATGACAGAAGCAAAAACAGTTTTAGAGCAATTAACTATTGATACTTCAGTTGCAGATGACTGGAAACAAGAAAATGCAACAAATTCAGAAAGCAAATTAATGAATGCTACTGTAACAGTTACCATCTCAGCTAGAGGTGTTCAAGCTGCTCACGTAACCGATGCTGTTGACCAATTAAAACTTTTATTTGCTTAATTAAATTAAAAAACACGCGTTAGCGTGTTTTTTCTTGCTTTTAAGAAAATGAAAATAAAATTTTAACTTACTTATATAATATATTAATTATTAGAACAGCAAATTGATTTGCTGTTCTTTATATTAATATATATGTAAAAGCTAGCCTATTAATAATAATTTTCTTTTTTCAATTTACCTTTTTAATTTTTGTTTCCAAAAATTACGCGCCCCAAAAAAACAAAAGAAAAAAACCGACTAATGTCGGTTTTTTAATAAAATTTAATTAAGCTTTGAATGCAGAAGCTGCAAGAGCTTGAGCAACTGTTAATTCAGCATGTTGAACTGAACATGATGAAATTGTTACAGTGTAAGTTTTGCCCATGTTAGCATCATCTGTTCCATTAGGAGTTTCAGCCTTAAATGTTACTTTGAATGAAACAACTAATTCTGCAGACTTAACAACGTCAGACCTTGTTTCTTTGTCTGCACCTGTATTTGCTTGACTGTTTTCGTAAACATAAACATCAGTGTAATCTGTTTCAGTTGACTTTGTTAATGTTTCACTACCGATTTTAACTTCAGTCAATTCAAATTGATCTGCTGGTAATGATGTAGTATCAATTTTGAAGAATACATATGTACCACGGTCAGATTCATCTTTGTAAGTAACACTTGAAGAAACTGATTCACCTGGTAACAAAGCAGATGTGTTACCTGTTAAAGTAATGGCTGTTGCTTCAGATGTTAATTTGATTGTACCTGTTTTGATAGAACCAGATTTGTTACCTGCGTTAGCAGTAAAGTACGCGAAAGTACCGCCGAAGGCGAGCATAGCAACCATCACAATTCCCATTATCATTGAGATTAATTTTTAAGTACGGAAATTGTAGGCGGACTTTCGCAACTTACTGCATATAAAAAGATACACTGATGTGTATCTTTTTGAAAATTACTAAGCAACAGTGTAGCCAGCAGCAGTCAAAATTGTTTTAGCGTCTGCTTCAACATTTTTAACTTGTACAGACTTTGAACCAAGTTTTAATGAAACTTCAGCTCCCATGTCAACAGGCTTTGTGCTGTCTTCTACAGATGTATTCCAATCTGAATTTGAGTCAAATTTAACTTGATCTACAACGCTTAAAGTTGTGTCTTTAGCTACGGCTTTAGGAGTTGATGTTGTTGCATCACTCCAAATATAGTAATCTGTTTCACCATATTTTACCCATTTGCCATCAGCTGTTGATTTTAATTCAACAGTAAGAGAAGTTGTACCAGCACTAAGACTAAATTCTACGATAACATAAGTATCAACTGTAGAACCTGCTGTTGTAACTGTAACAGCATCACATAATACATCTTGAGGCATTAAGAAACCAGTGATTTCCTTAACAGTGCCAGTTGCTGTCAATTTAACAGTACCTGTAGTAGCGGTTGCTGTTTTTGTACCAGCTGTAGATGTAAAGTACGCGAAAGTACCGCCGAAGGCGAGCATAGCAACCATCACAATTCCCATTATAATGATTGCAAATGTTGACTTAGCCATCTTTTTAGATTTCATTTTTGTCATTTTATTTTCCCCTTTTAAATTTCTTTGGCTTTCTGCCAAAGATTGTTTACCTTTGGCTTTGCCAAAGGTTTTGTTGGGCTTTTGCCCATGTAACCAAACTGCAAATTTAACTTCGACTTTAAATTTTGCAATTTGAGATATAGCATTTTTAGTTTGCCAAACTTAACTTTTGGCTGATGCCAAAAGTGTTCCCTAAATGCTTTGCGATGCCGAACCTTGCGAAAACGCAAGTTAAACATTTTAAAGCAATTTGAAAACCTTGTTCCCCGTGCCTAGTATGTACATTTCAAGCGCGGGAAGTTTGTATCACTACAAACAAATTTGCAAATTTACTTGTAGGGCTCCTAACCCTTACAATCTCAATGTGTCACCACACTAAGTTTGCCGTCCAAATTTTAAATGTTAAATTAACTTTAAGCCAACTTAACAATAAAATTTGCTTTAACATGTAAACTACATCGACATCGTTCACTGTTATTACGATTTTATAATAAACAAAAATGATAGTCAAACAAAAAGTGACAAGTTTTTACAAATTTTTTAAATTTTAGCAAAAGCAAAATTTTTAGAGTGCTAATTTGTTTACTTAAACAGAATAAAGCCATATTGATTTGTCACCCTAAGTATGTTTGTGTTTATATGTTTACTATACTTAGCATAAGCAAATATACTTTATTAAGTATGTCACCCTGAGTGTAAACGAAGGGTCTTGTGCGTAGCACTTTTAAAGATTAATTCTCAAAAGCAAGGCAAGCCTTGCAAGATTCTTCGCTTCGCTAACACTTCGCTCAGAATGACATTTTTTATTCTACCGTATGTCACCCTTAACATAACATTTCAACCTGAGCTTTCTTCAAGTCACCCTGAGTGTAAACGAAGGGTCTTGTGCGTAGCACTTTTAAAAATCATTTTCTCAAAAGCAAGGCAAGCCTTGCAAGATTCTTCGCTTCGCTCAGAATGACACATAGTTAAAACATGTTGCCCAAACAAAAATCATACTTATTAATAACCCGCTCGAAATGACAAATGGTTAAACAAAAAGATACGCTTGAACAAAAGCGTATCTTTTTAAATGTTAAATTTTCTACAAATATATTTAAGGAAAATGTTTCACTTTGTAAAACATATTGTAGGCTTAACTAATCAAACAAATTAAAACAAATTAAATTGTTGTGTTTTCAATGAGTTTAATTGCGGTGTATGTCAAATTCAACTCTGCATCGCCTTGCCCCATAAACGAGAGTTGTGCACCTGAACTTGTTTGTTGAATTTTATAAACATACACTTGTCCATCTAAGGTATATGTAATTTGAATAGCATTGCCAACCTTAGAAACATCAACATTTAACAAAGCGTTGCCGTCTTTATCCGCCACCTTAACAGTGTCTGTTAAATCTCCATTCCAATTCATGTTAAATGTGAATGTTAGCAATTCGTCAACGAAGTGCAATTCGGTGAGTTGAACTTTTTCGCCTTCGGTTGTTGCGTTGGTTAAGAAATCTAATTTAACTTCGGTGTTATAAGAATAGTTTTTGCCAGCATTTTTATTCACAACATCATTGCCTGTAAGTTGATGTGGATTTTTATTGTTCAATTCCATAATGTCGGCATACAAGTTTTCGCTTGTCGACAATGCAAATGTGTTTTTAGTTATCTTCACATCGATAACTAGGTTATTGTTCATTGTGACTGTTGTGTCAATTTCATCGCTGGTTGCTGTTGCGCCACCTGAAATTGCGATTGTGAACTTCTCTTTCAATATTGAACTGATTTTAATGTTTGCTGTGCTGTTGGCATTTATATATTGACTAACAAAAGTTGTGTTGCCGTCCAGTTTTGTGTCATCCACCGAAATCTCGTTCAAATACTCGGCGCCTTCGCTAACTGTAAAGGTTATATTATATTTCCTTATATTCCTAATCTTTAAAGTAATAGTTTTATTATTATCATTATAGTTACCAGCAAGTGATGAAATCAAAGCCGTGTCAATTTTAAGCGTCGCTGGGCTTGTTGTTCCAATTTCTTTTTCCACCCCATTATTTACATAATAGAATTTAATTAAGGCTTCGTTTGCAAGGTCAGATTTACGCACCAAAGTTATTGTGTCGTTAATTGAGCAACTGCCAGCGGACAAAACCAAATTGCCGACATCTATTTTAACTGCTTGATTACCGTTGATTGAATAGGTGTAGTTATCCAAATTGTCGGTTACAAGTTCCATTTTTGTGTTAATAAGCACCTTTTGGAACAGCACGTAATATGTGCCTGAAATTGAATTGATAAATTCGTCGTTTGTAAGGCCGTCTGGGCAATTACCGTTTGTAATGGTTATTGTATTGCCCACTGGTTTCCATGCGGTGTTAATGTTGCCATAATTCTGTTTAACACCGACAAAGCGGTATCCGTTTGGAATGGTGCCAAGCCTGATTTCCACTTTCAAGCCTTCCAAGAAACTGCCTTGTTTGCCTTTGTCTGTGCCACTTATATACAAACTTGCAAAGTTTTCCATTGCTTGTAAATCTTCATTATGGAAAACCGCGCCATTTGAATTGTCTGGCGAAACAACAAGGTTGATTTGACCCTTTTTGCGGTCACTAATCACAAGTGTTAACAAAACTTCGCTTGCCTCATAATCCGCTGTGGAAACTTTAATTTGGTTACTAGAATTCATGCGCCCGCCAGCACCATTAACAAGCACTTCTAAATGATACAAATTGTTCAATGTATAAGACAATGTGATTGTGTCGTTTGCAACAACATGTGAGCCGTCGGCATTGTTTGTAATTCCACAAAGTTCCCCACGCGCAATTTTAATTTGCAAGTTAGTAACATACTCTTGCAATTGTTCTTCAGTTATGTATTTACCTTCGTTTTGATAATAGTAATTTACACCAAAAGGCAAAGTTGTTGGAATGAAGTTTGCATAAATTGTGCAATCGCCATTAACGGTGAATGATGACGAAATTTCCTCACCTAAATTAGATGTAAATGAAACGGAAGTATAATATTTATTGTTCCATTCTGCACTTACAGAGTTACTAAGTTTTTTATGTGTGTAAATTGTGCTGACACCGCCAACTGATTCAACTGTCAAAGTCCTTGAATTGTTGTTATTCACACCATTTGAGATTGTCATGCTACGTTCTGTGCAATTTGTATCGTTTGGTTGGTCTTCCGGAACCGCACCCATCAATTTGCCCGGCTCAATCTGCATTGTTATTTCATAAATAGGGCTAACTTCGACCACAATTGTGAATGTGCGCTTATCTTCTGGCACAATCACACCCGCACTGGTTTCCACCATACGGTAAAGTGTGTCTGTATCAATAGCCTTGCTATACACAGGTTTTTCAGTTAATGCAAAGTTGTATTGTTGCCTTAATAATGAGTATTCAGTTATCGCCCTTGGTTGATAGCCCCAAGCATTTAATATCGCATATTTATTTTCATTTATAAGCATGTAGTTGGTAACAAACGCACCGGTAGAGTCATTCAACGCATTGTAAGGCATTGTCCAATTCAAGACATCAGGAAGCGTCCAGTTAGACCTAACTTCACCATTTGAAATTGGTGTTGTATAGTCGTCAGTTTCATAAACAACATATTTCACACTGAATGTAATGTATTCAACATTGATTGTTAAGTTGCCCAAACCCTGATTTTTATCCGCACTGTATGATGTATTTTCGCGATAATAGAAATTCCTAAGCCAAGCACCACTCATGTTTAAAATGTATGTTTGGTCATTGCCCACCAAAGCCGGTGTTCCGTCCATATCTAAACTTGAAAGTTCTGTTTTGGTTTTTAATATTGTACCAGTGTATTCGTTCAATGAAAAGGCTGGTGTTTGAAGACCGAAACCAGCAAATGCGTGGTAATAAATTGAAAATCTGCTTCCACGCTTTAAATTTAAGTTATAGGTTTTATATGTGCCATTAGCATTTGTAAGGTTGTTTGTAATTATAATGTTGCCAGAATTTGTAACCTGCTTAACCAATTCATCACGCATTTCAACTGTTGTGCTGTAATTAATTGGTTCAAAAGTCACATTCGCACTTATTTCATCGTTATCGTGCAACTTAATAAGTTCAACATCTGTTCCGTCTTCATACTTAGCCTTAAATAGTATTGTCTGCAAGCCATCACTGATTGTTGTGTCGTTTGTATGCAATGTGAACGCATATGATAAACTGTCTGCCTTTTCTTTCGTGATTGTACCTTTACCATTATTCATTTGAACGCCAAGCACGCCAGCAAAACGATAACCTATCATATCGTCGTAGTAATCGTTTGTTTTGCCCATGTCGGTAACTTTGCTTTGGTCATAAACATTTACCCTAATTTCACAGCCAGGGTAAATGACAATTGATTTTTCACCATGTGCTAATACCCAACCAGAACTGCTAAGTTTTGAAACATCACTGCCCGCTGTGTTTTGTGCGTCTTTACCGATGTACTTATACATGTCAAAACCGCCAGCGTCGTTAAACTTGATTATATATGACGCATTGTTTTCTGCGTTGCCATTATCGACAAGTTCAAGTTGAACATACCCATAAAAGCCTTGCAGACCTTCAACAATTGTATTTACATCAAGGTTATATTGTTCGCGGTAGAAAATCGGGGAAAGGTTAAGGTTACCAAACGTCACGGTTTCTTCATCACAATTTAATGTCCAAACATCAGCAGTGCATGCAAATATTTTGTCTACAACACTAACTGCATTCTTTTGCCCTTCGCTTTTTTCATCATAAATCGTTGTTGTGAAATTACACTTACCATCAGCACCATTGTAGCGCCATGAAATCAAGTTGTAGTAAGGTTTAACTAAACGTAAATCGCCTATAACATGGTCATTTAACAAGTAAATAAACATGCTTCCATCGGCGTTAGTGTAAACCGTCCTTAAATAATAATCATGTGCATTTGTTACATCTTCACCAGTGGTTGTGTAATCATAATTCACTGTGCCAACTTTATATTTGCTAACTTGAGCACCAAATATATTAGCATAATTTTCAGTTGGCTTATTTTTGTAAAGATCAATCTTATTTTCGTCTTGATCAGAATACTTACAAGTTACCCATTCGGTGTAATAATATACATCTGGGCTGTTTGCGATTGTTCCGCCTACATAATCCGTCCCAGCACCATCTTCACTCAGTTCAGCGTTGTCCGTGTTAATCAATTTTACTTTATAAATGTTGTCAACTTCATGTTCAGTCAACGCCAAACTATAACACAAGTTTTCAAAATCAAATATGTTTTTATTTTCCACATTGTACTTGTAGTTTGATGTTGTAATATTTGTATACAACCAAGGCAACCCAGCACCATTACCATCATCACAAACAACAATGCTTTCACCAGCCGTATAGTAGGCTATGCTCTTACCAATTGTCGCATGTTTGCCGACTTCAAGTTTATAAGTATCCATGTAAGAGATAACCTTTTCTTCACCCTCAAACTTCCCAGTTAACTTAATTTTCACAGGGTTCCAAACAGGTTGAATTGTGATTATCGTAGAAGCAAAAGTATAATCGCCCAAAGTCCATGTGTTGATTGCTTCAATCATAGAAGCAAGGCTTTTACGTATGGTAACACGATTGCCATCAGCCCCAAACAAGCTTGTAATATTAACAGTGTGTTGGTCAATTGAATCTTCTTTCCCCCAATCATTACCGTCAATGTAGATGTAATAAGTCCTATTGTTATATTTGAAGCTTATCGTATAGCCCACAACATCAAAACCATAGTTGTAAATGGTGTATCTATTTGCATTGTCTATAAATGTCAAACTCAAATTTGGGTTAGATTTTAAATCTGAATATTTGGTGAATGCTGTATCTTTTGAGGAATACGCAAACGCCATGGTTGTTGTCGCATCTAAAGTAAATTTAACTTTTATTGAACCATTATCCGCTTCAACTTTGTTGCCGTTTGCACTAATGCCATATAAGTCGTTTTCTTTGTCAATTTCTGTCCATTTTGTTTTTGAATTGTCTATCTCGACATTATATTTCATGCTCCAACTTGGGATAACAATCATGTTAAACATTACGGGTTCATTAGTTGGCTTACCTTGGACATTTCCCTTGTCAAACACATTGTTTGGGGTATCTCCACTTTCTCCGCCAAAACCTCTAACTTGTGTTACCTTAACATATGTTTTTCCGTTAAATGTTGTAGTTGTGCCACCATCAGTTACAAATTCAACCCAATATCTAGATTGTGCAGTGTCGTTACCATTGCCGTCTTTTACCCAAATTACCCATTTATTTGTTTCGTCTTGGCGCTGATATCCGTAACTTTGTATAGCATCAATATCTAACAGCCAGCCATTAAACACGGCTTCTTTAACAAGTGGTTCGTAATCTTCACCGAAGAAGGCTTTAAGGCTTGAATCATCATTAGGTAAATACTTGTAATACAAAACATTTATTTTTGACAGCATGTTTTTAACAGCATCTAAATAGTCAACTCCGTTTACACTGTAAGGCTTGTTGTCTTTTGAAATTTCCGATGAATATCTAGCACCTTCATTGCCTGCCTTAACGCTATCTTTAATTGTGTATCCTAATGCAAAATCATATTCTATTAACTCAATTTCAGCGGTAATCGTCAAGCTGTCATAACGCGCAAACTCAAATGTGGTGCCAGTCCCAACCGATGAATTTATGCCCGTTTTTGAATTTTCCGCTTCAAAAGTTATGCTTTTTAACCTATACCCTTGCCACAATGATAGCGTGACAGTGTAATTTATTTTATTACCTTTTTTGTATGCCCCAAATTGAAATTGTGCCGATTGAGTACTCACATAATTGCCTTCATTCTTTATTTTTGTGCCTAGCCCAACATAGTAATCAAAGGCTTCCCATACTTGTGTTCCAGCAGTTGAAGTTTCTTTCCAGTCTGCACCAAGAATAGTCCTTCCGTCTGGTTGAACAGTCTCAGGCTGAATACCCTTTATTCTAAAATGTAAATCCGGCAGTAATTTATCAGGATCTGGCGGATTTGGGTTTGGATCTGGCCCTGGATCAATCAAATGCACAAACTGTAATTGGATAATGCTATTTATACTTGTCTTATACGCCTCTTTGTCTGTATCCTGCCTAAGGTCATCACTTCCCACCAATATAGTGTTTTCATTGTGATAAACACCCAGTATGTATTTTACGCCACTACATACATAGCAGTCAGCATCATTTATCACAAATGAATATGTGCTGGTTACACCATCTATGCCCTTGATTTTCCATTGTTTAGGGTATCCCTCATAAGGTGCCACTTCAACAACTGGCGTATTTTCGTTAACAACGATAGTAGGCGGTGATGGCAATTCCGTTCCTTCTTTAAACCAACTTACCGACGGCTGGCCAGATTTTGTTGGTTCAAATTTCACAGTGTATCTCGGGTAAATATATGCAACTACAAACACATTATTGCATTTTAAGCTACCTAGTGCATTTTCTCCATAGGCATCCGTACCCCATTCTCCTAAATTTTCTCCACTTGAGTCAAAAATAGTCGTTGTATTATCTTTATTTTCACCGATTGACACAATAACCTTGTCGAATTTAAACTTGAAACCATCATTTTCACTTTTAATTGTGTTTGTAATTGTAGTTTCTTTTCCGTCTACAGTAGCTGTTAATTTAAGCTCACAATCTGTGGTATAGTCAGTTTCACTAGGTTCACACACCGCTAATGTGGTGTAATCAAAATTGATTATATTTGTTTTTTCATACCAGTAAAATTTATAAGTTTCTATAAATTCGCCGGTATTTGCACTTCTCAAATCATAGCTGACTTTGTAGTCTTTAGGCCACTGGTTACTGGTTTTTAAAATTATTTTGCAAATAAATTCATCGTTAGCTGACGGATTTTGTTCATATGCATATGTAATTGATTCTTTATACTTCAGCCAATCAAATGAAGCACCATTTCTTATTATGGAATTATTAAGATTGAAACCATACCCGTAAAAGTACCCCTTTTGTATTTCTGAATCCGTTGGCTCAAACAACAAAGGAACTTCCTTTTGGTAAACTTTAAATTTATCTGTATAACCAGCGGTTATGCTTTTTATTTCATTCTCTGCAGTGTCGCTTCCAATGTATACTTTAACTAAAAAGTCAACTGTTCTCCATTTCTCAAACTGCCTTAATGTTGGCAAACCACCATTGTATTCATTCGTCCTAGGCTGGTACCACACAGAACCAGTTGTTCCAGGTTCAACACTGATAACCCAGCCCAATGTATCTTTGTAAAAAGTAGATGAGTTTACTTTGCTTTCTTCCTGCGCCCCCACTTTTAATTGCAATGAAGTATCATTTTTATCTTCCACATTCAAATTGTAATAAGCAGTGGGGATTGTTTCAGTTTCTGCCGACACCGCTGGCATATTTTTTGTTTTACTTAAACTCATCAGCCCAAACGCAAAAATAGAAACAACAATCATTAACATTGTCGTCAAAATATAAGTTTTTGTTTTCCCCTTTCCAAAACTCATGTTCCCCCTCGTTTTTCACCCAAACAAGTTAGGTAATGTTATTTAAATTTTTAAATAACCTTCCCGTCTTTAATGCCATGCACAAAATAACAAAACATCGGAAACTAATTCAAAATACATTTATGCAATAGATAAAACATCAAAGGCAATCCGGTTACACGTGCAAAACAAATTTCGCCAATATTTAATTTTAGTTTACCACATTCGCTTTCTTTTTACAAATAATTACAAAATCTTTTCAAATAAATATTTATAAATATTTCTTCACACTGTACACATAAATATGTGTTTAACATTAAGTCAAAGTCATCATTGCAAAATACCACATAAATCACGTAAACTAAATCTTCATATCACCCTAAGCGTGGGCAAATATATTATACTAAGTATGTCACCCTGAACGAATGTGAATGGTCTTGCACGTTGTGCTTTTAAAGAATTTCACAATATGCACCATGTGTTGTTATTAATAAAATTAGTCAATAAGCAAGCACTAAATGTCACAAAAAAAATTAAAAATTCACACAAATTACCAAAAATATGCAAATTTTTAATGTTTTTTCATATATTTTTTAATTTTTTTTAAAATTTTCACTAAAATTTTATTTTTCTATCAATGTTTTAATTTATATTTTGATGTTTTTACAAATTTCAATGCGAATTTAAACATCATATATTAGCATTTTTAATATCAATTAAAATGCTATTTTATCAATTCGTTAATTCTTCCCCCGCCGTAGCACATTCCATTTTCGTCGTACAAAACAGCAAATTGCCCAATGGTAACTGCACGCTGACGTTCAGCAAATAACAGTTTGATTGTATGTTCATCAACAATTTCAACCTTTGTTGCTTGGTCTGGCTGACGATATCTAAGTTTTACAAAACAATCAAAATCTTTATTTGGCATGTCAGCAATCCAATTAAAATCAGTAACAATGCAACCTGAACTATACATTTCATCACACTCACCACAATGCACAAACAAAGTGTTTGTTTTAACATCTTTTTTAACAACAAACCACCTGTCGGCTTCATAGCCGTTTTTGCCACCAATATTTAAGCCTCTACGTTGCCCAATTGTATAGTACATCACGCCATCATGTTTCCCAACAAGGTTGCCATCTAGGTCACGAATATCACCTGGTTGAGCTGGCAAAAATGTTTTCAAAAACTGCCTAAAGTTGCGCTCGCCGATAAAGCAAATCCCAGTGCTATCCTTCTTTTCAGCGGTACTTAAACCCAATTCTTTTGCTATTTGCCTTACTTCAGTTTTATCAATGTCTGCCAGTGGGAACAATGTCTTTTTAAGTTGGCTTTGGTTTAATTGATTAAGGAAATATGTTTGATCCTTGTTTTTATCATGCGACTTATATAAGTAAACTTTACCGTCTTTATCCACACGTTTGCAATAGTGCCCTGTGGCAATATAATCCGCCCCCAATTCCATAGCATGTTTTAAAAATGGTCCAAACTTGATTTCCTTATTGCACATTACATCAGGGTTAGGTGTGTATCCCTTTTCATACTCTTCCAAAAAATAACTGAACACCCTTTCTTTATACTCTTTTGCATAATTAACAGTGTAATAAGGTATACCGATTTTATTTGCAACCCTTTTAACATCCTCAAAATCTTGTTCCGCTGTGCAATTTCCATTAGGGTCAGTTTCTTCCCAATTCAACATAAATAAACCAATAACATTGTAACCTTGTTTTTTTAATAAATAAGCAGCCACCGAACTATCTACACCGCCAGACAACCCTACAACAACCGTTTTATTTATATTAGAAACCGACGTACCATTTTCACCTTTTAAATCTTGTTGCATAAATCTCCTTAATAATTTTCAAATATCTCATTTAAAATTAATTAAATCCTATAATAAATATGTCTTTAATTAAATTAAAACATTTTTTATTTATTTTTAATTAAACATCAATCAAAATCACTAAAATTTCATAAAAATTAATTATTTTTATAATTTTAACGCAATTTTTATTATTTTTTATATGTTTTTTATTTTTTATTAATTATTTTGTTTATTATTTTCATTTTTTATTTATTCTATCTCTACACTTACTGGCATTTTGTACTTGTCAAAAATGATATTAATAATAAATTTTTTGTCTTCTTCAATGAACCTTCTCTTTTTTTCAATCATTCTATCTCTACACTTACCGGTATTTTGAATTTGTCAAAAATGATATTAATAATAAATTTTTGTCTTCTTCAATGAACTTTCTCTTTTTTCAATTATCCCATCTCTACACTTACTGGCATTTTGTACTTGTCAAAAATGATATTAATAATATCAAACAGCCACATAACAAGAACCGCGCCCCAAATCAAAACTAAGACAGATAAAACTTCATTCACAAAGCCAGAAGCGACAATTTTGAACACGACCGTTAAGACAGCATTTGCAACACCAATAAGGAAAAATGCTGAACAAAATATCCCACGGACATAGCGCCCAACATAATAATTATGCGCACCCATAAAGCCTAAGAAAATCGCGAGCAACAAAAGTTTTGTTTTACTCACATCTGTTGGGCAACCTGTGCGAAACAAAACATCGTCGCGTCTGCCTTCTTTTAATGCCTTTTTGCCTGCCTTATTTGTTGCCGAATTAAATTTTGAAAAATTCAATTCACACGCAGAACATATGTTAGCACTTATCGGCAATTTTTCCCCACACCTTGGGCATCGTTTCGTTAATTTTTTCATGTTTATATAATAGCATAAGTCAACATATTTGTAAATATTTGAAAACTAAAATAAAATAAATTTTGTTATGTTTTAAATTAAAACAATCAATTTAAATATTTAATTTAAATAAATTTGTATTGCAAATTTGAATTTCTCAATAAAAATATAAAAAATTAAATAATTTAAACGTCATAAATAACTTAATTATAAAATAATGTTTAAAATATATTTTTTATTGATTATGCCAGTATTTATTAATAAATATCATTTTGCAAATAAAGAAATAATAAATTTTTTTTTAAAAAATAATTAAAATGCTAGATTTTTTAATAAAAATTATATAAAATATAATAAATTAAATTATTTTTTATAATTTTTAAAATAAAGGAGTAATTATGATTATATTATCATGCGACCACGCAGGCTATGATGCGATGCAAAAAATTAAAACCTTTTTTGACAACAAAAAGATTGAATATAAATACATGGGGCCTGCGACGCTTGACAAGGATGACGACTACCCTGACTTAATCAACCCAGCAACTGAAGAAGTTTTAAAAGATAAAGACAATTGCGGGATTTTCCTATGCGGTTCAGGTGTAGGTGCAAATATCGTTGCAAATAGGCACAAAGGTATTCGTGCAGTCAATGCGTACGATTGTGCCATTGCTTACCTTGCAAGGAAAGATGAAGACGCCAACGTTTTAACCATGGGGGCAAGGCTACTATCTGTTAGAAGCATGATTAAAATAATCAAAGTGTTTTTAACAAGTGAATTTGAAGGTGGACGTCACCTTAGGCGCATTTCAAAATATTAAACTAATTTTGTAATAAACAAATTGTTTATAAACCATAAAATAATTTTAAAAACAATAACATTTCACATAATAAAATTAAAAAAACAAATTCACTCGCCTTCACTTTTAAACACTGTACGTTGTTAGACCACGATAAACCAATTTATTTCGCCGACGCTAATAAATCTAAATTATTGTTAATCACAATAAAAATATACACCGCTAAAATTTAGGTGTATATTTTTTACAATCTGCGCTTGATAAATCTTGCGTATAGCAATTCATTAAATTTAATTTGACTGCATGATTAACAACCCTTTTATATTCGATTGGTGTAATTTTCCTGTTAATTTCAGGATAATCCTTTGCATTAAAAACTGGTTCATATTGGCTCATTAAACTGACACATGCCGACTTACCAATTTCGTTTGCAACAAAGTCTAAACATTTTAAACTATCAGTTGAATGGGTTGGTAAAACTAAATGCCGTATAATTACACCTTTTTTCATCAGCCCATTTTCGTAAATATTTTTAGATTGTTGCCTAAACATTTCCTTAATTACAGCTTGGTTATTTTGTACATAATTATCCGCTTTGCTGTAACGCTTTGCCAATTCATTAGATGCGTATTTTAAATCAACAAGATAAATATCAACAAAGCCTTCCAACTTTTTTATAGTTTCTACCGATTCATATCCCCCACTATTCCACACCACTGGGATTTTGGGTTTATAAATTTTTAATGCTTTCAAAATTTGCTCAGTAAAATGTGTTGGTGTAACAAGGTTGATGTTATACGCCCCCATTAGCTCCAAGTTTTTAATTGTTTCAACCAATTTATCAATTGAATATATTTTGCCTTTCCCAAAATAACTAATCTCATAATTTTGGCAAAACACACATTTTAAATTGCACCCAGCAAAAAATATTGCACCACTTCCCACGCCGTTTTCTAAGCCACTTATACAAGGTTCTTCAAAATGGTGAAGCATAACTTTGCTTATCTTAACATTATCATCAGCACCGCAAAAACCTTTCGTCTTTGTCCTATTCACACCACATTTACGCGGACATATATTACACACCGAATTAGTATTTTGCTTTATTTTCTTATCCATATTGTCAAGTTTACATCTGTTAGCAACAATTGTCAAATATGTTCTAAATTTGTGGACAAGCAAATATATTTATTTTGAGGTATTTATGAAAAAGAAAATTTTAATTTTGTTTTTAGCAATTTGCTCACTTACATTTATTGCTTGCGGTAACAAAGGCCTAACACTAAAAGATTATATAATTGAAGAACGCCAAACTTTATACACCGCGCAAGACGACTTATACACAGCAAGTTTTAGTTCAGGCATGCGTGAAAGCAACTACTCATTTGACGGCGTAAAAAATGACATGGTTGAATTTGGCATAATTTGTTTCGCGCGTACAGACAGCAAAGCCATGGCAACGGATCATTACGCCTACACATTAAAAATAAACGACCAAACCTACACCGGTAATTTACAACAAAGCGAACTGGATAGTTCATATTCTGCCGACATACAAGTTTGTGCCCCAGCCGACGCAACTCTCAGTGTCCAAATTGACTTTACAGGCTACACCTTCAACAAGGATATGGCAAACACGACAGCCGAATTTGCCATTGACCACAACAAAGCGCTCGATATCGCAGGCAAAGAATTGAAACAGAGCATGAAAAATTTAAGCGCGGATAAAAACAACAAAATGGAAGCAGTGATGAAAATTGTTAAAGACACATCAACTGAAGATAGCCACTACTATTGGTATGTTGGTGTTGTATCCACAAACGGCGATGTGCTTGGTGTACTTGTTGACAGCACAACAGGCGAAATCATCGCAAAAAAAGTTTAGCGACATGCTAAACTTTTTTTATGCAACATCAAACTTTATTTACGAACACTTGTGAATATTGTAACTTTATTTTCACATCAAACATTTAAAGCATAATTAAAGTTTTTAAAATTTATAAACTAAAAGCACGCAAAATCAACAAAACTTAATTCATTCCAAAGTAAGCGCAAACTTAAAATGTACCTGATATAATCTTTTCAACAATATCCTTGTTGTCGTCAATCAAATCAAATGCTTCAATCATTGCTTCGTCCATATCTTCATTTTGCAAATAATCTTTAATGCGATTGACAAAATTAATACCATTATATTTAACAAACCTCAATTCAGCAGGCGCGATAATAAGCTTTAAATTTAGAATATCACTCACCGCTTGAGCACTAACTGTCGCATAAAACTTAAAAAATTTATTTTTACAATTATATATGTTCCTAATACCAATAGCTTTGCACAACCTTATAACGCAAAGTTCTTTAACTGCACGGTCAAAAGATTGTTCGGTAAGGTTTGGCATTTCCATTTGTAGGAAGGTGCAAACCCTAGAAAGCATTTCATTTTCTTCGCTTGAACGAGATTTATTCGTAATAATTAAATTAATGTTATTTGTTTCCATATCTTCACTATATAATATTTTTGTACAAAAGTCAACATTTTGTACAAAAAAATTTAAATATTTGAAACGTTCGCAAGCTCTTGATGTTCACGCTCGTAACGACACTTCATTTCTTTATACTTTTCGCTCAAATCAAATATGTATTTTTGTTTGCCTTCAATTGACAAGGTGCTGTAATACTTATTGTCAATAAGTTCTTTAATAGGATTAATTACAATGCTGTCACTGTTCAAAATCTTGCAAACGCGCTCATATAACTCTTGTTCCTTTTCACTCAACCCGAGTTTCGCATATGGCAGTTGTTCAAAAACCGACCTTTCCTTATTAAAGTTTTTCATTCTGTTTTTTGCATCTCTTGCTAAAAAGTAAAGTTTGCCTTTTATCTTTTTTTTCATATCTACATCTATCCCCCTTGTTAGCTAGGATACAAAAAAGACCGATTTAAATAAACTGTTTTCGTCAAATTATTTTGTCTTATTTAAGGTTTATGTGTTGTTTTTCATAATTTTTGTCGAATTCAACAAAAATCAAATTTTAACAAAACTTTTTCTCGCCCAAAAGAAATATTTTAAACTATCATAATCTTATTTTTAATTAAAACACATTTTACTTTTATGCCATTTTAACATTATTAAAATCGTTGAACACACTTTCAACTTTTATGAAGCACGTGAAAAAAGTGGGTTTCCCCACTTTAAATTTTTGAATAAAATTTTTAAAACTTATGTCCGCAATGAGCACAATATTCAGCTTCTGGGTCACTTTTACCTTTGCAAAGTGGACAAACACGTTTGCCAGTTGGAGTTTGTTTAGCCCCACAATGTGTGCAAAATTCAGCGTCTTTATCTAAAAGCTTGCCACATTTATCACAAAGCCTGTCATGGTCAACACCTTTTGCATATCCAATATCACGCACGCTTTTCCTAAAACCAGACATGCCTGCACTTACAATAAGCATAGCCAACCCTAACATCAAAAGCGACAATGCAACAACAATTGCCACTGCAAGGATAACATATTTTGACCAATGGCTCATTTTAATAACCGCAAAAACACCGCCAAAGCCAGCACCTACAGCCAAAGCCAAAACCAAAATTGCAACAAGGATTAAAGTTCCTTTGCCATAGCGCTTTTCCCTATACCTAAAACACATAATTCACCTACACTTTTTCGCCACAATCTGGGCAGAATTTAGTTTTTGCTGAAAGTGATTTACCACACTTAGGGCAAACTTTGCCAACTGACAACTTTTCGCCACAGTTAACACAAAACTTGCTACCTTTTGTTATAGGTTCGCCACATTTTGGGCAAGAAAGCGCTTGTGTTGCACCACATTCAGGGCAGAATTTTGATTTTCCAGGTATGCTTGCGCCACATTTAACGCATTGAACAGTTGCTTGACGTTTTGTATCCTTAGCACTGCCAACTGCTTCGGTAAACATATTGCCCATTTGAACGCCGGCACTTAAACCAACACCCATGCCAGCAAAGTTATTGCCACCAGGGTTTTTAGCGGATTCTTCAATGGCGTTTGCTGCTTTGAATTGTGTGTATGTGCCCATTTTGTCACTGATAACGCCCATTTTTGTGCGTTCGTCAAGCATTTTTTCGACATCTTCAGGGAGTGACAAGTTTTCAATAACAAAATTTGAAACCTTTAAACCCAAAGGTGCAAATTCTTCTTTCGCATGTTCTTCAACTGCTTTGCCCAACTCTTTGTATTTAGCAGCCAAATCAAGTGCTGAAAGTTTGCTTTCACCAATAACATCGGTAAGCAATTGAATTAAAGTTGATTTGTATTGTGTTGAAATGTCATTAACACGGTAAATTGGGCTTGTGCCAAAACATTCTTTCATAAATTTTGTTGGGTCATTAACTTGAACTGAGAATGTACCAAAACCACGCAAACGAATGTTGCCGAAATCAACATCGCGCATCATGATAGGGTTTTGTGTGCCCCATTTTAAGCCCATGAAACGTTTTGTGTTAATGAAATATACTTCAGCTTTAATCCTGCTGTTGCCCAATGTTGGCAAACTCAACATCTTTGTTAAGAAAGGAATGTTTTCAGTTGAAAGTTTGTATGTACCTTCACCAAACACGTCCGCTATTTGACCTTTGTGCACAAAGATTGCAACCTGGCTTGGCCTTACAACCAATGTGGAGCTGTTCATGATTTCAGCACCGGACTCCATTGGGTAACGATACACGATCACATCAGCACTTGAATCTTTCCATTCAATAACCGATAAAAATTGTTTTCTAAATAATCCCATAATTTCTCCTTCAAAAACAATACAGTATTTATAGTTTAATATGATTTTACATTAAATATGATTAAAATGTCAATTATTTTAAAAGTTATTTGTTATCATTTTCTTGCGTCAATTCAGCTACTGCAGTTGCATCTTCATTTTCGCCCAAGTTAGTTTCAGTAGCCTCCACTTTTGTCTCATGCGTCAATTTTCCGGGCTTAACTTTGGCACCAGTTTCATTATCTGTTTGGCAATTCTCATTCTTTAACTTGACAGCGCAACCTTTTGCAACTGCCCATGCTAAAATACCGCCACAAATGTTACCTAATGTCATAATTAAAAGGTAACCAAAAGTTTTAAAACTCCAAACCCCAGCAAACGTAAAATAGAACATGTTAGCAACACAATGTTCAAATCCACACAACACAAAAACGCTAACACCAAAAAACAATGCCAAAGCACGAACAAGTTCGCCTTTAAAATTTTTAAAACCATGGACAGCAACAAATATCAACACATTGCACAACACCGCCAAAATGAAAACACTTGCTAAACTATCTGCCAATTTTATGTTTGCAATTGACAAACATTTTTCAGTTAAACTGCTTAGCCTTGTAAGCCTTAAAAATAACCCAACGCAAACAGAGCCAACTAAATTGCCACACCAAATGCCAAAAAGGTTAAAAATATATTTAGGTTTATTTTCAAACGCATAACAAACCTTACCTGTAAACAAATTGAAATTGAATGTTAAGATTGTAAATAACCCAATTGTAAAAAATAATGCACCAACAATTTTATTGACACAACTTAAATATGCAAGCCCACCAATTGCAATGCAGACCCCCGCTGGGATTGCTTTTAAAAAATCCAATAATACCGAATATAAATAATTTTTGGTTTTTTCTTTTGTTTTCATACTATTATTATATCATATAAGGACATTAAATTACAATTAAAACATTGCAAATAAACACACATAAAATTTATTTGTTTTCAATTTATTTTTTAATTTATAGTTAATTATTTTAATTATATTTTTATGATTATTTATAAAAAAACAATTTTAATTTTTTGTTTTATTATTTATAAAAATTTATAAAAATATTAAAAAATATATTAAATTAATTAAAATTAAATAAAAATTTCATTATAAAATTAATTTTTTGATATTTTTTTATAAATATTATTTATTTTTAATTTTTTCATTTTTTTCTATTTATAAATTTAGTTATAATTTCATCAATTTTAGATTGATATTTTACACTCATATAAAACAGCACTGCCAAAGCAACAGCAATGATAACCCACACCACTAAACCCCAGCCAGCAAAAGGTATCACAGCACCGCTTCCAAACAGCACAGTGCAACCAATTCCCACCGCTCTACATAAAACATTAGTTACAAAAAAGAATGTAAAACTCATGTTTGTTATACCTGCGACCACACACAAAATGTCGTCTGGGAACATTGGAAACACCATCATAAGGAAAAACACATATTTACCTTCACTAATAATTTTTATCCATTTTTCAGCACTCGTTTCGCCCGCTATCCAATATAGAAATTTTCGCCCCGCTTTGCGTCCGAGCCAAAAGTTAAACAAACTGCCTAACATTATGGCAATATAACTTAACAAAAACGCCTTCCACTTTGGAAAAATTAAAACGCCTGCCATTGTCACAATTATAGAAGGAATCTGCAAAAATGTGGTTTGTAAAAATTGAAACAACATAAACAAAAGCGAACTAAATACACCACCACACTCGACAACCTTCCTTAACTTTTCAATTGAATTTATTTTTTGCCACAATCCAAGATGTTTAAATATTAAACATACAACATAACCTAAACCTACAAGTGCAGATAAAAAAACAAAAGCGCGGAAAATGGTTGTCCACACTGTGTGTTTTTTCATTTTATTTTGAACAGCAACATTTTCTTTAAATATTCCTTGCTTTGTTGTCCACATAAAACATTATATTAAATTTTTAAAAAAACTTTACTTTAAAGCCCATTTATATTTTAAATAAATTGATAAATGATTAATTTAAATTCAATTTTAATTATAATTTAACTTTTACATTTAAACCTGCAATCTAAATTATTATTAAATGAACTTTTCAGTTTCTTTAATGATTTTTTGCATCATTTTAACCGCTTCGACAGGATGTTTGCCAGACGCTGATTCTCCAGACAACATGACCGCATTTGTCCCATCATAAAGCGCATTTGCAACATCGCTAACTTCTGCACGTGTAGGGCGTAAATTGTTAATCATGCTTTCAAGCATTTCAGTTGCAACAATGACAAACTTACCTTTACGCACCGCTTTTGAAATCATGTCTTTTTGAATGTGAGGCAATTTTTCCATAGGCAATTCAACGCCAAGGTCGCCACGCGCAACCATGAGTCCGTCGCTCGTTTCAATGATTTCGTTTAAATTCTTAACGCCCAAAGCAGATTCAATTTTAGAAATTATTTTCATATTGCTTTTATTTTCAGCCAAAATTTTTCTAACGGCTTGAACATCTTTTTTACTGTTTACAAAACTTATTGCAACCATATCAAATTTGTTTTTTACTGCCCAAATGATGTCTTGCAGGTCTAAATCGTTAACATATTTGATGTTTAATTTAAGGTTTGGTATAAACAAACTTTTATTGTTGCTTAAAATTCCACCATTCTTTGCAATCGTTATAATGTCCTTTTCAGTTTTGTCCACAACTTTAAATTCAAGCAAACCATCATTAGCCTTAATCACACTTCCAATTTCCACATTTTTCACAATGCGCGGTTGATTGATTGAAACAATCTCAGCATTGCCAACAACACTCTTTGCTGTAAAAACAAAATTTTGTCCTTTTTTAATGTCAACTTTGCCGTCTTTAAAAGTTTTAACCCTAATTTCAGGCCCGCGCGTATCCAACATAAGTGAAAGATTAAACCCTTCTTTCCTTAATTGTTTTACATTAGCAACAATTGCTTCCATATCTCCATGTTTTGCGTGTGAAAGATTGATGCGGACAATATCCATGCCAGCCTGCGCCATTTTCTTCATTGTTTGAAAATCAAAACTGCTAGGCCCAATAGTAGCAACAATCTGTGTTTTATCGTTAGTCATAATTCCCCTTTACATTATATTATCACACTTACAAACTTCTTACAATTAATTTACATTTATATTTTCATTATATCAGGTAAATAAAATTTGTAATTATTAAAATTAAATATAAATTTTTAAAATCTATTGAAATTTTGGCGTGTTAAGGCTATAATAATTATATGGGGATGAATTAGTTTCGACTGTCATGCTCTGTTTTGATACGCATGCCGAGCGTCGGCTCGTTAAACACGTCTTGTTTTTGAACAAGATTAAATAAATCAAAACAACAATAAACTTGCTATGGCTGCCTAGTTGCACCTAGCCGTCAGTTTGGCAGTACCGATATGCCAAAGTCTGGCGTCGTAAATCGGTAAACGATTGATTTTGTCGCCTAGCGAACTCAATTGTACTTATAGGCTTGAAACCCGCAAGTGTTGGTGTAAGTTGCAGGTTTTGAAATATAGTCATCAACTAAGCATGTAGTGTATGATTTCAAAGCATGGTAGGACATGGGTGCAACCCCCATCATCTCCACCAATTTTTAAATAAACCAAATTATTTCGCTGTCGCTCTTAAATTTGGTTTGTCGTATTAAGAATAAGCCAATTTACTTCGCTGTTGCTCGTAAATAAGGCTTGTTGTATTCACAATAAAAAAAACAGTTAAATGAAGTGACCCCATAGGAGTTTACTTGAAAATTAACTGTTTTTTATTGTATTGTAACTTTAAATTCATTTGGAAATTTTTTTTCAGCATCAAAGAAACAATTTAAAATTTTAGTTATAATTTCATCGTTATAATCATTTTCCTTTCCTGTAAAATTTTTTAAAACAATTTCACAAGGTGTATTTATGAAGCCTGTCAACATATCCCAAAGTGCATCTGCATTTTTACCAAACCATTCAGGCAATTTCATCTCTTTTTGTATAAGGTCATAAAATTCATCACCCCACTTGAAATTTTTTCTATCAAACACATATTTTTCCATTATTATTCTCCCTATTCTTATTAAGAATTATAATCATAAGAAATTTTGTTTTTCTTTTCACCTAATAGATTTTTAATATATCCACTTTCAACTTTACACCACCATTTTGGATCGTTTCTAGGAATTCCACTTAATATGTATTCATCAGGACATCCACCGTCTTCAACTAATTCTAAATCTTCAATTTTGATAGAAGAACATTTGTACATATCCTTGTGATTACCCGTTTCAAAAGCAACATAGAACTCACTATTCCTAATTTCAGGCAACCATATAATTCCAATTTCATCCTTAAAAGCATTGTCTTTTTTATATCTTTCTCTATCAACAAGCAGTTTTACTTTATCTAAGTATTTCACTATGCCAACCTCCTATCAAAGTAACACAGCTTAATTTTCCTTCCGGAAAAACGATAAATAACGATTTTACATCACATATTCCATATTTAATTCTTTATTTTTCCATAGGTTCGAATTCGATAGTATTATTTGGATGTTGTTTAACAAAGTCTTGCAATACTTCAAAGATAATTTTCCATTCATAATCATCATAAGTCGTTTTTTGCTTTATTTTTTTCAAATCAAAGCCTACAAACACAAACTTTATATTCTTGTCATGATTATACCACAAAAATTCATCAAGCATATTTGCGTTGTAATTAAGGTTTGGATAATCTTCCCAATCCATAAAGCCTTTACCATTCAATTCTTCGTATACCTGCGTATAAAAATCTTTGTAGCTTGTCAAATTATCCCTATTAAAAATTATCACTTGCATTTTCTTCTCCTTATTTTATAAACATCACTTGCCTTTCATCATGAAATTCCGAATAAAACATAAGTCCATCATTTGAATAATACAACCTTCATTTTAGATTTTTAAGTACTACATTTAAAATTAGTAAGCCTTTTTTAAATCTTTTTCTATTTGTTTTGTTTTTAAAGTTTCGCGTTTGTCGGCAAGATTTTTACCGCGTGCTGTGGCAATTTCAACTTTTAAATTGCTACCACTGAAATATGCCTTTGTTGGCACAAGTGTTAAATGCTCCTGTTCCAATGCTTTTTTAATTTTTTGTATTTCAATTTTATGCAATAACAGTTTCCTATCTCGCCTTGTTCTGTCACCAAAGCGACCAGCGTCAAAACTGTTTGAATATTCTTTAATATAACTGTTGCGTAAAAAACATTCATCATCTTTAATGTAAGCATAACAATCTACCAAAGAAAGGTGCCCTGCGCGAACCGATTTTATTTCATCACCAGTAAGCACAATGCCTGCTTCATAAAAATCTAACAAATTATATTCAAACCTAGCGCGCCTATTTTCCGCCACCAGGCGTGGGCTTTCTTTTTTTTCACTCTTATTTTTGACTTTCATTTTCATATTTTAAATTTTACCACACTTCTCAAAAAAAACCAACCACATTTAAACAGTGCAGACAAAGTGTGCATATAAATTAAGTTTATGGCAGTTAACAAAAATTAAATATAGGTCATTTTTAATTACCCTATTGATATTCTTACTTTTGTGTGTTATAATCCGAGCAATAAGGGAGTGAGTGATGCTAAATAGTAATTTACTTGTAAGGTGTTTTGCTCGCGCGTCTGCGTCTAGCACAATCGATTGTGACATATACACCCAAATTGAACAAGCACAAAAGTTAATGGAATGCAAAAGTTACGAACAACAAACAAAAGAATATGCAAAATTTTTAATGAAGTTTGCAAAAAGGAGGAACAGTTAATGAAATCACACGATGGTTTTTATCATGAAGACACTTATTTTTCAATAGACAGCGACCTTGTATTATGCCTTGCAGAAATTCACCATATACAAAGATTTTATGGCAAGGTTGAATATTATCACATAAACAAAAAATACTTCGCTGCCAGAAATAACTTTAATGAAATAATGTATTTGTACGAACTTATTTCAACAGGCAAACTTAAACCAGTTATTACAAACACAGTTTTCCAAGAAATTAGCGGAAGTATCTATGCAACAGACAGCGGTAACTTTGATATTAATATTATCAAGTTTTTTGAAGACTTTTGTTACGCTCCAAAGCCGAATGTTTTGTTATCTAATCGTGAAAGCGACCGCGTACAAGTTTTGGCAAAAAAGTATTGCTTACCTTACAAAGACAATACAAAGAAAAAACACCCAGCACCTATGAAATTTAAATTCAATGCATACTTTAACATGATGTTGCCTGAAAATGATGCCGTTTGTGTTGCGGAAGCTTCTGAAATGAATTTGTCTTTCTTAACATACAATGGTAGGCATCTCATTTGGCGTGGAAAAGATGAAGATGCAAAAGTAAGGACACTCGGTATAGTTGCAATTAACATACAAAGCGGATACTATACACAAACTCCAACCGGAAGCAAAATCGTTCCAAAGCCAATGTATTTGCTTGATTTTGTCAACTCTGTTAAAGCGTGTGATGGTGGTTTAAATTTCTACGACTGCCCATCGCCAGACCCAAATAGGATTGTGCGTTTAAAAGACTTAATTGACCTTGAAGCATTTAAAGCCGAACTTAAAAAAGAAGATGATGAAATTGTGTAATTTAAAATGTAAAAATTTACAACTTTTTCAATTTATACATAAAATTTAAAACGCATAACACCCAACATTATTAAAATGGACTAATTTACTTTGCTTTGCTCGTAATATATATCGTTCAACAAAAAAGCAGCTAATCAAATTAACTGCTTTTTTTAATTTCATTTGATATTAATCAGTATTACATCTTACTATTTTGTAGTGATTTCTTTTGAAACAACATCATAAGATGTGTTGTTGTTGATTGTTGCATTGTGCCCGTCAACAAGGTAAACACCAATTGCATTGCCGTGGTCACTTGTGATTGTTGCATTTGTAATTGTAACAGTAGGTTCACCACCTGGATAATCCATTGCATCAACACAAATAGCATCGCCTGTTGAAGTTGCACCGCCATGCCTATTTTCATAGTCTGCCTTAGCACCCTTTGCGTGAAGTGTTGCGCCATTAATTGTTGTTGTGCCACATTTAATGTAAAGTGCTGTATCTGCGGTGATTGTTGCTGCACCAATATTTAATGTGCCGATGTTTTGCATATAAATACCAATTTCGCCACCTTCAATTTTTGCGCCATCATTAATTTCAATTGTGTATCCGCCTTTACCAGCTGTACCATTTGCACTTAAAACCGCTGTTAAACCTTCAGCTTTCAATGTGCCATAAACATATGCTTTTGAATTTGCGTCTTCAATTGTAATAGCGTTATTTGTTGTGCCACCAATTTTATTTGCAACGATTGTGCAATTATTTGCAACTGTAACTTCTCCGCCTTTTTGCACCCAAACACCCCATTTTTGTGTTTCAAGTGTGCCATTTTGTAACTTTAAAGTTGTATTTGCTTTCCTTGCAGCCAAGTCAAAACCGCCAGCTTGTGAGCTAAGTTTGTGCCCGCCCAGGTCAATTAACATATTTACGTCAATTGAAATATACCCTGTTAAAGTATAATCTTTCATCAAAGTAATTTCGTCACCGTCTTCCAAACTGTCAACTAATTCGGTTGTGAAATAGTCCACGTATCTAACTTCTTCGCCTTCCTTAATCTTAAGAACTGCTTTGTCGCTTACAGCACCACATTCGCACAAAAAGTCGTCACCAAAACTATGTTGATGTTTATCGCATGCTGTCAAAGTAAACAATGCACTAACCATCAAGCAAAGTGTAAGCAAAAAACCTAATAATGTCTTTTTCTTTGTCATAAATCCCCCTTTAAAATGTTGTCCACTTTTATTGTATTCAACACACCTAGTCTAACAAATTGTTGTTATCTAAGCAACTTAATTTGATATAGATTTCAATTTATTTCAAAAAGATTTTGTTTATCTTTTCCTTTTTTGTCGGTTTTTGTCGAAATTTCTGCTTTCCTTTTTGGTTTTCTTTTGACTTTTCCTTGTTGCCTGTTTTCCTTTGCCTTTTGTGGACTTTGTGTGTTTAGTGTTTAGGTTTTGTTTTTTGCTTTTATTCACAACAAAAGCACCTAATTTAAGCCCTGTATCAGCAAGAGTGAAATCAATTTGACGCAGTTGTGTGTTTGTGTTTGCAACAATGATGTTAATCTTGTCACCAATTGTATAGGTGTGTGTTTCACCTTTTAAACTTAAACTCATGTCATCATAGACATAGTTGTCCATTGGCAAATCTTCTGCACGAACCAAACCTTCAACGCCATTCTCAAGTTCAACAAAAATGCCAAATTCTTGCACACCAGAAATTGTGCCAGTAAATTGCTCGCCCAAAAATTTGTGCATGTACAGTGCTTTTTTGTAATCATCAACTTCGCGCTCTGCTTGGTCAGCATTCTTTTCAGTAGCACTTGCTTGTTCGCTTGCGCGTGCAACAATCGGTGGATATTTTCGTTTTAATTCGTCCAATGGCACACCGTTTAAGTACTGCTTAATTATGCGGTGTATCATTAAATCTGGATAACGCCTAATTGGGCTTGTGAAATGGCAGTAAAATTCACTTGCAAGCCCAAAATGCCCTAAACATTCGGGTGCATAGCGCGCCTTCATCATGCTTCTTAAAAGCAATTTCATCATTGTTGTTTCACCAGGCATGCCCAAAATCTTTTTGGTGGTTTGTTGGAACGCCATCGGCTTGTCGCCTTCTTTATCCAACGAATTTGCAACACCAAAATTGTTTAAAATGTTGGTTATGCGCAACAATTTATCCGCATCTGGTTTTTCATGTACACGATAGATGAATGGCAGTTTTATGTCAAAGAACTGCTTTGCCACACATTCATTTGCAAGTATCATTAAACTTTCAATTACTTCATGTGCTTCATCTTGCGTGCGCTTTTCAATGCTTACTATTTCACCTGCATCGTTTTCCAAAATGTAAGGCTCAGGCAAATTAAAGCGAATTTCACCGCGTGATTCACGCTGAATTTTTAATTTGGCTGAAATTTGTTGATAAGTCAAAATATCATCATAAACATCGCTGTATTTTTCTTTTAATAAATTGTCGCCATTAATTATGCCCATAACTTCGGTGTACGTCATTCTGTGCGAGGAACAAATCACGCCTTCATGCACACTGCTTTCCAGCACTCGCGCATTTTCGTCTAACACGATTTCTACTGTCAAAGTTAAGCGGTTGACACCTTCGTTAAGCGAACATATGCCGTTAGAAAGTTCTTTTGGAAGCATAGGTATCACTTGATTTGAAAAGTATACACTCGTTCCCCTTTCAAAAGCGGTTTTATCCAGCGCACAATTTTCAGTAACATACTGGCTTACATCTGCAATATGTACATAAAGTTTATATCCATTCCCAAATTTTTCAATAGCCAATGCATCGTCAAAGTCGCGTGCATCTTCGCCGTCGATTGTAATAACCCTTTGTTTTGTGTAGTCGGCGCGTTTTTTGTATTTGCGTAAATCTACTGTTTGGTTAATGTTTTTTGCTTCTGTCAATGTCTTTTGATCAAATTTATCTTGCAAATTGAACGAGCGAATAATTGAAAGTTGTTCGGCTTTTGGCTGATTTGCTTTACCCAATATTTCCACAATCTTGCCATGCGCAATGTTGGTGCCTATGCTGTTTATGTCTAGTTCCACCCAAACTTTTTGGTTGTTTTGTGCATTTAGTGCGTCGCCTTTATATATCCTAATTCGTGGCAACCTTACATCATCAGGGAAAACCACATCTTTTGATTTACCTGAAATAAATGTGCCAACCACATGCGTGGTGTTGCGTTTCAAAACTTTAACAACCCTTGCTTCAATGTCTTGCTCGGCATTGGTGTTAGTTATTTCCACTAAGCATAAATCGCCATCAAATGCGCCATTAATTGCAAATGCGGGTATGAAAAAGTCAGGGTAATTTTCCACTTTTGCAAAGCCATAACCCTTTTTGTTTACACTTACAACCGCAGTTAAATAACCCCTGTCGGCAGAAATTGAAATTTTATCATTTTCATCCAAAAACAAAACACCAGTTTCAATCAAGGCATTAATTTCATTTTTTAAATCAATATCCGCTTTGTTTGTTATTTTTTTTAACTTTTTAACCAATGTATCTAAACTATAATAACTTAACTTTTCTTGCCTAATGAGGTTGACCAAATTTAATTCCATAATTTGATTTTATCAAAAATTAAAAAAAAATACTAATAAATAGCACTTAAATAATCTTTTGGCTTTAAATTTACCTTATTTTAATGCTTAAAGCATGAAAAAGGAGCCATACAACAAACATAAAGCCCCTTTTAACTAATAATTCCAAATACTTAAAACCCTAAATTTTAGAACATTGTAGGTATTTTTACTAAGATCCAATAGATTATGCAGAACAAAGCAATCACGCCAACAATGATGTAAGCCAATTTTGTTATTCTACCTTCACGTGAACCGCCTTTGTTTTGTGCATAATAACTGTCTTGATTGCCAGTTATAACATTGCCAGAATCACCGTCGCCATTAATTTGCATAAACACAAGCACAACAAGTGCCAATGCCAAAATTGCCAAAATAACCAAACAAACACTTTCCAAAACTGGAAAAGATTTTGTTATCCATTGTGGAACTGTGCCTAAAACATAACTCATAAGTCCTCCAAACTGATGAAACTTGCAAACCTCTAACAATTTCAATTTAAGAAATACTGAGATTAGCAAAACATTCTTTTTTAAATTTTTGCAAGGTAATTATATCACATCTAAATGTTATTGACAAGCAATTTCCGCAAATTAATGCCTTAAAGCTGTCAAATAAATTAAAAGTGCAAACATTAAAATAGCCAAAACCAAAAGCCCCAACTTTTCAAAGTTCTTTTGTTTGCCGTCATACGCCTTGAAGAAATTCATAACACAAAGTAAAATACCAGACACTAAACAGACAAAAATTGTAATAAACCAAATGGTATGCATGTTTTGAATGAAATTTACAAATTGATAATATGCAGCTTTCATAACTATCCTTTTAACCTGGGTACACCCTTAAATTTAACTTGATTTTAGCAAATTATTGCGCGTTTGTCAATGGTAAAAATTAATTAACAAAACATACGCTGAACATTTACAAATTGAACCTTTAACCAAATGTAAATAATTTAACTTGCAATATTTAAATTTACTTTACCAAACTTTCACCTTCAAAGCTTGGGTTTGGTTCAACCCCCATCAAACTTAAAAATGTTGGTGCGACATCTTTTAATTCACCTTTCTTTTTTAATTTATGAGGCTTGCTATCCACAACCGCAAACATAACTCGGTTTAATGTGTGTGCATAATGTGGTTCGCCATTAGGATAACGCATTTGCTCGCTGTTACCATGGTCGGCAGTTATAACCACAAAATAGTCTTTTAATTGTGCAAATTTAACGATTTTTTCCACACATTTATCCAAAAAATCAAGCGACTTCACAACTGCATCATAATCACCTGTATGTCCAATCATGTCTGGGTTGGAAAAGTTTACAATTACGGCATCATAACCATCCTTCATTGCTTCAATTGTTTCCTGCGTAATTTTGTTGGCTTGCATGTGTGGTGTTTTGTTAAAATGTGTCACTTTTGCAGTTGGCACATGTATGCGGTCTTCATTTTTAAAAGGTGGTTCATATTCCCCATTCAAAAAGTAAGTTACATGCGCGTACTTTGTGCTTTCACTTATTTTAACCTGCCTTAAATTCAGCTTCGAAAGGTGCTCACTCAAAGTGTTTTTAACTATTTGTTTTGGATAAAAAACTTTTGTTTTTGCAGTTGCAACATTTGCCATAGTGGCAATTTTTACATGCTTTTCTGCCACCATTTTTACAATTTGGCGTAGTCTGTCTTCGCGGAAATTAAAGAAAATCACATAGTCATTTTTATTTAAACTTATATCTTCTTTCGTTTTAACATGGATAGGTTTAACAAATTCATCGGTTACACTATGCTTGTGTTGATCAGCCAAATATGCTTCAATTTCATTATCTAATATGCAGTTTTCGCTGTTAAACATTGCACTCACTGCCAATTCGGTTCGATCTAAATTATTTTCCCTGTCCATCGCCCACGCTCGCCCAGACACACTTGCAATTTCGCAATTTTGTGTTGATGCAATATGTTTTCTTAACTCGCGCAAGTATTTTAAACTATCTGCACTGCCACAATCACGCCCGTCAGTTATAAGGTGTAAATAAATATGTTTTGCTTTCCCGCTAAAAATACGCATAAGTTCGTAACAATGCTCTATGTTGCTGTGGATATTTTTATCGCTCATCAACCCAACCAAATGCACATCAGCTTTGCCAGTTACAACATCATTTTCCACTTGTTTCAGCGTTAAATTATTCTCAAATTTATGCGCTAAAATTTCGTCCCTAATTAATTTTGCTGTTGCAGGCACAACTCTACCTGCACCGATTGTCAAATGCCCAACTTCGCTTCCGCCCATTTCGCCAGCAAAAAGCCCAACTGCTTCACTGTCAGTTTTTAAAAGTGAAATGTTTGTTTTTAAGCTTTTTAAAAATGGTGTATTCGCATTAGCGACGGCATTAAATTTATCCGCCTTGCCTTCGCCATACCCATCTAAGATAATTAAAACACCCTTTTTCATATTAACCCCCAAAAAGAAAAGGACACAATAAATGTGCCCAATTCAAATAAAATTAAACATTGTCAATCAATTCAATACAAGGCAATTTTTTACCCTGCAACAGTGTAAGGCTTGCCCCGCCACCTGTTGATAAATGAGTAATGCGCTTAGCATACCCTAAATTTTGAATGGACGCTATGCTATCACCGCCACCAATCATGGTAACAGCCTTGCTTTTTGCAACATATTTTGCAATTTTATTTGTGCCTTTTTTGAACCTGTCGTATTCATACACGCCCAAAGGTCCATTCCAAACAATGGTTTTTGCCTTTTTGATTGCTTTTTTGAACATTTTAACAGTCTTAGGCCCAATATCCATACCTTGATACGATTCATCAAAGAAACCACTTATAAAACGCTTGCTTTCAGCATCTTCGCTAAAATCTTTTGCACCGATGTTATCAGTCGGCAACACAATTTTAACACCTTTTTCTTTCGCTTTATCTAAAATTTCCTTTGCTAAATCAAGTTTAGAATTATCAACAATAGAGTTGCCCACAGCACCACCAATTGCCTTAACAAATGTGTAAGCCATGCCACCGCCAATCAAAATTGTGTCGGCAACATTAAGCAAGTTTTCAACAACTGGAAGTTTATCTGCGACTTTAGCCCCACCCAAAATAGCCACAAATGGATGACTTGGGTTATTCATAATCTTATCAAACATTTCAAGTTCATGCTCAACCAAGAATCCAATAACAGATGGCAACAATTTTGCAATGCCATAAGTTGACGCGTGTTTGCGGTGTGCGGTTGCAAATGCTTCAAACACGTAAATATCCGCAAGTGAAGCAAGGTGAGAAGCAAACTCTGCGCTGTTCTTTTCTTCTTCTGGATAAAAGCGAATATTTTCCAACATCAACACATCGCCTTGGTGCATTTTATCGATCATTTCCTTAGTGCTGTCTGCCAACACATCTTCGGCAAAAGAAATCGGCTTGTCCAACAATTTGCTAAGCCTTGAAAGCACTGGACGCAATGAAAGTTTGCTGTCCACTTGCCCATTTGGCCTGCCCAAATGAGAACATAAAATAACCTTAGCATTATGTTCAATCAAATAATTAATGGTAGGTAATGTTGCAACAATGCGTTCATCATCAACGATTTTCAAATCAGCATTAATAGGCACGTTGTAGTCAACCCTGACAAACACGCGCTTATCTGCAACATCGATATCTCTAATTGTTTTTTTCATAACCAACTCCCAAAGGCGTCATTTTTTAATCTCAATAACATCTAATAACCATTGTCATAAATCGGCAAACCAAAATTAAAAATTTAAATAAAGTTTTTGATTAAATTTATGACACATTGTGGAAAAGATAAAAAACCTATTCCACCCCTAGAATACATACACTTATAATAACATAACTTATTTAAATTTCAAAACTATTTTTTACAAAATTGAAAATTTTTTCTATTTTCATTAAAAAAATTCTAATTTCAAAGTTTGATTTATTAGAATTTTAATTTAAGTATCCACTGGCATGTCTTGCCCGCAAATATGTAAAAGGAAATAGAATTTATAGTTCTAATTTAAAGCAACAAATGCAAGAATTATAAATTGCGAATTTAAACCAAAGTAAAATCAATCTTGCAAACAAAAAAGAACTTTGCAAATAGGGTTAAATTTTAAAAACACTAACCTTATAAAAGTTTGTTTTTAATGTTCGATTATTAACCAATAAACTGCCGTGTTTATTGCAAAAAATGTAAATCTTATTTTTTGAGCAGTGCGCAATATTCGGTTTTATATGTTCGTTTGAAAGAATAATTTTATGGTTTTTAAAATAGTTTGTGGTTTTGTCGCCAACCACAAAAGAACATTTTGTTCGTCCGTGGCACACTTGTCGATTGTTTTCGTTTCCCATAATGTCAATTTTAACACCGTATTTAAGGTTCGACATATACACCTTTTCGCCGTCACAAACAATAAGCCCTTTTGTTTTGATTCCTTGCCTTACAACATTTATCCCCGCCACCACAACAGCCTTTAAACTGGAAGACAAAAACATAAGTTCCTTGGTAACCAAACCATAATCTAGCAACTCGTCTTTTAAAATATAATCATAAATAATGCCAAAGTTAAAAATAAGCAAATTGCATTGCTTTAACTTGGCAAAATGGTTAAGATAAAACGACTTATAACTGCCCCCAGAAACACAAACAATCTTCATACTTTATAGTATGAAAATTTTTTCAATTTGCTAAATACATTCTGCACCGGCGTTTAAAACCTGCTCAATTCCTTCTTGCCTTATGTAGTAGACAATATTTTTGCCAGTGCGTGCCGACTCCACAATATTGAGCGCTTTCAAAATTTTCAATTGATGGCTTATTGTCGTTTGGTTAGTTTCTAACACCACGGCAATATCCCCAACACACAGCGGTTTAAGTGTCAATAGGATAATAATTTTAAGCCTTGTGTCGTCACTGAAAGCGTAAAAGAAACTAGCGAAATTTTTTAGTTCAACAGCCTTTGGCAAATGCTTTTTTAAATTTATTTCTTCACTTATTTCCATAGAAATAACTTTAACAAATAATATATTTTAACAAAATTATTCACATTGTTTTTTGCTGTCGAATAAATACAAATAACATAAAAATATGAATAAGGAGCAAGAAAATGAATATAAACGCGTTTTATATTTTGTTCGCAATTTTAATTGCGATAATTGCACAAGCGACAAACACTGATTTAGCCAACAACACCACCTTCCTGCTTTTATTATTACTTGCACTTGGCGCGTATGGTCAAAACAGCAACAATAACAACAATTGCTATGTTTACGGTCAACAACGCAGTTTTATCTAATCGAAAAAATAATTATACATAAATTAAATAATTATAATTAATAAACCAATTTATCTCGCATTCTTTAATTTATAAGGTTTACAGATAATCAGAAAACAAATTTTTTTCACATAAACTCATAAATATGATTTGTTGTTTAAAAAATACAAAAAATCCACGATGTGTGGATTTTTCATTTTCTAACAATAAATCTTAAATTATTATTGTGCATACAAACTATTTTTACTGGCGAAAACAAATATTTTAGTTATTATATTAAATGTTTTGTATGCAATGATTTTATTTTAATTTTTAATAAGTATATTTTATCATTAATTTTTTATTAATTTAATTATTAAAATAATTAATTCCCATATTTGTTTTCATTCTAATTAAATTTTCAAAAGCAACTTTGCGTGCTTTCTCTGTCCCCGCACGTAAAATTTCAAACACTTTATTTGTATCTTTTGCCAATTCCTTTCTGCGCTCTCTAATCGGTTGTAGCAACTCTTGCAAAATGTTATTTAAGAACTTTTTAATTTTCATATCGCCCAAACCACCACGTGAATAATGCGCTTTAAGTTCATCAAGTGAGTGATATTCTGGCAAATACTTTTCAAAATGCTCTGGCTTGCAGAACACGTCAAGATAAGTAAACACAGTGTTACCTTCCACCTTGCCAGGGTCTTCTACGCGAATGTGACCAGGGTCAGTGTACATTGAAAATACTTTTTGTTTAATTACGTCTGGTTCATCGCAAAGGTAAATGCAATTCCCCAAGGACTTACTCATTTTCGCTTTGCCGTCGGTTCCAACCAAGCGGTAGCAACTTTGTTTTTCTGGCAAAACTGCCTTCGGTTCAACAAAAGTTTCGCCATACAAGTTGTTGAATGAGCGAACAATCTCGCGCGCTTGTTCAATCATTGGCAATTGGTCGTCACCAACAGGTATTATGCTTGCATTAAAGGCAGTAATATCTGCCGTTTGGCTTACTGGATAGGTTAAAAACCCCATAGGAATAGTGTTGCTGAAATCTTTTGTTTTAATTTCTTCTTTAACCGTTGGATTACGTTCCAATCTTGCAAGCGTAACAAGGTTCATAAAGTAAAAAGTAAATTCAGTTAATTCACTAACTTCACTTTGCACAACAAATGTAATCTTATTAGGGTCCAACCCCACTGCCAAATAGTCCAACATAACATTAAGGACATTATCTCTCACTTTTTGCACATTGCCAAAATTGTCAGTCAACGCTTGTGCATCTGCCAACATAACATAATATTCATCGTAATCGCCTTTGTTTTGCAATTCCAGCCTTCTCATCAAACTTCCAACATAATGACCAATGTGCAAGTTGCCTGTTGGACGGTCAGCTGTTAAAATAATTTTTTTCATAATTTCTCCTTTTTAAAACGTTTTTCATTTATTTTTAATTAATTTAAATTATTTTTTATTTATATTTATTTTTTTATTATTTCCATTGCCAAAACATTAAATTTATTTTTAAATATTTAAGTAAACAATTTTTAAGATATGTTTTGATAATATATTAAATAACTAATTTGATTTGCTCTCGCTCTTAAACCGGTTTGTTATTATTCAGAATAAACCATTTTACTTCGCTTCTGCTCGCAAATCTGGTTTGTTGTTATTCAGAATAAACCTATCTTCTTCGATCCCGCTCGCAAATATGGTTTGTTGTATTCACAATAAAAAATTCAGTGTGCCACATAAACACGCTGAATTTAAATTCCTATCAAAGGTTCATTAAAAGATTTTGTTTGTGGCGAATGAAAATACCACTTACACACAGTGTAAGTACGATTTACCAGTTACGCCAACTTAATCTTTTCATAATTTCTCCTAATATTTTAAGCATTGAAATTAATAATATTTAATCCACCATTTCACTGCTATTTTTATGATAGCACACTAAAATACAATTGTCAACAAAATTGTAAATTTAGATTAATTCGTATTTTTGTTTTGTTCTTCGTCTTTTATACGTGCCCGTTCATAAATCAATATTCCCAACATATTAATGCTATACACAATTGAAAATACAATCAACATAATGTTAAACAGTATTTGTGAGTTTGAAAAGCTTAACAAACACACAAGCCCAAAAGTCAACACACGTGAAAAGCACAAAGTTATTTCAATGATGCCTTGATGTTCGCCAATATCCTGATAAAGACCCGCTTCTTTCAAATCTTTATTCCTAAACACATCATATTGCACTTTAAACAGAGCGGAACAAATTTCTGTGCAGAAATTGAAAATTATAACTGTTACAATGTTAGGGTTAACGATGAATATCACACTGCCGACAACTGGCAACAAGCTAATTAAAATATAAAGCCAGTTGCGTTTGCCTTCTTTTGTAAATCGGTTAAATGTTAATATAAACAAAATAACAGCCACAGCAATTACACTTGTAATTGCACCCAAACTTAAATTACTGCCACATTCAAGCATAACACAAACGCTTATAAGTGTGGACAAAACGGAAGTCATGCCATGAATGAAGCTGAAATTATATGCCCTTTTAACTTTTATATATAATGGGAAATTTGCTTTTAAACGCTCCCAGTAATCTGGTATATTAAAATCGCTGTTTTCTGGTTTTTTGGCATGCACCACAAATGAAACCGCAATTTGCAATAAACAAATGATAAACACGTAAATCGCAACTTGGCTGAAAGTGGACACTTCAATTAATGCACCAACTGTAATTGGAAAAATAACATTGACCGATTGCCTCAAAATGTAGGTAAATACCGCAAATTTATTGATACTTTTACGGCTTACCATTTCTTGTTTTAACACATTGTAACTTGCCCAATAAAACCCTTTTGAAAACCCTTCCAGCAAACCTGCAAGCCAAATATATCTTGCAATTTGCTCACCAAAGAAAATTGAAAACAGCACCACACCCGCGCGCATAACTAGCGACAACCTGTAAACCCAAATTCTGTTTGTTTTTGCAACAAGAAAACTTGCTAAATAATAGATAACCAGCATTACAGCATAGCCTATAACCTCAAATAAACTTGCCTTAAAGCAATAGTCAAATGCGCTGGTTGAAAAACTGTATAGGTGTGCAATTAAAAATGTGGAAACAAATATGTCAACAGCTTTTGCCAAGGTATGACAAAAACCCAACCCACGGTTGGCATGCCCATCTTTTTTGCTTGTTGCGATGTCATAGTTGTAACCCATAAAGTCATTATACAACAAAATTAAAATTTATTAAAAGAATTTGTTGTCTTTTGCACAAATAACACAATATTTTCATAAAAAAAATTCCATGTTTCCATGGAATTTTTGTAAAATCGCAACAAACCAACATATAACAATCAGTTTTATTGAGATAAAAGGTCGCACTGGCCGGTGAAACCTTTACGCGCTAACATAAAATTATCATAAATCTCAGTTCGGTAGCTAATCAAAGTGAAACCTATGATCATAACCTAGCAAAGCCAGCCAATTTAAGTGCAGTTTAATTTAATTTGATCAGGACTAAACAAACCACAACTTAAACCAAATGGAAATGTTAGATTATACAATTTTAACCTTTAAAAGGATTTAATTAGTTAAATAATTAACTATTTTTAGGCAATTTCAAAAATTAACCAAGAATTTCTGAAACAACGCCTGAACCTACTGTACGGCCACCTTCACGGATAGCGAACCTCATACCCTTTTCAATAGCGATTGGGTGGATAAGTTCGATTTCCATTGTGATGTTGTCGCCTGGCATTACCATTTCAACGCCATCTGGAAGTTTGATTGAACCGGTAATATCAGTTGTACGAACGTAGAATTGTGGACGATAACCATTGAAGAATGGAGTATGACGACCACCTTCTTCTTTCTTCAAAACGTAAACTTCAGCTTTGAAGTGTGTGTGTGGTGTGATTGAACCTGGTTTAGCAAGAACTTGACCACGTTCAATTTCAGTACGTTGGATACCACGAAGCAACAAACCTGCGTTATCACCTGAACGAGCTTCGTCAAGTGACTTACGGAACATTTCAATACCTGTGATAACAACTTTACGGGTAGGTTTAATACCAACCAATTCAACTTCTTCGTTGAGGTGGCAAACACCGCGTTCAACTCTACCTGTAGCAACAGTACCACGACCAGTGATTGAGAATACATCTTCAACTGGCATTAAGAAAGGTTTATCAGTGTCACGAACTGGGTCTGGAATATAGGTATCAACAGCGTCCATCAATTCACGGATGCAGTCGCAAGCAGGATCATTAACGTTACCAGCAGAAGCAGCTTCCAAAGCTTTAAGAGCAGAACCCTTAATGATTGGAGTTGTATCGCCAGGGAAACCATATGATGACAATAAGTCACGGATTTCCATTTCAACCAAGTCTAAGATTTCTGGATCGTCAACTTGATCAGTTTTGTTCATGAATACGATGATGTAAGGAACGCCTACTTGACGAGCAAGCAAGATGTGTTCTTTAGTTTGAGGCATTGGGCCGTCAGTTGCAGCAACAACGAGGATTGCGCCGTCCATTTGAGCAGCACCAGTGATCATGTTTTTAACATAGTCAGCGTGTCCTGGGCAGTCAACGTGAGCGTAGTGACGTTTAGCTGTTTCGTACTCAATGTGTGATGTGTTAATTGTAATACCGCGCGCCCTTTCTTCAGGGGTGTTGTCAATACCAGCATAGTCTTTCTTATCAGCATTGAAGCCCATGCCAGCAAGAGTCAAGTTAATAGCAGCGGTTAATGTAGTTTTACCATGGTCAACGTGGCCAATAGTACCAATGTTAACGTGTGGTTTAGTTCTATCAAATTTAGCTTTAGCCATTTTTATTGTTCTCCTTTTTAAATAATAAACAATTATATTCTAATTTAATTTGCATTAATAAGTCAAGCAAATTTTGAATGTTTTTTATTTTCTTTTATTTGCTAAATATAACAAATTATTGTGGTTTTTAAGTGAAAATTGAATGTTGATTTAAACTGCCTGTGCACAATTGCAATCCAAATTAAATTCAACTTTCACCTTTAAACTACAACAATTATTCAGCCAATTTTTTCCTGTCGCCAATAACTTTATCAGCAACATTTTTTGGACATTCAGCATAGTGATCTGGCACCATTGTGAATGTACCACGGCCTTGTGTTGAACCACGAAGGTCGGTTGAGTAACCAAACATTTCGCTAAGTGGAACTTCAGCATGAATAACTTGGCTACCATATTTAGCTTCTGTACCAGTAAGCACACCACGGCGTGATGTAAGCCCGCCCATAACAGAACCCAAATATTCGTCTGGTGTTGTAACTTCAACTTTCATGATAGGTTCAAGTAACACTGGGTCAGCTTTAGCCATAGCGTCTTTAAATGCCATAGAACCAGCAATTTTAAACGCCATTTCACTAGAGTCGACATCGTGGTAAGAACCGCCCAACAAAGTAACTTTGAAGTCAATTGTTTCGTAACCAGCAACCACGCCAGCCTTTTTAGCTTCTTGAATACCTGCGTCGATTGGTGGGATAAATTCTTTTGGAACTTCACCGCCGACAACTTTGCTTTCAAAGATGTAGCCTTTATCTCTTTCCAATGGTTCCATTAAAATCTTACAGTGACCATATTGACCACGACCACCAGATTGTTTAATGTACTTACCTTCGGCTTCAACAGCTTTACGGATTGTTTCTTTGTAAGCAACTTGTGGTTTACCAACAGTTACTTCAACGCCGAATTCACGTTTCATACGGTCAACCAAAATGTCAAGGTGCAATTCGCCCATGCCGGCGATAATTGTTTGACCAGTTTGGTCATCAGTGTATGATTTGAAAGTAGGGTCTTCTTCCATTAATTTAGAAATTGCGATGCCCAACTTTTCTTGTGCTTGCTTGTCCTTAGGTTCGATTGCTTGTTGGATAACTGGTTTCATAAATTCCATTTCTTCCAACTTGATAGGATGATTTTCATCGCAAAGTGTGTCACCTGTGCCAGTGTTTTTTAAACCAACAACTGCGCAGATATCACCTGCCAAAACTTCATCAATATCAGTACGGTTGTTTGCATGCATGTGAAGCAAACGGCCGATACGTTCTTTTTTGTCTTTACTTGCGTTCAAAACGTAACTACCAGCACTCAACTTACCGCTATAAACACGAATGAATGTGATACGACCAACATATGGGTCAGTTGCAATTTTAAATGCAAGTGCTGCAAATGGTTCGTCGTCACTGTTGTTACGAGTAACTTCTGTGCCATCTTCCAACGTACCTTTAATAGGTGGTACATCGATTGGGCTTGGCATATAATCAACAATTGCATCAAGCAATTCTTGTATACCTTTGTTCCTTGCAGCTGTTCCGCATAAAACTGGGAACATTTTAAGTGAACATGTTGCTTTACGAATACCCTTTTTAATTTCGTCAATTGTAAGTTCTTCACCCATGAAGAATTTATCCAACAATTCGTCATCAGTTTCAGCAACAGATTCAATCATTTTTTGCCTGTATTCTTGGCATTGAGCAAGCATGTCAGCTGGAATTTCTTCTTCCCTAACATCTTTGCCAAGGTCATCATAGAACACATAAGCTTTCATTTTAACAAGGTCAACGATACCTTTAAATGTTTCAGCTTCTCCGATAGGAAGTTGAAGTGGAACAACATTTGCACCCAAAACTTCTTTCATTGATTTAACAGCCTTTAAGAAGTTTGCGTCGTTGATGTCCATCTTATTTACAAAGCAAAGCCTTGGAACGTTGAACTTGCTTGCTTGACGCCAAACGTTTTCACTTTGTGCTTGAACGCCAGCACGCGCACTGAACAATGCAACCGCACCATCAAGCACTTTCAAACTACGTTCAACTTCAACAGTGAAGTCCACGTGTCCTGGGGTGTCGATGATGTTGATTGTGCAATCTTGCCACTTACATGTGGTACAAGCAGATGTGATTGTAATACCACGTTCTTGTTCTTGTGCCATCCAGTCCATTGTTGCTTCACCGTCGTGTACTTCACCAATTTTGTGGTTAATACCGGTGTAGAACAATATACGTTCAGTGGTGGTTGTTTTACCAGTATCGATGTGCGCCATAATACCGATATTTCTAATTTTTTGTAATGGTACTGTTCTCGCCATTTAATCCCCCTTAAATTACCAACGATAGTGTGCAAAAGCTTTGTTGGCTTCAGCTTGCCTGTGCATATCGTCGCGTTTCTTAATTGCGCCACCTGCTTGATTGTAGGCGTCAGCAATTTCAGCACTTAACCTTGCGTCCATACCACGTTCGTTACGCTTCCTAGCAGCCATAACTAACCAACGGATTGCAAGTGTTTGTTGTCTATCAGCGCTAACTTCCATAGGAACTTGATAGTTTGCGCCACCAACACGCCTAACTTTTGTTTCAAGTTTAGGTTTAACATTTTCAATTGCTTGGTTAAGCACAACCATTGGTTCTTCACCAATTTTTTCAGCGGAAGTTTTCATTGCACTATAAACGATTGATTGTGCAATACCCTTTTTACCATCAACCATAACTTGGTTAATAAGTTTTGAAACTACGGTTGAATTGTATAATGGATCAGGTATCACATCACGCTTTACAGCAGCATTTCTTCTTGACATAATATTTCTCCTTATTTTATTTTTTAACAATAAAACATTGATTTAATTAGATGTTTTATTCATCCAAACCTAAATTTAATAAAATTTCGGTTTGTTCTTCCTTTGACATCTTTTGCATTTTTTGTTTAAATTTAGCGGTCATCTGTTCGAGTGAAATTTCTTCATCAGTCTTTTTCTTGCCAACAATTAATTCACTGTGTGGCAATGTTTCAATCCAACGGCAAAACTCACGCCATTCAGGCAAACGGTGATTTTTGCGCTGTGCATAAACTGTTTTCAACTGACGATAATTTGTTGTTAACCTTGCAGTCAACATAAAGCCAGATGGAATGTTGTATAAAAGTTTTAAATACTTTTCCGCTTTCAATGGTGAATCTTCAGGTTCGTCTAAATATTCTTGCTTAATTTCATTAATCCTTCGCAAAATACACTTATCCACATAATTGTTGCATTGTTTATCAATGTCAAACTTGCTAATTCTGTGCATGGTGGATTGGCTTGAAACAAAATATAAAAATCTATATCTTTCAGCCTCTGTCCACGCTTTAAGTGAAAATGACACATCGAACGACACATTTATGCCTGTTAAGAACTGGTCGTGCCCTTCACCTTTGCCCGATTGCGCAAGGGTTAACACGGTTTTTGTGATGTCTGTGTTAAGAACATCATTGTCAACCGACATAGGATATTTGCTTGCCTTAATTGATTCATCAAAACCACTAACTACAACATTTTCAATTTTAAATTCCATATAAATACCTCATAATTAAAATTTGCAATGTTAATTAGGCGTATTTATATTTAAAAAAGCAAAACTGTCAATTTATTATTTAATTAATACGTTAAGCACTTATATTGATTTTCAGTGCTAACTCAATTCAAGGTTTAAATTTCATTGGGGCTTTTAGCACCTAACAAAAATTTATGCAATAAATTTTTATTTTGAGCCCGCTCAAATCAAGGTTAAGAATTAACCTTATTTAGGGCGTTTAGCGCCGTATTTACTTCTACCTTGTTTACGTTTTTGAACAGCCGCTGTATCAAGCGCACCACGAACAACGTGATAACGTACACCTGGAAGGTCAGGAACACGACCGCCACGAACCAACACAACGTTGTGTTCTTGCAAGTTATGTCCTTCGCCTGGGATATAGCATGTTGTTTCCTTGCCATTTGACAAACGAACACGGCAAATCTTACGCAAAGCTGAGTTTGGTTTTTTAGGTGTTGTTGTTGTAACTGTTAAGCACACACCACGTTTTTGTGGGCATTCGTCCAAAAGGATTGATTGTGATTTAGCAGTTTGTTTAACACGACCCTTTCTTACCAATTGATTAACTGTAGGCATTTTTCCTCCTTAAAATTTTGCATGGAATAATCCATATTGCTTTTGGCAAGTTCAAGTTTCCTTTACCCGCCTTCTGCGTTGTGTTGAGTAACTTTAAATTACCCAACTTTTGTTTTGGTTTAAGCATGTTTCCAAAACGGTTTGCATTGCCAAGCAATGCGCGGTTAGTTTTAAAAGCCTAAAACCAATTTCTTTACTTTCGTGTGAATTTTAAGAAACAGTTTTAAAACAGTAAAACTAACAAAAAGCAACCTCTTCCTAATGGCAAAGCAGCATTTTGCCATAGTTGGAAGAATTATACTAAATTATAGCCATAAAGTCAATAGTTTTATCTATTTTACAGCCCAAAAATTTAGCACGCATTGCCATTGCATTTTTAACTGCCTAAATATAACATTGCACAAATATATTAGCAAAACGCTCATTTAAAAGCCATAACCAAAACCCACAAAAAATTTATTGTTGATATAAACTATTTTTATAATAAATTATAAAATTATCTCGTAATTTCAATCACCGAATGATGAATAACATCATACTGTGCAATTAATCACAAACCAACATTTATCCAAAAAAAGGCCTACATTTGTAGGTCTTTTTAAATCTCTATTTAAACTTTTTATCGATTTGTCTTTTAATAAATGCAATGCTTAAACACTGTTAGTTGGTTTGTCTTTTGCATGAATTAATGCTTAAATGATAAACAATTTACATAATATTTCGCTAATTTAATAAATTAAATCAACTCAATAATTCGATTAGTAATGTAAACATTACGAATGGCATCTATTGAACTAGATAAGTTCAATAATTGCCATTTCAGCATTATCCCCTTTGCGGATACCAGTTTTCATAATGCGGGTATAACCGCCACCTTGACCAAGTTCTTTTGCGCGTGCTGCATATTTAGGAGCATACACATTGAAGATTTTTTCGCAAAGTGGATTTTTGATGTTGTCTATACGTGTAAGGTAATCAGCCTTCTTTTCGCCTGGTTTGCGTTGTTCCTTAACTGAGTAAGTTTTAGCCATAATTTTCCTGCGTGCTGCAAGTTTTTTAGGGCCATCGTTCATAACTTCGCGTGTTGTTTTTTCGCCCTTAGCGTTAACGGTTGATTTGTTAACAGTAACAACATCGTCGTAAGAGTTAATTGCAAGTGTCAACAATTTTTCAACATAACTTCTAAGAGATTTAGCGCGAGCAACAGTTGTTTCGATTTTGCCTTTCCAAAGTAAATCGGTTGCTTGGTTACGCATGATAGCAAGTCTTTCCTCAGTAGGACGGCCTAATTTAGCATTTGACATATTATTTGTCCTCCTTAATAATTTTCGTTGCCTTCAAGGACAATGCCAAGTGCTTCAAGTTTAGCAATAACTTCTTCCATAGATTTAGCACCCATGTTGCGCACTTTCATCATTTCACCGCGAGTCTTTTTAGCAAGGTCGCCAATAGTGTCGATGCCAGCACGTTTCAAGCAGTTATAGCTACGAACGCTCAATTCCATTTCCTCAATAGGTTTTTCGTATAATTTTGTTCTTTCGTCTTCTTTACGCGCAACTAAGATATTCATACCGTCCATACCTTCAACAAGTTCAACGAACATAGTTGCGTAATCGTTTAAAAGTTTTGCAGAAAGTGCAACAACTTCTTTTGCACTGACTGTACCGCGAGTTTGAACATCAAGCACAAGTTTGTCGTAGTCAAGGCTACGGCCAACACGGCTAGATTGAACTTCAAAGTTAACGCGTTTAACAGGAGTGAATAATGAATCGATGGCGATGTAATCCACTTCATCAGAATATTCTTTATTTTGACTTGCAGGCACATAGCCACGGCCACGGCCAACATACAAAGTCATTTGAAGGTCAGCGTCGTCGTCAAGTGTGCAAATGTACAAATCAGGGTTAACAACTGAAATGCCTTCTTCACATTCAATATCTTTTGCGTAAACTGTTTTAGGGCCTTTAACATTTAATGTCATTTTGCCTTTAAAATCTTCATCTGTGCTTTCAGTTTTAACAGCCAAAGATTTCAAGTTCAACACAATGTCTGGCACATCTTCGGTCACGCCTTTGATTGTTGAAAATTCATGCAACACGCCTTTGATTTTGATACCAACAACTGCAGCACCAGGAAGAGAACTTAAAAGTGTCCTTCTCAACATGTTGCCGATTGTGATGCCAAAGCCTTTTTCCATTGGTTCCACTGTGATAATCGCATTCGCACCGTTGTCTGATTCTTCCAAAAGAATTTTTGGTTTTTCGATTTCCATCATAATTATTTCTCCTATTATCTTGAATAAAATTCGACAATTAAGTGTTCTTGAATGTTCAAGTCAATATCGTCGCGTTCTGGCAATGCCAAAACTTTACCTGTAAGGCTGTCCATATTGAATTCAAGCCATTTTGGTGTGCCAACTTTTGTTGACTCTTTAAGTGCTTTGAACATATCAAGTTCTTGTTTGCTTTCTTTAACAGCAATCACATCGCCAACTTTAACTTGGTATGATGGGATATTAACTTTTTTGCCGTTAACAGTGATGTGACCGTGGTTAACGATTTGCCTAGCTTCGGCACGAGATGAACCCAAACCGCAACGATAAACCACGTTGTCAAGCCTTAATTCAAGCATTTTAAGTAAAGCCCAACCAGTAGCTTCTTTGCTAGCAGTTGCCTTTTCATAGTAAATTCTAAATTGTTTTTCAAGTAAACCATAGTTACGGCGCACTTTGTTCTTTTCGCGCAATTGGATGCCGTATTCACTGATTTTCTTCCTGCCTGTCCCGTGTTGACCAGGAACAACTGGGCGTTTATCAAATGAACACTTTGTTAAGCACCTTTCGCCTTTTAAGAAAAGTTTGCAACCTTCCCTACGGCATTGCTTACAACTTGGATTAGTATTTTTTGCCATATTTCCTCCTATAACCTTCTAGCCTTAGGTGGCCTGCAACCATTGTGTGCGATTGGAGATACATCTTTAATCATGGTCACTTGAAGACCAGCACTGCCAACTGCACGGATAGCAGATTCACGGGCAACACCCGCACCTTTAACATAAATTGCAACTTTGGTGATACCAAAAGATGCAACATCTTTTAAACAAGCTTCAACAGCGTCTTGTGCTGCGAATGGTGTTGTTTTCTTAGCACCACGGTTACCACGCGCGCCAGCACTTGATTGTGCAAGAAGGTTGCCTTGGCAAGTTAAAGATACGATTGTGTTGTTTGGACCAGCCAAAATGCGCACTTCACCAGCACCATCTGGGGCTAAAAATTTCTTTTTCTTTACAACTTTTTTAGTAGTCTTAGCCATTTATTCCTCCTTACTTCTTCTTGTTAGCTATTGTCTTTTTAGGACCTTTGCATGTACGAGCATTTTGCTTGCTTGATTGTCCACGAACAGGCAAATGAGCGATATGCCTAAGCCCACGATAGCATCTAATTTCTTTTAATCTTTTGATGTCTAATGCGACATCTTTGCGTTTTTCACCTTCAACAACACAATGTGCTTCGATGTATTTACGGATAGCAGCAATGTCATTTTCGGTAAGGTCTTTGACACGAGTGTCTGGGTTAATACCAGTTTCGGCCAAAATTTTGTTGGAAGTGGTTCTGCCAATACCATAAATGTAGGTCAAACCGATTTCCACTCTCTTTTCATTAGGTAAATCCACACCGGATATACGAGCCATTTTGATTCCTCCAAATAATATTTTGCATTTGTTTGGCATTTGCGGGACGCAAATGTTGAATTTAAAATTGATAAACTGCAAGTTCACTTGCAAAGTTTTAAAGATTTTAAATTCACTAAAATCCTAACAAATGCAAAGTAGGATTTTAGCTGTCTAAATATGTTGAGAACGCAAGTTCGAAACATATTTTGTTCGCATTTTGATTTTACTACAAATCCTAACAAATGCAAAGTAGGATTTTAGGTGTCTAAATATGTTAAGTGCTTGCACGAAACATATGAATTTTCATTAACTAGACACAAAGTTAAGTTTGATTATTTTAGTTTTATAATACTCACAACACCAAATTGCCGCGAGATGTTGTGCTTGTTTTCAAATTTAATATTGCTTAAAAGCAACCGTTGTAAGGATAGTACTTACAAACAAAGACGGCCAAGGAATTAGCCTTGGCGTTGTTTATGTTTAGGTGATTTTGAACAGATTACCATAACTTTACCATTGCGTTTGATAACCTTGCATTTTTCACAAATTGGTTTAACAGATGGGCGCACCTTCATGCTATATTTCTCCTTTTTGAGTTAAAATTAAAATTTATACAGTTCAGTGACCGTTTAGTTTTTATCACGCCAAACGATTCTGCCTTTGGTTAAGTCATAAGGGGTCATTTCCACTTTAACTTTGTCGCCAAGCAAAACGCGAATTTTATTAGTACGCAACTTGCCTGAAACATAAGCAGTGATGTAATGGTCGTTCATAATCTTAACCTTGAAATTGCCGTTTGATAAAACATCTACAATTTCACCTTCTACATCGATAACATCTTCTTTCGACATACTACTCCTTTACAATTTTATACGCTTTAAGCGCATTATAGATTTCAGTGTCTGTGACGATTGGTGAAAGGAACTTGTTGTAGATACTTTCATCATGCGCCAACTTCACCAAGTGTTTTGGGTTTTTTGTCTTTAATTTGTTACGAACTCGAAATCTACCATCTATTATAACAGGATATCCAATTTTGTCAATAGAAACCACCAAAAATATGCGGTCTTTATCGTGCCCAGCAACTGATTTTACAATGTCACCAGCAGTAAATTGATTGTTCATACCACTCCTATAACGATAGAATTTCAACACCATCTTTTGTAATTAAAACAGTGTTTTCGTAATGTGCGCTAGGCAGACCGTCCCAAGTGGATATTGTCCAGTCGTTGTCTTCCACAACCACATCACGTTTGCCGAGGGTTGACATCGGTTCAATTGCCAATGTCATACCGGCTTGAAGCACAATACCAGAATTGTACTTACCATAGTTTGGCACATAAGGGTCTTCGTGCATTTCAGTGCCTATGCCGTGCCCTGTCAATTCACGCACAACGCCATAACCGCGGTCTTCAAGGTATTTTTGGATTTGGTGGCTGATGTTACCCAGCCTACTGCCAGCCTTAATGCCTTTGATACCTTCAAAGAATGACTGTTTTGTGTCGTTAATTAACCTTTGTTTTTCAATTGACACATTGCCAACAGCGAATGTTCGCGCTGCGTCACTTTGCCACCCGTCGTAGATGACGCCACAGTCAACGCTGATTATGTCGCCATCTATTAAAGGTTGATCGTTACAAAACCCGTGCACCACTTGCTCATTAACACTCGCGCAAATGGTAAACGGAAAGCCCTCGTAGCCGAGGAAGGAAGGAATTGCGCCTTGGGATTTAATATATTGATAGGCCAAATCGTTAAGGCGCAAACTGGTTTGGCCAGGGAAAATGTGTTGTTCAAGCATTTTTAAGGTGTCGCTTAAAATTTTGCCTGCTTTACGCATTTTTTCTATTTGTTCTTCATTTTTAATGGTTATACTCATTTTAATACCTTCATTACAGTTTCAAGCACTTTTGTAGGTGTTTGGCTTGCGTCGACATCTACAACTTTAACGCCCCATTGCCTATATAATTCCAGCAAAGGGTATGTTTCACTTTCGTAAATTTTAAAGCGGTTGTTTATTGAATCAATCGTGTCGTCAGTGCGCTTAATAAGTTCACCGCCACACGCTGGACAAGTTAAATCATTAACTGCCGATAATTTAGTTATCTTTTTGCATTTGTTGCAAGTAAGGCGGTTTAATAACCTTTCAATTGCCATTTCCTTGCTTAAATACAAGTGAATAACCAAATCCACATTCATAATTTCTTTAAGACGCTTTGCTTGACCGATTTCCCTAGGAAAGCCGTCAAACACAACATTTGGTTTTGCAATTTTGTGCAATTTGTTTTTAAGCACTTGCATAACAAGGTCGGTGCTAACAAGCTGTCCGTCTGCAATGCATTGCTCAATAACTTTGCCGAGCATTGAGCCTGTGGATATTTCATCACGGAGTATTTGCCCTGTGGAAATCAACTCAAACTCAAGTTTCCCTTGCAAATCATCAACAAGTGTGCCTTTACCTGAACCCTGTATTCCTATTAAAACAATGTTCATATAACCCCTTAAACCGGCTTTTAAATTACTTTAAAAACCCGCGATAGTTCCTTGCAAGCATTTGTGCTTCAAGTTGTTTGTCAAATTCAAGCGCAACAGAAACAACGATAAGCATACCAGTTGCACTAAATGCACTTGTAACACCGCCAGCACCGATACCAGTGAAGAGCAATGTAGGAACAAGAGCCATAAATGCTAAGAATATTGCACCGAAAAGTGTAATTCTTTTGTTTATGCCACCTAAGTAATCTGCGGTAGGTTTACCTGGGCGAATACCTTGAATAAAGCCACCATTTTGCTGAATTTGACGTGAAATTTGGTCAGTATCAAATTGCAATGCTGAATAGAAGTATGCAAACGCCAAAATCAAAAGTGACAATACAATTGCATAAATCCATGTGCCCGCGCCAAGCCATTTATTCCACCAGCCAATGAACCCGCCAGTTGCTGTTGGGTTAATCATAGACATGATAAGTTGTGGGAATGAAAGAATTGTGCTTGCGAAAATGATAGGCATAACGCCGTTTGCATTCACCCTAATAGGAATGAATGTTGATTGACCGCCATACATTTTCCTGCCCTTCATTTGTTTTGCGTATTGAACATTAACCCTGCGTTCGCCACCGTCTACAAAGACAACGAGTGCAAAGATTAAAACCAACACAGCAACGAACAAAATCAAGCGCCAAATTGCTTTTTGTGTTGTTTCGCCACCAACAGACATATCTTTAAAGTTGTTAAAGATTGTTGTTGCAGCACTTGATAAAATACCAACGAAGATGAGCAAAGACATACCATTGCCAATGCCAATTTCTGTGATTTTTTCACCAAGCCAAACAGTAAACATTGCACCAGCAACCAACATTGTAACAACAAATGCATAGAACAAGAATTTGTTGTTACCAAAAGCGGTTAAATCTGCACTGCTTGCTGTGTTAAAACCAATTGCAATACCAAGTGCTTGCGCAATTGCAATCACTAATGCTGCAATTTTGGTGTATAAATTTAAACGTTTTCTGCCATCTGCGCCACCATCTTTTGCCATTGCTTGCCAGCTAGGAATAACTGCGCTAAGCAATTGAATGATAATGCTTGATGTGATGTATGGGGACACACCGAGCGCCAAGAAAGAACCTTGACTGAGCGCGCCACCACTTACTGCACTAAGCAAGCTAAGGAAGGTGTTGCCTTCCACATTACTGCCGTATGCACCAATTTCCACACCTGGAATTGGAATCCAACAACCAAGGCGGAAAATGAATAATAAGAGAACAGTTAAAAGTAACTTCCTTCTTATTTCTTTAATTTTAAATGCGTCAGCTAATGTTTTAAACATTATACCTCCTCTACACTGCCACCTTGTGCTGTAATTTTATCTTTTGCTGATGTTGTGAATTTGTTAGCAACAACTTTTAAAGCAACGGTAAGTTCACCATTACCTAAAATTTTAACGCCGTCCTTTTCAATTTTTGAAAGGATGCCTGATTCAAGTAATTTAACAGCGTCAACTGTTGTGTTTGCTTCAAAACAATTCAAAGCGCTAACATTAACAACAGAGTAAACTTTTTTGAATTTAGCATTGCTAAATCCCTTGCTAGGAACTCTTCTGTACAAAGGGTTTTGACCACCTTCAAATCCAGGGCGAACACCGCCACCAGAACGAGCATTTTGGCCTTTGTGACCTTTACCAGAGGTTTTACCTATACCACTACCGATACCACGGCCAAGCCTTTTTTTGCTTGTTCTAGCGCCTTCGGCATATGTTAATTCGTGTATATACATAATCACTCCTTTACGCTTCTTCTTCCACTTTTAACAAGTGTTTAACTTTGAAGATGCTTCCTCTTATACAATCGTTGTCAGGAAGGATACGGGTTTGACCAAGTTTTTTGAAACCAAGGGCTTCAACAACTTTGGCTTGTTCTTTGTTGTAACCAACAGCACTTTTTACATAAGTAACCTTAATGGTCTTTTGTGATTTCTTAGCCATATATCCTCCTAAATTTCTTCAACTGGTAAACCACGAAGGAGAGCAACTTGTTCTTTGGTCCTTAAAGATTTAAGACCATTTAAAGTAGCCCTAGCAACATTGATTTTGTCAGTTGAGCCATAAATTTTTGCAGTTAAATCGGTGTAACCTGCCATTTCAAATACGGTACGAGCCGCACCACCAGCAATCAAACCGCTACCTTTTTTAGAAGGAAGCATTTTAACGCTTGTTTTAGCAAATTTACCAATTGTTTCATGTGGGATAGTCCCGTTAATTACAGGAACAGTAATTAAAGATTTTTTAGCAGCCTTGGTTGCCTTTTCGATAGCAGCTGGAACTTCTGCAGCTTTAGCAATACCCATGCCAACCCTGCCTTTCTTGTCACCAACAATGACAAGTGCAGAGAAACGCATAGTACGCCCGCCCTTAACAACTTTTGTTACACGGCGGACATCCAACATTTTCTTGTCGAATTCGTCTTTAATTTCTTCCCTTTCTCTAGGTTTTCTAAATTCACGTTTTTGTTGTTGTGCCATAATCTCTCCTTAAAATTCCAAGCCACCGGCTCTAGCACCGTCAGCAAGTTCTTTAACTCTTCCTGTATAAAGATATCCACCACGGTCGAAAACAACAGTTTTGATTTTTGCTTTTTTAGCAAGTTTAGCGATTTGTTCGCCAACATATTTTGCTGCTTCTTTGTTGGTCATATCTTTAATTTTTGCCTTAACTTCTTTTTGAGTTGTGTTGCAAGCAACAAGTGTAACACCCTTACTATCATCAATAATTTGGGCATAAATGTTGCTTAAACTGCGGTAAACGCAAAGGCGTGGGCAAGCAGTTGTGCCAGATAAATTATGACGCAATCTGATATGGCGTTTTACACGTTTTGCATTCTTATTCTCTTTATTTATCATAACTTACCTCCTACTTTTTCTTACCGGCTGCTTTACCCGGTTTTAAGATAACTGGTTCGTTTGTGTAGTGGATACCATAACCATGGTATGGTTCCATAGGGCGAAGTGCGCGGATTTTTGCTGCAACTGCGCCAACCAATTCTTTATTAGCACCACAAACAAGGATTGTGTTGTTGTCTGGCACTTCAAAAGTAATGCCGTCTTCTTCTTCAATTTCAACTGGGTGTGACAAACCTAATGCCATAACCAATTTTTTACCTTGTTTATTAAGTTTGTAACCAACGCCGTTAACTGTTAAAGATTTTTTGAAACCTTCAGTTACGCCTGTAACCATATTGTGGATAAGTTGGCGATACAAACCTTGTTTAGCATTGCTGTCAGTTGTATCGTCAAGGCGAGCAACATAAATGTGACCGTCTTTAACTTCAACTGCAACATTCTTTGAAAATTCTTGTGTCAAAGTTGCCTTAGCACCTTTAACTGTAACGATGTGACCATTAACTTCAACAGTCACACCTGCTGGGATAGCGACAGGTAATTTACCAATTCTTGACATATACCCTCCTACCATACATAGGCGAGAACTTCGCCACCTATGTTCATTTTTCTAGCAACCTTATCTGTAACGATGCCTTTGCTTGTTGAAACAATTGCGATACCTAAGCCGTTAAGAACTTGTGGTAATTGTTCAGCGTTGGCATAAATCCTCAAACCAGGTTTGCTAATTCTTTTAAGCCCTTGAATAACTTTTTCGCCATTAGGACCATATTTAAGTGTGATTTCAATCATATTAACGCCGTCAACTGCTTCAGTTTTATATTCAGCGATAAAGCCTTCTTTCTTTAAAATTTCAGCAATTGCAAGTTTGGTTTTTGATTGAGGAACAAGCACACTTTCATGCTTAGCCATATTCGCATTACGGATACGGGTGAGCATATCTGCGATTGGGTCTATACTTAACATAATCTTCTCCTTTTACCAACTAGCTTTCTTAACACCAGGAATTTCACCTTTGTTAGCCAAGTTTCTAAAACATATTCTGCAAATACCATATTTTTTAAGCACAGCGTGTGGACGGCCACAAAGGGAACAACGCGTATATTCACGTGTTGCGAACTTTTGTTGTCTTTGTTGTTTATTAATCATTGCTTTTCTTGCCATAATCCACTCCTACTTCTTTTTCCTAAATGGTACGCCCATTAACTTTAACAATTCGAATGCTTCTTCGTTTGTGTTTGCTGTTGTAACAAACATAATGTCGAAACCACGAACAGAATCAATCTTATCATAAACGATTTCTGGGAAGATAATTTGTTCTTTAACACCGAAACTGTAGTTACCGCGACCATCGAATGATGTTGTGCTTAAACCTTGGAAGTCACGCACACGAGGCAATGCAACTGAAATCAACCTATCGAAGAATTCATACATTTTTTCACCACGAAGTGTAACTTTCGCACCAATTTTTTGACCTTGACGAAGTTTGAAATTCGCAACTGATTTTTTTGCTGTTGTAACAACTGCCTTTTGACCAGCAATCAAGCTCAATTCGTCAACTGCTGTGTTGAAAGTTTTAGCATTGTCTTTTTCTTTACCAAGACGAAGTGATAAAACGATTTTTTCAACGCGAGGAATTTGCATTACATTTTTGTAACCAAAATGTTCCTTCATTTGAGGCCTTACAACTTCGTTATAGTATGCATGACGCCTATTAATTTCTTTTTCCATTAGTCATACTCCTTTATGCTTTTTTGCTAGATTTAGCAGATTTAGTTGCTTTTTTAGTTTTAACAACTTCTAAACTAGCGCCACATTTTTTGCAAACGCGTACATGTTTACCATCGACATCATTGTGAGCAACGCGAGTTGCTTTTTTGCACGCTGGGCAAACAACTTGTACATTTGAAACATCGACAGCGCCTTCGGTTTTAATAATACCGCCCTTGTCGTCTTTGCTTCTTGGTTTTGTGTGATGAGATTGAATATTAACATTAGCAACAACAACTTTGCCGTTGTCACGGTTAACTTCAAGCACTTCACCAGTTTTGCCAGCATCTTTGCCAGCAATAACTAATACATTATCGCCTTTTTTAACACTTAACTTCATATTCGACCTCCTATAATACTTCTGGTGCAAGTGAGATTATTTGGTTAAATCCTTTTGCACGAAGTTCCCTTGCGATAGGTCCAAACACACGAGTACCACGGGTTGCTTTTTGTTTGTCAATTAAAACTGCAGCATTTTCATCGAACCTGATAACACTGCCGTCTGCACGTTGAATAGGGTTCTTTGTGCGAACGATAACTGCCATAACAACATCACCTTTCTTAACTTTACCGTCTGGATCTGCTTTTTTAACAGAGGCAACAATGACATCGCCAACCTCTGCAAATCTCCTATATGAACCGCCAAGACAACGAATGCACATAATTTTCTTTGCGCCAGAATTGTCAGCAACGTTCAAAAGTGAAAATGGTTGTATCATAAATACGCCTCCTACTTCGCTCTTTCAACGATAGTAAGAAGACGGAAGTACTTGTCCTTTGAAAGTGGACGAGTTTCTTGAATGGTAACTGTGTCACCAACGTGTGCTTCGTTCTTTTCGTCGTGAGCTTTATATTTTTTTGTGTAAGTCATATACTTTTTGTAAATTGGGTGTTTTTTCTTGCTGGTAACCAAAACAGTAATAGTTTTGTCCATTTTATCAGAAACAACAACACCTTGAATTGTCTTGTGGTTTACTTGTTTTTCCATAATATTACTCCTTTGCTCCAGCTAATTTTTTTGCATTCAATTCAGTTTTAACCCTAGCAATTTCGCGCTTTGTTTCACGGATGCTAGATGTATCTTTTAATTGACCAACTTTCTTTTGGAAAGTCAAATTGAAAAGTTCTGTACGAAGTTTATTTTCTTCGTTGGTCAATTCAGTAACTGACATTTCTTTGTAATTATTCTTCATTGTTTTCACCGCCTTTTTCCTTGCGAACTACTTTAGTTTTGCAAGGAAGTTTGTGTGAAGCAAGCCTTAAAGCTTCCAAGCAGACTTCTTCGCTTGGGCCACTTACTTCCAAAATGACACGGTCGCGTTTAACAACTGCAACGTGCCCTACTTGTGCACCTTTACCGCTACCCATACGTGTATCGGCAGGTTTTTTAGTGATAGGTTTGTGTGGGAAAACTTTAATCCAAACTTGACCACCACGCTTCATATACCTATTGATAGCAACACGTGCTGCTTCAATTTGGTTAGGAGTTATCCAGCATGGTTCAGTTGCTTGAAGACCGTAATCCCCGTAACTAACCACATTACCACGAGTTGCGCGACCAGTCATACGGCCACGGAATTGTTTTCTTCTCTTTTCTCTTTTAGGTATCAACATATTAGTTTTCTCCTTTCTTGTGGTTTTGTACAGTGCTTTGAGAAACTTTACCCAAAATTTCGCCCTTGTTTATCCAAACTTTAACGCCAAGCACGCCGAAAGTGGTGTGTGCTTCAACGCAAGCATAGTCAATGTTAGCGCGGATTGTGTGAAGTGGAAGTAAACCTTCGTGATAGTGTTCACTACGAGCAATTTCAGCACCGTCTAAACGGCCAGAAACCATAGTTTTAACACCAACAGCGCCAGCACGCATAACGCGTTGCATAGCACTCTTCATAACACGCCTAAATTGAGCACGCTTTTCAAGTTGAGCAGCGATTGATTCTGCAACAAGTTTAGCGTCTAAATCAGGATTTTTAATTTCAACAATGTTAACGTTGACTTTTTTAGCGTTTGAAAGTTTTTCAACATTCTTTTTCAAAGTTTCAACGCCAGCACCCTTTTGGCCAATAAGCACACCAGGTTTAGCGGTTGAAATTGAAACTGTTGCACTGTCATTTGTTCTTTCAATAAGCACATTTGAAATTGCGCAATTTTTGTATTCGTTAAGGATATATTTACGGATTGTATTATCTTCCTTGATGTTTGAAGCAATTTCTTTTTTGCCTGCGTACCAAAAAGAATTCCAAGTCTTATTGATACCAATTCTCATTCCATTAGGATTTACTTTTTGTCCCATAATTCTACTCCTTACTATCTAGCACAACTTTGATGTGGCTAGTTCTTGTCACAATCCTGTCAGCACCATGAGCACGGCCACGGAAGTAAACTTTGTTTACGCGTGTTGGGCCTTGACCAAGGATAACTTCTGCCAAATACAAATCGTGGACATTAAGCCCTTTATTGTTTTCAGCATTAGCGCCAGCAGATTTAACAACTTTTAATAAGATTGCAGCAGCATCGTGTGGCATATTGCTAAGGATTGCAACTGCATCATCATAACTCTTCCCTCTAACTTGGTCGATAACAATTTTAGCTTTTGTAGGTGCCAAGCGAACGAAACGAACGCTAGCAAAAGGGCGAGTTTCTTTGTTTGCTTTAATTTGTTCAGATTTTTCTCTAATTCTTTTTGCCATAGTTCACTCCTACTTCTTAACAGCTTCTTTTTGTTTGTGACCTTTAAATGTACGGGTTGGGGCAAATTCGCCTAATTTGTGGCCAACCATATCGACAGTACAGTACACTGGAATATGTTTTTTACCATTGTGAACAGCGATTGTGTGGCCAACGAATTCAGGGTAAATTGTGCTTGACCTTGACCAAGTTTTAAGCGCTTTCTTTTCACCCTTTTCGTTCATAGCGTTAATGCGAGCCATAAGTTTTTGTTCAACAAAAGGTTTTTTCTTTAAACTTCTACTCATACTTCACTCCTACTTAGCATTAGCCCTCTTGACAATAAGTTTGTCAGAAGCCTTGCTGTGTTTTCTTGTCTTGTATCCAAGTGCAGGTTTGCCCCAAGGAGTCATAGGACCAGCATGACCAACTGGTGATTTACCTTCACCACCGCCATGTGGGTGATCAACTGGGTTCATTGCGCTACCACGAACAGATGGGCGGATACCCATGTGACGTTTACGGCCAGCTTTACCCAAAGATACAATTTCATTTTCTTCATTGCCAATTTCACCGATTGTTGCACGGCAAACTGCCAAAACTTTTCTCATTTCGCCACTAGGCAAACGAAGTGTTACATAAGCGCCTTCTTTTGCCATAAGTTGTGCAGATTCACCAGCTGAACGAACCATTTGGCCACCGCGACCAGGTTGAAGTTCAATGTTGTGGATTTTTGCACCAAGTGGAATGTCTTTAAGTTCTAAGCAGTTACCTGGTTTAATTTCAGCACCAGCACCGCTCATAACTTTGTCGCCAACGCTTAAACCGCGAGGAGCGATAATAAATCTCTTTTCACCATCAGCATAGGTAAGTAATGCAATATATGCTGTACGGTTTGGGTCGTATTGAATGCTTTCAACACGCGCAACGACGCCATCTTTTTTCCTTTTGAAATCGATTACACGATATTTACGCCTGTTTTCGCCACCGATGTTCCTTACTGTGATTTTACCTTGAGCGTTACGGCCACCAGTCTTTTTAACGGTTGTTAAAAGAGATTTTGGTGTAACAGCGTCCTTAGTCAATTCTTCATAAGTCTTGTAACTAACGAAACGGCTACCTGCAGATGTAGGTTTTTTAGTTCTTATTGCCATACTATCTCCTTTTAGTTCAAGCTTTCGAAGAACGCGATAGGTTTGCTGTCAGCCTTTAAGAAGACGATAGCTTTTTTGTAATCGCTTGTTCTACCAGTTACTTGACCATTTTTTGTGTTTCTTGTTTTAAGTTTGCCAGCGCAGTTAATTGTGTTAACGCGTGCAACTTGCACTTCAAACAATTCTTCAACTGCTTTCTTAATTTCAATCTTATTAGCAGACTTTGCAACTTTAAAGGTGTAAACCTTGTTTGGAATGCCTGCGTATGACTTTTCTGTCATAATAGGTTCAATAATAATTTGTTGTGCTTTCATATTAAACGTAAGCCTCCTCTAACTTTTTCATTGCGTCAACTGTGAACACAACATAAGTGTTTTCAACAATTTCAGCAACATTCAACAAGCCAGCGTCAACACAAGTTACTTTTTCAAGGTTATTTGTTGCCCTTAAAACGTTTTCGTCTTTACCAGCGGTAACAATGATTGTACGTTTATTCAAGCCGAAAGTTTTTAAGAATTCACTTGCTTGTTTTGTTTTGTTTTCAAAATCAACTTTGTCAAGCACAACAACTTCGTTTTGGCGAAGTTTTTCACTTATTGCACTAGCAAAAGCGATGTCGCGCATTTTCTTGTTGATTTTTTGGCTAAAATCCCTTGGCTTAGGTGCGAACACAACGCCACCACCTGTGAATTGAGGTGCACTCTTTTCATCGTGACGGGCATTACCTGTGCCTTTTTGACGGTAGATTTTCTTTTTGCTTGCATTGATTTCGCTACGTGTCAAAGTTGATTTTGTGCCTTGACGAGCATTGTTGTGCAAAGCAACAATAACTTGGTGAATCAAAGGTTGATTGTAGTCAGCACCAAAAACTAAATCGTTAAGTTCAAGTTTGCCAACTTCTTCCTTTTTCATATTATAAACTTTAAGTTCCATAGTTCTCTCCTTTAAGCCTTGATAGCGGACTTGATAACTACGATTGATTTTTTAGGGCCAGGGATTGCACCTTTAACCAAAATCAAATTTCTTTCCGCATCAACACGCACAACCTTCAAGTTTTGAACAGTGGCTGTTTCGTGTCCGTAGTGACCAGGCATATTTTTACCCTTGAATACTCTGCTTGGGGTTGAGTTTGCACCCATTGAACCAACTTCTCTGTGAACAGGGCCAACACCGTGTGTCATTTTAAGGCGTTGTTGGTTCCAGCGTTTGATAACGCCTGTGAAGCCGTGACCTTTTGTTGTGCCAGTTACATCAACCAAGTCGCCAGCTGTGAACATGTCTGCTTTAACTTCTTGACCAACACTGAATTTGCTTGTGTCGTCATATCTAAACTCTTTTAAAACGCGTTTTGCTTCAACGCCAGCCTTTTTGAAAGTGCCAGCAACGCATTTGTTTACATTTTTGGCTTTAATTTCGCCAAACGCTAATTGAACTGAATCATAACCATCTTTTTGTACGGTTTTGATTTGAGTTACATAGCATGGACCTGCTTCAATAACGGTTACAGGTTCTACTCTGCCATCGTCAGTGAAAAGTTGAGTCATGCCAATCTTTTTACCTATAAGTGCTTTTTCCACAGTGTCCTCCTTATAATTCAACCTTAATGTCAACGCCTGCTGGTACATTCATTTTCAAAAGTGTATCAACTGCTTTTGCATTAGGTGCATAGACATCGATAAGTCTATAATGTGTGCGAGATTCGAATTGCTCGCGTGAATCCTTGTTAACATGTGTGCTACGAAGGATTGTTACCACTTCACGCTTTGTTGGAAGTGGAATTGGGCCCGAAACTTTACAGCCGGACTTTGTTGCGGTGTCAAGTATTTTTGAAACCACATTTTCGATTAAACCTGTGTCATAAGAAGCAAGTTTAATTCTCAATTTTGTTGTTGCCATTTATTTCTCTCCTTTTATATTTAGTCAACACCATAACTAGTAACTCAATTTCCAGTTCAGCCATGCAGTTTGAGGTGTTTCACTCACTTGCAAGATTAATTTAATAAAACTTTCCTTTAACCCCCGTTGCAAATTTGGTTAAGCCAAATCATAACCTTACGCGTACATGCGTATATATAATAGGTAAAGGCCATTTAAGTTTTATTTTAACTTAATTTACACTGACCCGTGTGTTAAGTACTGGTTTCCAAAATAAAATGGCTACATTAAGCCAAATTTTTTGTACTAGCGTTTTTATCTAAAACTATGGTCGGCACAAATTCCCATTCGCTGTTGCTAGCAAATGCAACCTTATGCGTCACCCCACAATAAACCAGCGTTTGTATTCTAACAAACCCACAACACTTTGTCAACCCTTTTTAAGAAATATTTTCAACAATTTTCGAATATTAAGATTTTATAATTTTTACTAGTTACAACCACCAAACAACCATCATTTGTTAACAAATCGGAAAAAAAATTCAAAAAGGTATTTACAAATTTTTACAATCATGTTACAATATGGGCAAGAAATGTATTAATAAGGAGTAATTATGCCAAGTGTAAATATGCAAGTTTTGAATAAGTATAACTCTTATACTAACGAACAATTGGTTAAAGAGTTTTTAACAAATGCTCGCAATGACGGTCAAATGGTTACCGCTTCATCATTTGTACCTGATGTTATGGGCAATTTCTTGGGAAAGATATCTGAGGACGACAAAACATTCTTATATTCACGCGTTAAAAAGAGCGTTGCCTTAATTCAAGCAATTTACGATTTGTATATGGACAATTTCCAATATTGTGATTTTGCTTTAAACCTTGAAGCTCTTACTAAAGTTTTGGAAGATTTTGCAAGGACAAACACTCGCGCAATTCCTGATGACCAGTTGAGAGAAAGTTTTGAAGAGTTCCTAACACCAATCCTTCACGACGCCTATACTTTTAGGAATAATCATCAAACATTATTATAAATTGCACAATATTTTAAAGATACATAAAACATTCAATTTTTTAAGATCATTAAAAAACTCGCTGATTTAAGCGAGTTTTTTATTTTGAATTAGTGTAATTATTTTTATCATAAATTTAAGTAAAACTTTAAATTGTTTTTTCTATATGTTCATCAGTGTTAGTACCAATGTCCTTTGGTGTGATTTTTTGTTCACCTGTTTCTCCAAAAGTAGTTGTAACCTTTGTTTCAGTTTGACTTGCTACGTCTTTTTCAGTAACTTTATTTTTTTCAGTTTCTAACCAGTCTGTTAAACCTTTGGCTATTTGTTCTTTTATATCTGCTTCAGTTTGACCTGTATCATCCTTATGTTCTTTATCATCTGTACCAGCCTTATCTTCTTTGTCATCTGTCCTTGAATCTTTATTCCTTTGATAAGTAGCCGGGTCATAATAACCGCCGGCTGGAGCCTTTTTTGTTTCATCTTTGCCTTTGGTATCCTCTTTTCCTTTGCCATCATTACTTTTACCTCCAGGTTTCCCACCACCGGCTCCGCCTCCACTAGCTTTTCCACCAGCAGTTTTACCTTTTGTGACTGATGTAGATTTTTTATCATTTGTTTTTGTTTCTGTACCTTGGACATTTGTGGTTTCGGTTTTATGTTTGGTTGTTGTCTTTGTAATTAAGTTTTCATCATCACTTTTACCAGCTTCTTGTTTAGCACCTTTTGTAACCTCTTGACCTACAAGCTTTGACGTAACGACATTAACACTCTCCCCCGTTATGTTGGAAATTTCATAAACTAATTTTTGTTTTGAATTGCCTTCATTGCCAGTTGTTAAGTTTTCTGCTTGTTGTGTTACTTGTTTTTTTGTTGCAAGATAATTTGAAGCCACTTCTTGCACGGTTTGACCATTTTCACGCCCATAAGTTTCAATAACACATTTTGCATCTTGCCCTTCTAAATTTTCAGCATCACTAGTCGCACTTTTTGCGTTTGAGATTTCCACAATTTGTGCACGCCTTATATTGTAATCTACCTTTGCATTGTGTTGTTCTGCCTCAAACTGTTGTTGATCTTTTTTACTTAGTGCATTTTGGTTAGTTTCCACAGTTTGCACAATAATTTCATTTATTGTTTTTGCAAAGCCAGGTTTATCCAGCCTTACAATGCTTGGTTGCTGGTTAACAACTTCATTAATCTTTTTATCCACCGCTTGTTTAAGTTTTGGGTAGCCTTTCAAAATGTTAAGCATGTTAACAGCATAGTTCGTTTCCGCTTCTTCCAACGCATTTTCGTTTTGCAACAAGATGTTGTTAGCCTGCATTAAATATTTAAACCTGTTCACTAAGCCAAAATACTGAGCCAAAGTTTCTTCGTCCATATCAAACACATCAAGTGCCGAACCGGTGTAAGGCGAAATGTGCCATTTTGCATAAATCACATTTTTATCCACAACGCCAGAAGTTTCAACAACATCTAACACATACTCATTGATGTTACTAAACATGCCGGTGTTTGATTTAAAGTTACCTTGAAAATTCATTTTTTCAGCAAGCGAAAGCGCAACTCGGTCACCTTCAAACGCAACAAAGAAAGTTATTTGTTTGTCCAACTTAATAACACTGTAACAAACATCAATGTTTTCCACACTATCCACAATATACTTAGGCATTTCAATCAATTCTTTTACAATTTCAGGTGCCACAACATAATTGCCTTTTGCGTCGAAATCACCAAGCATACAACCCATAACTGTATGCCTTAAATTGTTGAATTTAAGATATTCAATTTCAGCCTTGTCGGTAACAAAGCCTTGCTCGCAATCATTTTTAATATACTCTTCCATATACGCCTCCATCTCCACAAACTCGTGATAAAATGAAATTCATTCTAAACACAAAGCCAAGTAGCCCCAAAAGCCAACACTCAGCCCATGTTAAATTAATTAAAAAAATTATAACACACCAAACAAAAAAATCAAAACAATTTTCTACAAATTACTACTATGTTAAAATTGCAAATACTCGTTAATAATGCCGGCTTCAACTTACCTAATTTTTATGTCCCCTTGCAAGGGGAAGGCTGGTGTGAATATAATGAACACCAAAGGGTAGTTTTTATAAATCATTTTTACATATTAGTATTGAAAAGGTTAATAATTTTTTTATTTTTCCTTTCAGCATACCTAACCGCTTTTAGTGCACCACTTCGTTGATTTAATGAATTCACACAGCAGATAATCAGGTCACTCTCGTCAACCATTTTTTGATTAGTTACACTAATTATTCTTTTATAAAACAAATTTTCAATATCATACATTTTAAATTCATATCTCTTGAATTTACCATCTAATTTTTCCAATGAGGTTAATTTTTTAAATGATGTCATAACGCGACAAATCTGAATGTCGTATTTTTCTTTTAATCCAACCAAAGCATTAATCACATAAAAATCAAATAGCCCATGATCACCAACTAAAAATTTTTTGTATCCAATATTTATTACATCTTCAATTGTTTGTACCAATTTTTCATATTTACATGCTAAATAATTTGAATGTCCAAAAAAACAACAAGTTTTCATAAATTCTCAATTTTGGGTAATAAATACCCATATGAACAAATTATAGGGTAAAAACTGCACAATGTCAATATAAAGGATGCAGAATATGGAAATTAACGAAATCATCAAACAATTAAGAATAGATGCCGGTTACACACAACAATATGTTGCCGATTATTTAAAAATAGACCGCTCAAATTACAGTAAATATGAACTAGGTAAACTTGAATTAAATTTGCAAATGTTGAAAAGTTTGTGCATATTGTATAAAACTTCTGCCGATTATATTTTAGGCCTAAAAGAAATATAAAATTAATAAAAAAGCAAAAAACAGCATGAATTTTGCTGTTTTTTAATGTAATAATTAAATTTTTAAAAAGAAAATATTTTTTTAAACAATCCTAAGTTTGTTATTGTTCGCGAATTTTATTTTTACTCTTCAACTTGCGCATTTAATTTTGCTTGTTGGTCAGCAATTGTCAAGGCTTCAAGCATTTCGTCAAGGTCGCCATTCATAAATGCGTCGATGTTATACAAACTTAAACCGATCCTATGGTCGGTTACACGGCCTTGTGGGAAATTGTATGTGCGGATACGTTCGCTCCTGTCACCTGTACCAACTTGCGCTTTGCGGTTTTGTTTATATTCGGCTTCTTTTTGCTGTTGATAATAATCGTAAATTTTAGAACGCAAAATTGCAAAAGCCTTTTCTTTATTTTGTGTTTGGCTACGCTCGTCTTGACAACTTACAACAATGCCTGTTGGGAAGTGTGTTATACGGATAGCACTGCTGGTTTTGTTAACTTTTTGCCCACCTGCACCACTGCTCCTAAAAATATCAATACGAATGTCTTTTTCATCAATTTGCACATCGGCGTCTTCCATTTCAGGCAAAATTGCAACCGTCGCAGTTGATGTATGCACACGGCCTTGGCTTTCAGTTTCTGGCACACGTTGCACACGGTGAACACCGGACTCAAACTTAAATTTAGCATAGGCATTTTTACCTTTAATAACTGCCTGCACTTCTTTAACGCCACCCAACTCAGTTTCTTCAATGTTTAAAATTTCCATTTTGAATTTGTGGCTGTCGCAATACATTTGATACATTCTTAAAAGACTATGCGCAAACAACGCACTTTCTTCACCACCTGCACCGCCACGGATTTCCAAAATAACATTTTTGGTGTCATTTTCATCTTTCGGCAAAAGCAAAACTTTTAGCCTTTCTGTGCTGGCATCAATTTGTTCTTTAAGTGACAAACTTTCGTCCTTTAACATTTCTTTCATTTCAGGGTCAGTTTCCACTTCAAAAAGCGCGTTTGCGTCTTCAAGTTCTTTTGTAAGTTTGCAATTTAAATCGTACTCTTCCATAAGTGGTTGAAGCCCCGCATGTTCCTTTACTTTTGATTGCCATAATTTTGTGTCTGCAATTATTGCTGGGTTTGAAATTTCGTTTGTTAAGATGTCAAATTTTTGTTTTGTTATTTTTAATTTGTCTAACATCATAATTATTTTTCCTTTTTATTTTTAATTTTTTACAATAAAATTTAATTAATTTTTAATTTTACGCCTATTTTTATTTGATTTTTATGTTAATTATTTAAAATTTTTAAAATTTTTGTTTTAATTTTATTTCTTTAAATAGTTTTACATTTTCAAATCAACACCTACAAAGTTTTTATTTTTTTAGCCTTAATTACTTTTTAAAAACCAAAACTCGTTCAATATCGTTATAATCGCGCACAACTTCAACAAGGTTAAAATCATTAAACATACCTTCCAACATTATGCGTTGACCTTCGCCAATTTCCATAACAATCATGCCTGAATCGTTCAAATATTTGCGCAAATTGTCGTGTATAATTTTATAGTAATTTAAACCAAGTTCACCACCATCAAGTGCCATGCGTGGGTCACACTTTTTAACTTCTTCGTCTAAGTCGTCAATTTCATCAGTTGCAATATATGGTGGGTTTGTAATGATAATGTCAAACTTATCTGTTAAATTTTCAAACATGTTTGAGCGTATAAATTTAATATCCACTTCATGTTGTCTTGCGTTGTAGTTTGCAACATTCAGTGCCTTAGAAGAAACATCAACCGCGGTCATGTCAATGTCACAATGCTTTTTAATTGCAATTGCCAAACAGCCACTGCCCGTGCATAAATCAAGTGCAGTTTTATAACCATTTTGTTTGATGTATTTCAATGCCGTTTCAACAAGCAATTCGCTGTCCTGCCTTGGCGCCAAAACAAAATTGTTAACTTTAAATTGCAAACCGTAAAAATATGCCCTTTTAAAAATTTTGTTAACAGGGATATGCTGTTTTCGCATTTCTGCGTATTTCATAACCGATTGTGCGGTTGGTTCGTCAATTTCATCAATTAAGGCTAAGTCGGTTATCTGTTTATTCAGCACTTCTGCAATGATATAATCCGCATCTTCTGGGTCAATGTCATTCGCAGAAAAATCTGCTTTTAAACTTTTCCTTAAATCAAATAATTTCATTTAATCCTCACTTAATTTTAAGGTGTTATTAAAGCCCCTTAAAAAGCAAAAAAGCGTGCCCTAATTTGCCCATGCAAAAAAGAACACGCTAATTACGCTATTTTAAATTATGTTTTTTGTTAAACTTATCAACACGGCCTTCAGTGTCCACTAATTTTTGGTGACCAGTGAAGAATGGGTGGCATTTGTCGCAAACTTCAAGTTTGATTACGTCGCCAGCCTTAACGCCAGGTTTTGAACTGTGGTTTTTAAATTCTGCACCACAAGCGCAAACATAAGTTACAGGTTCACTTTTTGGTTGAATATCTTTTTGCATAACTTCTCCTTTCAAAACTAAACTGCTTTAAATAAACACGCAGTTCGTATAAAATTGCAACATTGTGCAATTCGCTTTTTACACTAGCGTTAGAATTATACCCCAAATAAACAATTTTGTCAACGGTTTTTTGAAATTAGTTATTTTAAAATTTTAAGTTACCAAATGCTTTGCTTTAATTGCAATGTCACCGGCACCGACAAACACAACCGCCGGGTAACTTTCGATAGCTTTTTGTAAATGTTTAATGTGTGAAGCATAAAAACAATTTGCGTTTTGTTGTTTTACAATTTTGCACAGTTCGCGCGCGTCTATGCCAGCCGACCTATCTTCTCGCGCTGGATACTCCTTAAAAATGCAGATATGTTTTAGATTTTTAAATACCGAAACAAATTCTTTTAAGAAATTTTTAGTGCGTGAATATGTGTGCGGTTGAAACACAATTAAAGCATCTGGGTTTTCTTTAATAAACGCTTCAATAAACGCTTTAACTTCGGTTGGGTGATGTGCATAGTCAATGTAGCATTTTGTTTTATTACGATTGCCGATATATTCATATCTTCTAGGCACACCTGCAAAAGAAAGTAAAACCTTATCAATTACATGTTTTTCAACTCCCAAAGATGAACAAACCGCCACCGCTAACGAGATATTTTTTTGATTGTACTCACCTTTTAATTTTGCTTTAAAATGTTTTAACTCCACGAAATTTATATTTCTGCGTCCACTCAAAAAACTTGTGGAATTTTCTTTAAAAACAAAACGTTTTTGCGCACGCCTTAAAAACTCACCAAACGCGCGTTGCAGTTCTTGGAAACTGCCATTGTAACTGTCTAAATGCTCAGGTTCAACATTTGTCACAACTGAAATGTTAGGATAGAATTTTAAAAAACTTTTATTGTATTCACATGCTTCCACGACAATGTAATCATCACCTAAATTAAAGCGTGGTGAACTCACTTCCGCCCCAATGTGGCATGATACTTTTTTATTGGACGCTCTTAACATCTCGTAAATTAAACTGCTTGTTGTGCTTTTGCCATGCGTGCCAGCAACAGCAATCACGCACTTAAAATGTCTTAAACAGTCTGCCAATGCTTCCGCTCGGTCAAAAACAGGAATATTGTTATCTTTCAAATTGTTTAAAATTGGATTATTATCCTTAATTGCACCTGTGCGGACACAAAAATCCGCCTTCGCCATTTGTTTTAGCCAGCGGTTAGACACTTTCACACCTTGCTTTTTAAGGTTTAAAACTGTTTCACCTAAATGTGCGTCATACCCCAAAACACGTAAGCCCGCTTGCTTGTACGCCAACGCTAACTGGCTCATACTGACGCCACCAACACCCAACATTAAAACAGTAGCATTTGGCTTTATAAATTTGGAAATATCTGCCCTGCTAACATTATCTAAACTTAACATATATCTATATATGTAAAATTAACATTTCTTGCAATTCGCCACCACAAAAATGTGTTTAATTAAAAACATTTATCTTTTAAACATTAATTAATTCATCTATAAAACAACATTATCAACACCTTAAATTATTTACATATAAATTAAAAAAGGTTTATTATTTTGTTTGCTTTTTAAGTTGATTATGGTAAAATATTTATGACTTGAATATTTAGTTTACCTAAATACAAAGTTAATCTAAAAAGGGGAAGGTGAACAGACTTGAAGATCACAGACATTAGAATTCGTATGGTTAGCAAAGATGATAGCAAGTTGAAGGCCGTTGCCTCATTCACAATCGACGATGCATTTGTTGTGCATGATGTTAAGATTATTGAAGGCTCAAATGGTTGTTTCATAGCTATGCCATCAAAGCAAGCTCCAAGTGGTGAATACAGGGACATCGTACATCCTGCAAACACCGAAACGAGAGAACAAATCAGTTCTGCTGTGTTGGCTGCTTATGAAAAAGAAAAAGCAAACCAATAGGATACAAAAAGTGGCTTAATCGCCACTTTTTTCATTGTAAAAAATAAATTTCCTTCGCTCTCGCTTGTGAATTTCGTTTGTTGTTAATAACTAAAAAAACCACCCGAACGGGTGGTTTTTTATTAAGTTTAAACCAAAATAATAATTGATTGTTTAAATTATTTTTAATTTTAATCGACATCGTGTCAAATTACTAAATGTTATCAACAAAACTTAATGCGATACCTGTGTCAGCTTCTGCCCAAACAGTTTCGAAGTTGAATGTGCATTTCTTTGTAAATGTTGCTGTACCAATGTTAAAGAAACCCTTGTCAGCGGTCATAACGATGTCACCTTTGAATGTTGAAGCAAGTTTAAATTCTTGATCATTTACCATTTTAAAGTAACTGCTGTTTTCACTGTCTTCATAAGTTGGCCACCAATACATCATAAACATAGAGTAGCTGAAAGTTGAAGTCGTGTAAGTTTTATCTTCCCTTGAAGCAGAAGTTGAATTGATTATAACAGATTGCATGCTACCAGCAAAGTTGTCTTGGCTAAGCAAGTTAAAGCTCATGTCGTCATTGCCAGTTGTTTCATAACCAAGTTCTTGTTTTTGGCTTGCAGTTGCATTACGGAAGTTAAACCATGTTTCACTATAGAAACTGCCAAACCCTGTGAATGTGCTATCAATTGTTGCAGTTTTAAATGTTGCACCATTAGGGAACAACAATACGATGAGTGATGAAACTGTGCTGTTTGCCTTACCTTCAATCAAACTTGAAGCTTGAACATTTGACACGTTACCATTACGTAAATCTACAACCACACCAGCGACATAACGGTCACCAGCGATTTTATTTTGTGTTAATGTTTTTGATTCAAAGTCGTACGCACCAATTAAAACTTGATCCATTTTAGCTTGTGCATTTTGCATTTTAACAACTGCACCTGCAACGATGTTACCTTCAACGTTTGATGTGACAACGCATTGCTCAATTTTAGATTTTTCACTTGAATTGCTGAATGCAATACCAGCAACCATATGATTTTTACCAGCGGTGAATGTGCCGATTTTTGTTGCCGTGCACTTTGAAGTTGTCAAACTGCCATTATTTAAACCAACCAAACCTGCAACAATTGCAGAACTAGCGCTTGTGCTTGGGAGTTCGATACCTTCACCCTTCACTGTAACACCAGAGATAGAGCCATTGTTCATATAAACTGCGCCCACTGTCCAGATTTCGTTTGTTGTTTTGTTAATTTTAAAGTTAACGTCAACTATTGCGTTTTGTACACTACTTTCTGCATTGTTTGTGTCAACTAAACCAGCAACTGTCAATGCGCTATTTGTATTAACATTTGAATAGTAATCAACTGTAATTTTTGCATTTGTGTTCAAAATTGAACCACTGTTAGTGTTAGCAACGCCAGCAATAGATTTATCAGCTTTTAAGTTTGCTGTAACTTCGTTGTTTTCCAAACGTGCACCAGCATTAATTGTGTTGGCAACGCCAGCAACTTCATCAATTTTTGCGTTTTCATTGATTGTCAAATTTTGAACTTTGCAGTTTTCAATTTTACCAGCCAAACTGTTAACAATACCAGCAAAATTTGTGAATGTGTTTGTAATTTCGTTTGCAAAGTTAACAGTGATGTCCGCCAAGGTGCTTGTTGTGCCTTCAACTGAAATTGCTACAACAGAGGCTTCATTTGCATTAGTTGATAATTTAACATTTTCGAATGTAACATTTTTGATTGTACTGTTTGTAACTTTATTGAAAAATGCTAAGTTGTTGCCATTTGTATTTTTCAAATTTAAGTTGATAATCTTAAAGCCATTACCATCAAAAATTGAGTTTTCAATATCAAGCGATGTCCAGTCAACATCTGTTAAATCGATGTCACTATGAAGTGTGTAATTTTGGTTTTTAATGCCACCATTTGCACGACATTCAGCAATGAATGCAAGGAATGAAGCGGTGTCATAACCATGTTTTGAGTCATTATCTGCGAGGTAGTATTCACTACTTACAGCTGATGGAGCTACATTTGTTGAGTATAAAACAGGAAGGTTCGCTTCAACGATTTTCCAAACAACTTTATCCCAGTAAACTTTTTGGCTGTTTGTAGCGTAGAACACAAATTTACAATTACTTTTCATTTCGTCTGTTGATGCGAAATTTTTAACACCATAAACTAAATTTTCTTCACTATATAATTTTTTGATTAAATCTGGTTTTTCTTTAACTGCCACACCATTTGATGCAACCGAGTAGTTACCAACAAGGAATTTAAGATAATTTGCATTATCCATGTTTCCAGCAGTTGAAATTGTGTTAATGAAACCTGCGTAGTTTGCATTTTCACTTTCAACATTAGCGTATGATTGTTGAACACTGCCAACGGTGGAAGAAACTACCATATTGCCGATAAAACCAGCAACTTTGCTTGAAGTGTCTGCCACAACAATTTTACCAGTTGAGAAGCAAGCACTAACAGTAGATTGATTTAAAGAACCAATCAAACCAGCGACAGTTGCAACTACTGGTGTTTCTTTACTGCCGGCTGTTAAACTGATTTCTTCCACAGCACAAGTGCTAACATTTGAACCATTTGAAACTGAACCGATTAAGCCAGCTGTAACGCCCTCTATTTTAGCATTGTTTATTTTTGAATTTTTAACCCTAACATTATTAACAACCGCATTGTTTGCACTGCCTGCAAGCACACCAGCGTTTGAGTAACTGCCAGTGATGTCAAAATTCTTCAAAGTCAAATTCCTAACTGTTGCGCCATTGAGTGAAGCAAACAAACCAGCATTTTCTGTTTCGTAAGCGAAATTTGAACCTACGATTGTGTGATTGTTACCTTCAAAGAAACCATTGAAACCTGTCCATTCATTTTGAATAGCATCAAAACCGATAGGTTGGAAACTTGTTGAAAGCATAACATCATTCAACAATTCATATTTGCTTGAAAGTGAGTAAGCCCTGCCAATTTTAACTAAATCTTGTTCGTTACGGACAAAGTAAGGGTTTTCGTCGCTACCATCACCAATGTGGAAAACAAATTTAAATTTAGCAAAGTTTTTGTTTGTTGTTGAAATAACAACTTCAAAATCGCCACCTTTCTTTGCAACATAGTAACCCTTTTTGTCGTCGAAAGTTACAGATGAAACCACTGTTTCATCGCCTGCATTATAGTTGTATTTTGTTTTGTATGAAGCTTTTTTAACATTCTTGCCCAAATCTGCAATTGAAATTGTGTCCCCCACATTGCAATATATTTCATAATTTTTAAAATTTATTACTTCGTCGTTACGCAAAAAATAGTAAGTTACCAAACCAAAACTTACAATAATCACGATAGACATCAAAAAAACTAAAAACTTTTTCATTATTCCACCTCTTGCCCTTTAATCGCAGTTATTATACCGCAAATAGAAAATTTGTCAATACCCCTTTAAAAATTTTTTTGTTTTATAAAAAACATGCCAAAAATCAACAAAAACCGCGTTTATTTTGATGTTTTTAAATTATTTTTTAAAAAACATAACAAAAAACATACTCAATCGTTGGATAAAAAAGGGAACATTAGTTCCCTTCCTTAATTAATGTGTGTTATTAAAATGGATTAATAAAACATGTTGAGAAACACTTTGTGATTTAATATGTTAACTCACTTCATCCATCCACAACCATTCCACAACCCCAAAACCTATTTAGTCTTGCTTGCATTTTGCGCTTTTAAAAGGTCGCGTATTTCTTTTAACAAATCTTCTTGTGTTGGGTTTTTAGCGCGCTCTTCTGCTTCTTTTTCAGCCTTTTCCTTTTCAAGTTGTGCTTTCAATTCTGCTTGTTGCTTTGCCTTTTCTTCTTCGTGTTCTTTCAACACATCTTTAAATGGGCGGTTTTCTTGTTTCGCCTTCAATTTAAGTGCTTTGCGTTCAGCACGCACTTCTTTTTTAGATTGTTCAATTATGACACCTTCCATTTCTTTAAACTTTTTACGTGAAGCATTAACAACTTTAACCATTATAAACACGCTCATTGCAATGATGAAGAAGTCAATAACCGTTTGCAAGAAATTACCATAAGCCCAACTTAAAGTCACCACTTTAACGCCATCCACCATCTCCCACCTAAGCGGAACACTAAGGTCAGCTAAGCTTGCCGCCCCTGTTGCCCATGTGATTAGTGGCATTAAAATATCGTTAACCAAACTTGAAACAATTTTGTTAAACGCGGTTGCAATAATTAAGCCCACAGCCATGTCAAACACATTGCCTTTTGATATAAATTCTTTAAATTCTTTAAAAAACTTTTTCATATGCTATCCTTTTTATATTATTTTTTGCAAATTTTTAAAATTTTCGCTTTTATTATATCAAACCAAAAATTATTTGTAAAAGAAAACCATGTATGTTAGTTGTTATTTTTTTTAAAATTTAGTAATATATAGGCATGAAAATTGTTGGCAATGTTGAAAACACTGTGTTTAGGAATGTGGATAACGGTTACTCGGTTATCAATCTTTCATACAACAACAAAAAACTCACAGTAGTTGGCAACTTGCCAGAAGTGTATGAAGGGCAAACACTTGAACTTGAAGGCAACTTTGTTGTGAACAAAAAGTTTGGTGAGCAATTTCAAGTGAGCGAAGGCAGGGTTGTTGAACCAACCACCCTACCAGCTATTGAAAAATATTTAGCCAGTGGTTTAATATATGGTGTTGGCCCAGTGACAGCCAAAAAGATTGTTGAAGAATTTGGGCAAGACACACTTACAATTATGGAATTTAACCCAATTAAATTAAGCAAGGTTAAAGGCATTTCACGCCAAAAGGCAATTGAAATTTCAAATGCGTATAACGAGATGAAAGAAATGCAAAATGTCATAATGTTTTTGCAAACTAACCAAATCACCACCAACATGGCAATTAAAATTTACAATATATATAAGGAAAAAACCATTGAAATTGTAAAGTCTAACCCTTACCAACTTGTTGAAGATGTGGACGGCATCGGTTTCACCACGGCGGACAAAATTGCAATTAAATTAGGTATTGATTTATATGGTGAAAATCGCATAAAAGCAGGGCTTGTTTACACATTAAAAACAGCCAGCGAGCGCGAAGGTCACACCTACCTTCCTAAAAACACGCTTGTGCAAAACTGCATTGAAATTTTGTCATTCACCGACGCGGAAACAAGTTTAATTGAAAAGTGCATTGAATATCTTCAAATTGAAGGCATGGTTAAAAACTTCAACTATCATGGTGAAGATGTGACAGTGCTTACAAAATATTATTATCAAGAAAAATACATCGCACGCAAATTGTGCAAATTGTCACTAAATCAATTTAATGAAAAGTTCAATTTTTTGGATAATTTGAATTTGTATCAGCGCATACACAACATTCAACTTAATGGCGAACAAACCGACGCAGTGCTTGCAAGCCTTAATAAAGGTGTAAGTATAATCACCGGTGGCCCCGGCACAGGTAAAACCACAATTGTGCGTTGCATTTTGGAAATGTTTAAGCAATTAAACAACAAAGTTTTGTTGTGCGCACCAACTGGAAGGGCTTCAAAAAGGTTGGCAGAAACAAGCGGAATAGAAGCCAAAACAATTCACCGTGCGTTGGAAATGAACCCAACCGAAGGCGAAGGGTTTTTCCACCGCAATGAAAATAATCCGCTGGACGCCGACATTGTAATTATTGACGAAGTCAGCATGGTTGATGTCACTCTATTGTACCACCTTGCAAAAGCACTAAAATCAACTGCAAGGTTGATTTTGGTTGGCGATAAGGACCAACTTCCAAGCGTTGGCGCAGGCAATGTCTTGCGCGACTTGATTGAAAGCAAAAAAATACACACCACCCAACTTGTCAACATTTACCGCCAAGGCAACGACAGTTTAATTATAACCAACGCACATTTAATTAATAGCGGTAAAATGCCAGTTATTGACAACACCAGCCGTGATTTCTTTTACGAAAACGGCAACGATTTAGCAAAAAATAGCGAAACAATTGTTGATTTAGTAACCACACGCTTGCCAAATTATTTCGGTTATAAGCCAGAAAAAATACAAGTGCTTGCCCCAATGAAGGCGGGACCTTGTGGCATAGATAACCTGAATAAACGCCTGCAAATGACAATCAACCCATATTATCAAGGCGTGGAACTATCTACCGATTTTACCAAATTTCATGTTAACGATAAGGTAATGCAAATTCAAAATAATTATGAAATGGAGTTTGTTAAATACGAAAGCAACGGCGCAACCCAAACAGGTACAGGCGTGTTTAATGGCGACATCGGCTACATTTCACGCATCGACCCAGACACACACGAAGTGACAATTCGCTTTGACGACGGTAAAATTTGTAGATACGCCCAAACTGATTTGTATCAAATTACACTTGCCTACGCAATCACAATTCACAAAAGCCAAGGTAGCGAGTTTGATTGCGTTGTCATTCCACTTGTGCCGGGCGCACCAATTATCATCACACGCAACTTGCTTTACACAGCAATCACCCGCGCAAAGAAAACAGTTGTGCTTGTTGGAAGCAAACAAATTTTGGCACGCATGATTCACAATAACTACACTGCCAAACGCTTCACTCTGCTAAAAGATTTTATCATTGAAGAATTTAAAGATATGTAATGCTTGTAAAAATGGGTTTTGCTTGCACTTATCCTTAAATTGATAGCAATTTCACATAACAAAATAAACAACCTTTTTGTCATTCTGAGCAAAGCGTTAGCGACGCGAAGAATCTTGCAAGGCTTGCCTTGCTTTTAAGACATTAATCAAAAAAGCACTTCGTGCAAGACCCTTCGTTTACACTCAGGGTGACTTATGAGATACACTATTATAAAAAAAATACACTTTTTAAAAGTGTATTTTTTAAAATTTCTTTTCTAACCCAGTGTGAGCAAGTGTCAAAACATAAACCTTTTCAACGCCTGCAAGTTTTAAAATTCTGCTTACTTCATTACAAGTTGCGCCGGTTGTGAAAATATCATCAATTAAAAGGACGGTCGCACCGCGGATAATTCCACGATATTCTTTCCTTACCGCAAAACAATCTTTAATATTTTCTTGCCTTGATATGTAATTCAAACTTGCTTGGCTTAAATTTTCCTTTACCTTTTCCACAATTCCTGCACATGGCATACCTGAACGCTCCGCCACATAGCGCGCCAAAAGTTCAGCCTGGTTAAAGCCACGCTGTTTTTGTTTCTTTTTAAGCATGGGCACATAGGTTATTATGTCAGGTTCAATTCCCCATTCTGCCAAAGTTTCAGTCATGTACTCGCCAAACGGTTCAAAGTTCGGTTTCACATAGTTGTATTTAAAGTTATGCACCGCCTTTTCAATCAAACCGACATACTCAAACACACTAACCGCTTGCTCAAATTCAAAATTCTTTGTCTTACATTCAAAACAGACACCACGCTCACCATTTGCCATACTGTTCCCGCATTTGGGGCAAAGATTTTTGATGTAAGGCAATTTGCCGGCACAATTTTCGCAAGTATCGTTGTTGGCATTTTCGTTTAATTCGCCACCACAAAAAATGCACTTGATATGCCTAGGATATAAAATATCAAGCACCCACTCTTTAAAAGGTTTCTTAGTTTTCATTTTCCATTAACGCCTGACAAAAACCTACCACTTTATCAACTTTCGCCTTTGGTAAATTTAAAATTAACTCAATTGCTTCCCTTTGATTTTCATCAATCTTGTTAAGGTCAACAATGTTTGATGTGTTATTCAACAAAACATCAATACTTACATTTAATGCCTTAGAAATTTTAATTAAAGTTTCCGCTGACAAATTTGTAACACCTGTTTCATAACGAGAAACTGTGGCAGATGTTACACCTAAAATCTTAGCAAGTTCATCTTGTCTAATATGTTTTTGTGCCCTATACTTTGCAATCTCATTTTCCATATTGTTATTATATTATTGCCAAAATATTTGTTACATAATATGTAAACAACTGAAAAGTAATTTACTTTTCGTGTAATTGTTCACCTCATTTTATAACATCATATGTAATTTTTTATCAATTAACATGTATGAGATGTAAGCATTATTTAAGTTACTGCACTACGAGGATGTCATTCTGAGCGTAGCGAAGAACCTGAATAATTTTGTAAAATTTTCAGATTCTAGCGACAGCGAAGAATCTTGTGCGAAGCACTTTTAAAATTAAACTTTCTTGTGAATACAACAAACCAAATTTATGAACTTAGCGAAATAAATTGGTTTATTATTTAATTTACCAAACGAATTTGCAAAAGTGTTATATTTTTGCTAGAATATATACATGAATAATGATTACTATGTGTATATATTGACCAATTTTTCAAATTCAACATTTTATATCGGTGTTACGAACAATTTGATAAGAAGAATATATGAACATAAAAATAAATTTGTCGACGGTTTTACCAAGAAATATAAAATAAATAAGTTAGTATATTTTGAAACCACCACTGATGTAAATTCTGCAATTTTGCGTGAAAAACAATTAAAAGGCATAACTAGGCAAAAGAAAATTGATTTGATTACCAAAAACAATCCACATTTTATTGATTTGTACAAAGAAATAATCAGTTGATTAATCATTAAAAGTGCTACGCACAAGATTCTTCCCTACGCTTTCGCTTTGCTAGAATCTGAAGATTTTTTCAAAATCGTTCAGGTTCTTCCCTACGCTTTCGCTTGCTCAGAATGACAGATAATGGAAATATATCTGTACACAATTTAAAACAATTTAGTGCAATTCTCTACCGTGTCACCCTGAGTGTATACGAAGGGTCTTGCACGAAGTGCTTTTTAAGATTAATTTCTCAAAAGCAAAACAAGTTTTGCAAGATTCTTCGCTACGCTCAGAATGACATCATTAACTATCAAATTATATATCTTCTATAAAACCGCTTAGGTTTATTGTTACGCACAAAATGACAAATTACAACTAACAAAATTTGGTTAAAAATAAATTTAAAAAAATGCACCCGTATGAGTGCATTTTTATTTGGCATAAAAGATGATTATTTAAGTTCAACAACTGCACCAGCGTCTGTCAAAGCTTTTTCAAGAGCTTTTGCATCAGCGGTTGGAACGTTTTCCTTAATTGTAGCAGGTGCGCCTTCAACCATAGCTTTAGCTTCCATCAAGCCAAGGCCTGTTGCTTCACGAACTGCCTTAATAACTGCAATTTTGTTTGCGCCAACTTCTTTAAGCACAACATTAAATTCAGTCTTTTCTTCTGCTGCTGGAGCAGCTTCTGCACTAGCTGGACCTGCAACAACTGCTGCAGCTGCGCTAACGCCAAATTCTTCTTCAATAGCTTTAACTAAATCGTTAAGTTCAACGACTGTCATAGCCTTAATTTCTTCAATGAATTTTTCTTTATCCATAAATTTCTCCTTTTAAAACTATGCCCTTAACCCCCGTTTAAGCAAGGATAACAAATTTTGGTCGGGCAAGCCAAAATTGTGTGGCTAATGTGATTAAACACATGTAAGCGATTTTTTAACTAACCATTTAGTTAGGTTTGGTTTTCAAGTTGAAGCCTTAACAAGCAAATTTGCAAGTTAACAAGTTAAAGTGTAAGGAAACAAATTTCATAAAACGTGTTTTCCACACCGGCAACAAACCGCGTAACCAATGCCAAAACCAAAAGATTATTTTTCTGCGACCGCTTTTAATGCACGAGCCAAGCCTGCAACTGGTGCATTGAGGACATATACCAACTGAGCAAGAAGTTGTTCTCTGCCTGGGATAGACGCCAAAGTTTTAACTGCGCTTTCATCAAGCACTTTACCATCGCAGTAACCTGCTTTGATTGAAAGTGTTGTGTAGTCCTTCATTGCATTTTTAATCATGCGAGGGGCAACAGTTTCGTCGTCCATACCGAAAGCAAAAGCAGTTGTGCCGTTAAGTGCTTCGTCAAGCCCAGAAATGCCAAGTTGTTCGCATGCTTTTTTGAAAAGGGTGTTTTTGATAACTTTGTAAACAACATTGTTTTCCCTTAAACTTTTACGCATAGCGGTGTCGTTGCTAACGCTGATACCACGATAGTCAACCAAAACAACAGATTTGCTGGTGCTGATTAAGTTTTTAATTTCCTCTACCGCATTCTTTTTTGCTTCAAGATTTGCTGACACTTTATCCTCCTTTATGCCTTTTGAAGTTTTGCAAATTTCATTACCGCACATCCTAAACTTTAAACCGACACTTGCATTAACGCAAAACTTGCCAATTAATCACTTTAAAACTGCGCGAACATTTAATTTGCTATAATTTAAAAAATTCCTTTTGCCAAGACAAAAGGAATCAATACAATCGACATCTTTTCTCTCCTACACAAGCAGTTGAATAACTTTATGCTTGAAAGCACTTGTGGTCTTTGGCGTGAAATTTATTAAACTTTTGTTAGTTTAACACCGTTTAAAACGATTGTCAACAGTTTTTTTAAAATTTTTGTATATTTACCTTCACCTACTTACATTTGTATAGCAAGTTGCAAAAAGGTAAAAGGTTTTTACTTTTGTTTCATATATTACTTATTATATTCCAACTCAAATGGAGCATCAACATTTGCAATGAAGTTTTTATAGTCATCGTTAAAGTTGTGAAAATTTTCACCTTGAAGTTCGTTAAATGTAGTATATGAATGTAAAACGTCGTATTTGAGCCTAAGCATTGCTTTTTCCTCTTCTTCTGTTCGAATTTCAGGAGCACAAATTTGACCATATATGTCATTACGGTCATACAAATAACTGAGATAGGTTACATTATCTTCACTGCTAACGTAATAAATATAATTTTCGTTCAAAACGAACCCTTTATATTTACAAACTTTTTTACCTGATTCAGTTTCATGGTCTTTAATTTCAAATTCGGTTGCCACCGCCCTTATGTGAGAATAATCATCTCTAATGTAACTGGTGATAGATGCAATAAAGTTTCTCCCCAACAAAAGCCAACCTACTTTGCTTGATAGTTCTTGTTGCGTGTGGCTTATTATTTCAGGTTTCTTTAAACGAGAAATGGCATCGTTGGCACAAAACTTAATTTTATATCGACTTGAACCCAACCATTCGTAATCACGCTTTTCAGTATCCGTCAGTTGGTATCTAATGTAATAATTATCGCAAATTTGAGTCGCTTCATCACCTATCCAAACGAGCATATACAAATTGTTTGGTTCATTAATTTTAAAAAATGCCCAAGTTTCAGTTGCAGGTGTTCTGCTCGTAAGGTTTGCGCTAACTTGTTTCTTTATTTGCTCCACATTATAACCCAAGTCTTCCAAAAAACCATAAGGCATGCCTCTATATAACCTACATTTTGCCAAACCCTGTGCTTCTTCCTCTGGTATTTCGTACCTTGAATCCCTTGCAAGCATCTGAACAAATTCTGAGTACTCGCTCATATCTGCTTTTTGGTTATGTTCCGATGTTTCATGCTTGCCTTTACAAATGTTACAAAGTTCGCCAGTGTAATTGTCGTCGTCGCTTGAAGTTAAACTTGAACTTGTAGATGGATTGATTTTGTCAATAATCTTATTAAACCAATTGCAAGCAGAAAAATTAAATGCCAAACCAACAGCAACGCCTAAACAAGCGATTTTTTTAAAAATTTTGCAATCTTTTGTTTTTGTGTTAACACGATTAGCAACTTTAGAAAATAAACTTTCTTCCATACCTTCCCTCCAAATAATGGAAATTCTACATATCAGTTTAACACAAATGTTAAAACTTGTCAATATCCAAAATTTTAAACTAACTTATGTTAAACAGTGCAAATTAACAATTCACCCATTCTAATGTTGAAATATGATTGCTGTAATAAACCAACTTATTTCGCTTACGCTAATAAATATGGTTTGTTGTATTCACAAAAAACAAAAGGTGGCACGCACCACCTTTCGTTTTATCTATTAAGATTAGTTCAACTAAATAAGAATATTAAAACCCTTGAGCTATTAGGTAAACTATTTATCTATGACAGGATACTGTAGCAAATATTATTCATCTGATATACTTATACTGCCGGCTTCTTTGACTTTGCCCCAATTTCCTTTATCCTTTTTCATGTAGGTTCCACTAATCAACACCCTTACAGATTCACAGAACTGCGTTGAATAATTTGTGCCACTATTAGGATCGCCTTGTTCTGCATAAAGATTGTATTTTTTATTACTTTTATTTTTATTACCTGTAAAGATATTTTCGGTGAAATCACCGGTGCTAACTTCTCCCAATTTTTCAAGATAACTATTTATAGCTGAATGATTATCATAGTCATACACATAAAATTCATCTGGCAATTTTGTTGAACCTTTTTCAGTAAATTTATACCTCGTATAAAATTCATGATCAGCGTTAGACAAAAATTTGTTATAGTTATAATCTTCCCCAGTAGCTTCTTTTGCTTTAACCCTAACTTTGTATAACCAGTTAGGTGAATCAGAATTATTTGGATTGCCTAGACAATAACTAGCACTATATTGATAAATTCTATATTCATCAACCTCTTTAGTATCATTATTTTCTGTTGTTAAAGTTGCCTTAAACTTTTTAACACAATAATAATCGCCAAATTTATCACCATCCAAATATCTGTCTTTGTATGTGGCATTAATTCCATTTGCTGAATTTCCGTTATACACCGTTTTAATGCCAACTGAAGTTCCATCATCAAAAGTTATCAAACTTTCACTTGTAACATTCTGTGTATTTCCTTGTGAGTCGTTATAATTATGTGTTTTACCATCATCACCATAATAATAAGAACCATAATAAATGAATGGTTTATTGTCATTAACTATATAACCACCTTCCCACAAGAAGTATGTCGCCGTATGGCTGATTGTATTTGATGTTTCAGTTGTATATTCATATGAATTTTCATCTTGTTTTGAACCTATTATATTTGTTGACGAATCATATGGATCTGTAAATGAATAAGGATATAATTCTTTGATAACATAATTTGATTGCTCTACTGGTTTTGTATCTAATATTTGGCTAATTGTGTAATAACATTTTGTTTCTTTATATTTTGTTATTCCACTTTTATTTTCATAATTTTCGCCAACTTTTACATACTCGCCATCAGGATCTGGAGTATAACTTCCATTGTTCTCTGAATAAGAGTTATCTTTAATTAATTTATAACTGTCATCACTATCTTTGAAATATGTGCCGTTAGTGTTGTCTTCTATAAATCCTTTTTCATAAATATAGTCAATGCCCAATTGTCCATTTTCAGGCTTAGTTTCCTGTGGGTTTGCGAATATCCCATATTTAACAACTGTGCTATCATTAAACTTAGTTCCTTTGGCTGTGTAATATGCATTATTAATAATTGTATAACCATTTTCTTCCGCTTCTTTACTAAGTAATTTGTAATTAAGTGTTTTAGTTGTAGTTGCTAGATTCTCATTAATATTTTTTCCATTCAATATGTAACTTTTATCGGTTTTGTTGTAGCTAAGTAAATTATCAGTTCCTTCGGTTAACGAGTATACACCATTTTTATAATCACCATACACATATTTTCTGTTGTTGCTTGTGTATAACCATGGGGTTGATGGTCGATCTGAATTTTGGCTGTATTGTGAATTGTTAAATAAGTTTACTGAAGTATAATCTAAATCTGTATATAATGCATGAACCCAATAATAGCCATCATTAAACACATAAGTTCTAAAACGAGTTACACCTTCTTCGTAAGCAGAAACATCATCTATTACAGATTTAGGTATCAACTGATTAAGGTTTTCGTCAAAAACTATCCAATAATTAGTATAATAATCCACAGGCCTTACAGTTGAATACAATTGATAAGCCTGTCCATCTATAATTTGAACTTTATCTGCACTGGTCATTAATTTGCCGTTTTCATCATATTCAATGTCCATGTAATACATATTAGATAAATAGCCTGATGAGGAAGCTTTTTCATATTGCAACATTCTTAAAGACATTTCATAACTCATGCTTTGCGAAGAATACTGAAATTGAAGTGAAATGTAGTGAAGCAACCCAAGTGCTAAAAGTCCCGGTGCTAAACGTAAAACTCCGCTCATAATTGCCTTTTTTGAGAATAACGAAGCAACTTTTGTTACGCATTTCTTTATCACTTTCTTAATTACAGCCCAAACAGATCTCTTAACAACCAAATACCCACCATTCACTGCAGCAGTACCCGCACTAGATGCGCCAGCCGTAAAGAATGATGCTATTGTACATATTACGCTTATAATAGCGACGCCAATTGCAACACCTTTTAAAATGTCATTCCATTTAGTCAACTCGTCTTGCAATCTTTTGTTATTTTCTTTTTGGCTTGGAGAAATGTAATTATCTTTAAATCCACCATCAACTTGGAAAATTGACCCAGATGTTGAAAGGCAGTCCGATGCGAATTTTGCCACGTATTCAAAATAAATTGAAGAATACATTATCGTAAGTTCTGCATCTGAATTTGTGTAAATATCGTCGTTAATATAGACAAAATTCTCTACTATAAAATAATCACCATCCTCACCTTGTGTAGGCTTGATAAGATTTTTTTTATCTTTATCAACTACTCTGCCTGTTTGAGGATCGCTATAAACAGATGCCATACCATACTTTGAATAAAGTGTAGGTCTATTATCATAAGCTTCATAAATGGTGTATTTAATTGAACCATCAGTTTCAGTTGCCACGGCTTTAACTCTCGATGCATCGTAGATTGTGGCAATGCTATCCCATTCTGCGCCATTATTTTGGTTTTTAGGAATGCATCTCTGCAAAGTTTTGAAACCAGTGTATTCTACATGCCAACCTTGTGTGCTCCAAATAAAGTCACCATTTTCAAGTTTTACTATCCCATTTTCATCGCGATTAGGGTTACGTTGATGATCATCGTCGCCTTCCACATAAGAATCTACATATGAGTAAATTTTATCATTATCACTATTGTAAAGTGGGTTATGATCGTATGTTTCACCTTTTGAAGCGGAAATTTTAAAGTTATCTTGGTTTACGTAATATGCAATTGCATGCAATGTTACATCGTTATCGTTTTCCACTGCTTCAAATGTTGAATCTGCATCGAAATAATTTTCGTTTTCAATGGTGTTTACGGTAAATGGATATGTATGGTTGCCATTTACGGTTGCACCTGCGTTCCCATCACTATTTTTCTGAGATCCCGTAACCTTCAACATACCGACAAGCCCGCCGAACCTGTCACGGTCGTCACCATTCACAGTGATGTTTGATTTATAAATATCCTTATTTTCAGCGTCTTTGCCTTCAATTGTTGTAATGTCAGCATTTGTTAAATTACCTTCAAGCCTGCCCACAACGCCACCGATGTAGTATGAACTGCCTGTTGTAATTTCAAGGTTACTTTTCTCTTCAAATTGTACAACCTTAATTTTATTAATATTGCCACTAACTTTACCGAAAACACCACCGACATACATGCCCACACCATTCTTTTGAACTGTAATTTTGTGTTCAGGTGTAAACGTAAAGCCATCATCTTGAGATAAGTTTTGCCCACCATAAAGGTAACCAATCACCCCGCCGATGTTATACGCACCGTTAACTGAAGATTCGGTTATTGATTCACTTTCTGGGTTACTGCTGTTGACAGCCATTAGTTTTGGAAGCAAAATTGAATTGTATTCAGCATTCAAAATGTATGTACCATAATATGTGCCAACATTGACACCGGCACCAGCATTTATTGTTGTTTGAATTTTGTTTGTATCAACTTTGCCAGTAATACTTGCGTTTGCTGTACCGATAAAACCACCAAAACCGGTTTGAAGGTTGTTGAAGTCCTTTTTATAAATTGGCAATTGCTGTTCACTTGAAAAGTCTAGTTGTACTAACTCTTCAACATTATTTGCATCTATTGTATACATATAGTTGCTGATTGTTGAAATGACAGTAGAACTATCTGTGTTTGAATTGTTATTATCGCTTGCACTTTCTTCCGTGCTTGTGATGTTTGCATAGACAGCGTTACTTACAATCGTGTCGTTGTCACCAGCGTAGCCGATAACCCCGCCCACACTTGTAGGAAGCACGTAGTATTTTTGCTCTTTGCCATTCATGCCCTTGACAGTTTCGCGTACGAAAACAGCCTTTACATTTGCATAACTTGGTTCTGCTTCGCCATTGGTCTTACCAACTTGGTTTGCCCTTACGCTTACATTAGCACCAGTCAAACCAACCACACCACCAACGTTAGTGTTGCCGTAAACATCGCCAGTGACTGTCAAGCCTTCAATTGTGCCTTTACTGTTTGCGTTTGAACCAAGGTAGCCAGCAACACCACCAACGTTTATTGCGCCTGCCACACTCTTTGAAAGTTCTGCACCGCTTACAGTATATGTTTTGATATCTGTGTAACCATCTTCTTTGTCTATGATTTTTTGAATTGTGTCATCGTCAAGAGCACTGAAATTATTTTCACCATCCAATGTGTAATAAATTGTGCCATTGTTCCAGTTGCCTTCATTGAATGGTTCTTCTCTTAACTCACCGATGACCAAACCAGTTGAATAACCAACCACGCCACCGACGTTTTGATAGCCAACAATATCTACATTATTCGTACAATTTTTAATGTTGCCGTCAGCTTTACCTGCAATACCACCAATGTTGATTGGTTTAAGTGTTGCGGTGCTTGATGTCATGTCGCGAGATAATTCGTAAAAATCTTTTTCACCATCTGTCTTAAATGCTGATTTGCCGTTTGAGTCAATGATTATTGCACCATAGTTTTTACAATCAACTAAATTACCAGTTGCGCAATAACCAATCACACCACCGAAGTTCATGATTTGTGAAATTTTGTCCGCTGTGCTTATGGTTATTGTGTTGGCATTCACTGCACCATTTATAGAACATTCAGATTTACCAACTAAACCACCCCAGTTTTTGAAGGTTGTGTTATCGTCCTTACCTGTCCCAACCATAATACTTGCAGTAGACAACTCTGCGAACTTAACTTGACTATTTTCGCCACCTTCTTCGTCGTCATTGTTAAAGAAGTTCCAACTACCATCAGTACATGTTGGATTTGCGAGGGCATAACCAATTGCACCGCCTACGTTTATTGCGCCTGTTAATTTAATGTGCACTTCTGCTTTACTTTCATTATTGAAGCTAAAGGTTGCAGTAGAACCTTCATCTTTCTTTAATAAACCCACAAAACCACCGAGGTTACTTAATTTTACTGCATTTACTGTAGGGTTAAACTTTTCAAATTCGTCTATGGTAATTGAAGCACCACCATTCATCACGCCAACAAGCCCACCAACGCCTGCATTTTCCTCGTCCTCTTTTGGTTCATTATTTTTGTTTTCAACTGTATAACTGCTAGTATTACCGATTTTTGTAACTTTAACAGTACCAGTCAAATCAGCACATACCAAGCCAAAACTGGTTGCATTTACAATTTTAATGTCATTCCCAGTGATGCCTTGCAAAGCGTTTGAAGATGAATTGAATACACACGCATCAAAAGTTATTGAACCGGACATTGAACTGCCCAAAAGCCCACCGAATTTTGCAATATCAAGTTCGGTTTGCGATGTATAAGTGGTTGTGGCGTTTGTAACTGAATTTGCCTTTTCAAATTTTACATTGAAATAGTTTACACTTGTGTTACCATCTTTCATTTCGCCAACCAAACCACCAAACATGTTTAATGTTTTAGTGTCTTTACCAGTACCGCCAATGTAGATGTGTAAATTTGTTTTATTTTCACTTTCACCGTTAATTGTACCATTTGTAGCGCCACCAACCAATCCGCCAAATGTTGCATTTCCGCCTGTTGGCGTAGCAATTATGTTAATGTCGCTATCATTAATTGTCACTGTTCCAGCATTAATGCTTGAAGCGACATAACCAAATTTACCATTATTTAACCTTAAAGTTGCAGTAGCCGTAACTGATGTTGCTATGTTTGTTTCAGCAGTTGTTATGCCAGAAATTGTCACATCTGCAGAACCATTGTCATTTTTAGTAATATCACCAAACATTAAAGCGGTGTTATCGCCGTTTATTTCAGCAGTTGCAAAGTTGCAGTTTGTAACATTGACTTTGCCAGTAACTTTTGTTGCAAGCGCACCCGAACTTACTAATGCCATTTTGCCAATTTTTACGTTTGTTATTGTAGTTTCATTTCCACTTAAAGTGTCTTTACCGCCAATAATATCATTAAATATGCCTTTATCGCAAAGCCCAGTGATAATTAATTGATTATCTTTAGTATAATCACCGTCAAAATACCCTTTGAAACCAGCCTTTGTAAAGCCGTCAAAATTACCAACGCCAGCCCATTTATAAATGTCTGAATCGTTAATTTCATTGTTGCCTTCAGCACGAGCTTCAATGCTGTGTGTGAGTTTGTAATATTTATATTTGCCAGTTGCAAGCACACCTTGGATTGAATTAAGCACACCCAAATGTGAGATTTGGAAATTGTCGTTAGTTAAGCCTTCGCCTGTTGCCCTTGAATATTTGCTTAACAATTGTGCCCCTATTACATTCCCTCCAGTTTGAGTTGCCACCACTGTTTGAATGTTGAAATTGTAAATTGGGTAGTTGTAGTTACGCCCAAAAGTGTCAGCATCTAAATTGAAAGAAGTTATGTTATTTTCTTCATCAGTTATAACAGTTGTTTGCCATTTGCCATCTAATTTAACAGTAGTGCCTTGTGCAACATCTGTTAAAATTTCTTTGCCTTCACCATCTAAGCCTACATATTTAGTAATTTTGTTATCCATTAATCCAAAGGTCGGCACAAGTGTCAATGCGCCATCTTTTATGATGTTTGCATCTTTATCTTCTATGAAACTATCCAAAAATTTTAAGTTTGCATAGTAGTCAACAAAGTTATTTTTGCCGTTAATTTTATCTGCACCGACGAATGGATTATTCGCACCAACGTTTGTTACCACACCAGCCATATAGTTGTTGTAGAAGTAAGCACCATCCTGCACTGCAACTGTAAAACCAGCACCAGACCCACCATTGAGGTTGATATACCCTGTGAAATAGGTTGAACTGATTGTACCTGCATTTGTATGCGCTACACCAGAAACTGAATCGATTGTGCCTGTTGGTTCAACATCTGCCGAAACGCCACTATATGCAATCAAACCAGTGTTAGCATTTGTTTCAACGATTAAACCCTGTTGACTTTTTTCCATTCCTGAAATATTGCCAATAACTGTACAATTGAACACAACACCAAAGTTTTCTTGAACCAGTGCTTTAACATTTGCGTTTTCATAGTTTACATGAATGTTAGACAATGCACCGATGCTTCCAAGTGTCCCTACATGTACAACATCATTTAAGCTGTCGCCACCAACAATAATGCCATTGAATTCTGAGTTGATTTCAACTTTATCGCTGATTAAGAAATAGCCTGTTGTATCGTTCCCCACGCTAACTTTAGGGTTAACTGCCAAACCAGCAACATACTTTTCATAACCATTTTGCATAATGCCATATTGTTGCATACTTGAAAGTAAACTTACAATGTAAGGCACACCGCTGTCATTTGTGTTGTCATTTGTGGTTGCTTGCCAAATTGGGTTATTGTAACCGTCCAAATAAACTTGCGAGTTGTAACTTAAAGTGCTGTAAGTTAAGTTTTTACCTAAATTGCTATCTTCAGGTTGCAAACTTACATCGGTAGAGTAGAAAATTTCAGCACCATTTGTTTCGTTTGCCACATATTGCGTTGTTGTAATAGTTTCGTCTGTTGCTTCAGTGTAAACAAACATATTGTAAGTATCGTTTGTTTTATTTAACTTGCCAAACAATGCACCTAAATTTCTATATGCATTTTCATCTTCATTTTTGGTAATTGTTTCACCCCTTAAACCATTTGCCAAGATAGATGAAAGGTTAAATGAGAAACTGCCTTGTTTTAACATCAATGTATCAACATAACCAGCCACGCCACCGATATAATATGAGAACTCACATTTACCATTATTTGAAACCGATGCGCCAGCGCCAATGCTAGGCATTATTCTGCCAAGGTTTAATGTGTTGTTTAAACGCATTTCGCCTTCGTTACGCCCAGCCAAACCACCCATGTAGAACTTTCCGTTTGCTTGGCTTGTTTCAGTTGCAGTTAAGTTTACATTTGAAACCACTTCACTAAGTGTTAACTTTGGTGTGTTAGTTTCACCTTGAACTTTAAGCATCGCACCAACTGCACCGCCTAAAGTTGAGTTACCTTTAACTGAAATTGAACCGGTTAAAACGGATTGCTCAAGTTTCAAGTTTGATGTTGTGTAACTTACGCCTGCAGAAGCATAAACATTGCGATTTTCGGCATTCGATGTGATAGAGGTTTGAACATTGGCTTGTGTAATGCTCCTATCATACCCTGCTGTCAATTGATAATTTGCAACAAGCCCAGCAAGGAACATGTCTGCATTGTTTGCGTCATTATCTACATTGATTTCGTTTAAAGAATAGTTGTTTGTAATTGTACAACTGTCAACAAAACCGATTAAGCCTGCAACATAAGCATTGCCTGAATTAGAGCTTTGTTTTATGTTGATTTTCGATGCTTTGTTGGTTGCACTGATAATGTTACCAACAGCATTGTTTTGGACTGCAGATTTAGCAAGCGCACCTGCCAAAAGCCCAATTTGTGTTGAATTTGAACCTTTTAGTGTTAAATCGAAAATGGTATCTTGCAAATTACCAACTGAACAGCCGATTATAGTCATAACATTTTCAACAACTATGTTCTCGTCTGTTATTGTTTGTCCGTTGCCGACAACACCACCAATATTTGATGTTTTTAAACTGACGTCAACAATGGCATTAACCACGCCAGAGAAACCGCTGTTAACTATGTTAGTACCTGTGGCATTTGCAATTAAACCGCCAAAACCTGTGATTGTGCTGTTTTCTTTGAACAGTTTAAACTCGCCAGTTTGCCTTTCGTTTGGATCTTGTCCAACCGTCACGTTTACAGCACTTATTTTTGAGTTAGTGTCATCGCAACTTAAACCGCCAAAGTTTTTGATATTTACCGTGTCGCCGTTGCCATTTCCAACGCCATACGACATCCATGAAAATTCAATGTTCCTAAATGTAGCATTTTCGGTTGCTTTAAATAACCCTGCGTTATCTTCATTAGATGCCTTTACATTAAGGTTATATACCTTTGGTGTTGAACCATCTGGTTTTTCACCAAACAACACACCCTTAAATGTGAATGGGAAAACGTAGTTAGGGTCATTTGACGTGTAATTTGTCATGTCGATGTCGTCTACAATTTTATAACTGCCGTTTGGATTATTTTTTATTTTATTGAAATCGTTTGCATCTGAAATTATTTCGTCATTATCGTCGCTAATATCTGTCAACAATGGGAAATAGTGTGTGCGTGTGTCCAAATTCCAATAAGTTGTGTCCCAAATTGAGAAGATTGTGTCGAACACTGCTTTTTGTGCGTCAAGCCCATCTAAATCATATAAAGTTTTTAAATTTTGGTTTGATGTGCCTGAAATTGCAGTATCAATTTTAATTTCAGGATAATTATAAGAACCATAATAAGCATTTTGTGTTGCATAGTTCGTCGCAACAAAGTTACCAACAAACCAATTCATGGTTGGTTCTTGTTCGTAATTATTTTTAGCCAATTTGTACGCGTCAACATTCAACAATATTGTTGAGAATGTGTAGTTTTGATAAGCACCATCGTTCTTACCAATTGAAGCGTAAATTGAAGCATATTTTGAATAAGTTTTGCCTGCCGTCATGCCAATTAAGCCACCAACAGTTGTAAGTTCGTCCATGTTGCCAGCAAAGTTAATGTAAGGCACTGCGTAATCGTAATTGATTGAACTTTGCATGTCAAAGCCAACCAAACCGCCAATTACATTTCCTGCATAAAAACTTGCTTTACTGTAGCACGAGTAAATATTTGAACCAATGCTTAAACCAATCAAACCGCCACCATATGTGTACGATTCAATCAAACTTGCATTGCCAATATTTGCTGTGTCTAATTCCTTTTTGCAGTCGTCAATTATATATTTTGCAAAAGTGTTATCGTACTTGAATTGTGCGTCATCATCGTCAGGAGCGCTAACTTTACTTGCTTCCACACTTGCGCCAACGCTCACAGCAAACAAACCACCAGCAGAGAATTGCCCATCAATGCGGTTATCTGCACCTGGGTTGAATGTGAGGCGTGCTGATTTTACTTCTTTGCCAACATAGCCTGCCACACCGCCAGCAAAGTCTGCCACAATTTTTAAACTTTCGTTTGTTTGAACGGCGTTATCGTTAATGTAAAGGTAAGCGAAGTTGAACCCATCGGTTGAGAATACCCTTGCACTTACATCAACAACACCCGCAATGCCACCAGCATATGACAAACTGTTAACGTAATTTTCGTTGTTCGCTTTCCTAGAAGGAACATAAACTTCTTCCGTGTTGGAGTTGATTGTGGTTACACTTAGGTTAGATGAAACGCTGTAAACTAAACTTTGCCCTTCCACCATACCAGCCAAACCACCAACAACATTTTTGCCTTGAATTGTGGTGCCTGTGCCGTTTAAATTTACATTTACAACAACAGAATTTGAAATCCTACCAGCCAAACCGCCTGAATATGTTGCGTTTGCGGTACTGAATTCGCCAGCCGAGAAGTTAAGGTTAATGTTTTTAATGTACGCATATTTAATTTCAGCAAACAAACCAACTGCTGTTTCAACATCCACGCCCACGTCAAGGTAAATGTTGTCGATGCTTAAACCGTTACCATCAATAGATGTAATTGAGTTTGCAACCACATTACCAGATGTTGGGTTTGCGCCAAGTATGAAGTTACGGCGTGTTTCAATTGCTTGTTTGTCGTTTGCAAAGTCAATATTTTTAACAAAGCGAACATAGCCTTGGAAATCTTCCCTTGTGCCATAACTTGTGAATGTGTCGTTAAATTCTTGTACACTGCTTATGATGTGTGGGTTGTTTGCACTGCCCAAAGCGAATTTTATGGCATATGTCCAACTGCCTTCAACGTCATTTGCACTCTTATACCTATAAGAATGTGCAATGTTGTTTGTTATGTTAAGTTCTGGCAATTTAACTGCCACATTTTGATTGTTGTAATATGACCATATACCTTGGTCACGGTCTGCCTTGCTGTTGCTTTGTACAAACACAAAGTTAACAAGGTTATTAGGGTTTTTAAAATTGCTTGCATCTAAGCCTGTTGCTTGTGGCTTGTCGTCGTCTGTGAACACAATGAATGATTGACTTGCGTCTTTGTACCAGTAGCAATTTTCCAATTCACCATTTGAGTAAAGCCCCGTTGCGTCCGCACCCACAAAAGGTTGTTCTGGTGTGATTTGCAAACTTGTGTCGCGGTTGGCATTTGCAAATGTGCATGCTGAATAACATTGGCTAATGCTTGCACCTGAATTATTTTTGAACACAAAACCTGCCATAAATGCAGATTTTGAAACAAGTTCAATGTTTGCAAAACTGTTTGTAATATTTGCGCCTGAATTGTTGTCGTAAACAAAGCCCGCAATGTTACTGTCAGCATATGCTTCAATTTTTGCGCCGGTTGAGAACGCTGTTTCACTTGTGATTGTGTTTTCGTTTGCTTTGACGAAGCAGTAATTGATGTTGCCAGCGTTTTCAGCCACAAACCCAGCAATACGGCTTTCCGCATTTGTTGAATAAGTGTAAAGGCTGGTGTTTGCAATGTAAGAACTTGAAATGCTTGCATCGCTGTTGTTGATACCAACAAAACCACCGATTGTTGATTTAAAGCCTTGCCCTGCATCTAATGTGCGGTTACCAATAATGAAACTTAATTGATTAAATGTTTCAGTGTAACTTGTTTGGTTCATGTCGGTTGCAACAATTTTTGTGAAACTGTTCCTACCTACACGGCTGTTTGTGATTGTGCCATTGTTAACACCCACCAAACCACCAAATGTAATTTGTGTTTCAGCACTGTTGTTAACAAGCAAGTTAACAACCTTTGCACTGTTGGCGTTTGCATTCACCACATCACAGTTGTAAATCAAACCATTGTTAACGCCTGCCAAACCACCAAACACAATGGTGTTCAAGTTTTCGTAAGATAAAACCAATTGTCCGTTGCGGTCGGTGTTAAATTGTGAATAATCTACAACCACATTGTAAAGCATTGTGCTTTCACTTACTGTTGCAAACAAACCAAAATTGCCAGTTGCTTGTGAACTGCTGTCGCTTGAAACATCAACTGCAAAACTTTTTACAATGATTTTTTTGTTGTTGCCGTCTAAACTGCCAATTGCGGTTGTAATCGGTTTGATGTTTTCCACCACAATATCGTTTGTAAGCACATAGTTTTGCCCAGCACCCAAAATGCAGTTGCCGTTTGCGTCAAACATTTGTTCCGCACTTGAAATTGCAAAAGCGTCTTGGCGTGTGGTTGCAGTGTAGAATTGCATTTTGAATGGAATGCTCAATTCAAATTTTGAAGGGACATCACTGAATGTCAATTCAAACACACCGTTGTTATACACATAACCATAATAGATGTGGAAAGTTGCGCTTGTATCAAACTTGCCTTTTGCTTTAAGCCTTAAATAAGTTAAATTGTCAGCTCCTGCACCATAGTTGGCTGTGAACATATCAAAATATTCATTTGTGTCAGCAAAACTGCTTGTGCTGTTTCCATTAATGTAACTAAATTGTGCTTTTAATTTATTGAATAAATTTGCCTTGTCTTCAACTGATAAATTTTCAAGTTCTTCAACAGATTTGCCGGCAAGGTTTGCCAACATTATTTTGTAAATGTCAGTTGAGTAATTATTTGTGTTTGAAAGTGTTGCAAAATTGAATTCAATGTCGCTTGCTTGGTTCAATGCCAAACTTAAACTGCTTCCGCTGTTGAACATTAAATTTGTGTCGGCGTTAACAAGCAAATAATCAACTGGGAAGAACACCATTTCCTTTGCTTCACTTGTGAGTGCACCATTAGTTATAAGTTCCATTCTAACTTTAACTTTAAATGGAGCATTAATTTTGTTCCTTAAATTTACTGCCAGACGCATTGTGTATGAACCGTCTGCATTTGGTTTTAATTCGCTATATTTATCTATCCAATAGCAATCAACATTTGCTGTAATTGCGTTGCCAGATAAATCTAAAATTTCTGCCACTGGGTTAGCGTTGAATTGATAACCATAAATTGTAACATCTACAACGTTTCTAACTGTGTTTTGTTGAACTAAATAGCCGTTTACATTTCCGCCTTCCACTTTCGCGCTTATTGCGTACCTTTCGTCGTAACTCAAATTTACGCCCGGCAAGAAGTCGGTTATCAAAGATTTTGTTTTAACAACATGTGTGCCATTGCTGTCGGTCACATCAAGCGTCAATGTTATTTCGTCAGCAAGCCCGCTAAATTTTTTATCCAACACAACATGAATGTAAATTGTGCCGTCATATGTGTAATTTACACCGTCGCTTGTTTTTGTTGCCAACTTTAAGTTAATGCCCATATTGTCGTCAGTAGGTTCACAAACTGGGCTGATACTTATGTATTTATCAATGCCAGTGTGGTAAACAATCTGTTCAAAACGCACCTTAACATTTTGATTTAAACTTGGCACGAAAAGTTCACTGCTCTTGATTGTTGCGCTTAAAATGTTAGCATAACTTGGTTGCATATTAACCACCAGCACGCCACCATTACCGCCTGGTGTAATGTTTGCTGTTTCAATTTGGCTGGTTGTGATAACGTGTGTGTAGTTGCCCATTGTTGTTGCGTCTGCTGTGTAATTGTTAAGCACAATGCCAGATGAAACTGAGCTTGGTTTAATTGTCAATTGAATGACATCGGTTTTAACATCGGTATTGAACTGGCTATACAATTTAACACCAAATGTTATTGTATCTTTTAAGTATCTATATTTATATTCACTTATTAATTCAAACCTTATATTATATGTGTAAGTTTTCAATGTTGGGTTGTAGTTATTTGTAATGTCAAAATTGAACAATTTTGCAATGCTTATAACCCCAGTTTGTGTAAATAAGCGGTTCAATTCAGTTTGCCCATTAATTAAACTAAACTCCATTGCTAAACTGTCGTGGTTTTGCTCGTCGAAGTTCACAACATTGCCAACGTTGCTAACAGTTACAGATGTTGAACTTTGATTTGTCCCATTGACATATTCAGTGTGCAACACTGCATTTATGTTAAAACCGTCCTTACTTTCGCCTTCAAGTGTGTCAATATCCACTTCCACCAAAGTTGCAGTTTCAATTATTGTGCATTTAAGCGTTTTCACTGCAATAACTTGATATATATCTTCACCATCTGCAGTTTGTGGATAAATATTTGTGCCAAAATATTTAGTTAAATTTAAACTAACCGTAAAGGTTATTGTAACTTCTTTAAGCTTATCAATATTCGCATTTTTGTTTGTTGAAAGAATGTAATTGCCAAACACACTAGTTTCCGCAATGCTAATAATGTCATCTTCATCAACAGTGTAGTTAATTGAAACAAACTTTTCAACACCGTTAACATCGAACAATGATTTATATACACCATTATCGCCTTGCCTTAAATTTTCACTTGCAAGGTTTATTTTAATGTTTTCCGCACCTTTATATGTGTTCAATTGATATTCATCTGCGCCAGCGTAAATATCGCTACCTTCCACAACAATGTTTGTATACCAGTGCTGTGTGTAGATAACAAAATAGTCACATGCGTCTGGGTTAAATATCGAATAAGCCTTAACTAAAATGTAATTATCACCACCTGTCACACCTTTAAAGTAAATTTTTGTGTTGTCGATGATTGAAGCGTAATTGCCACCTTGAAGTATCTTGTAAACGATTGCACCAATGCTTTCAGTTGGCACTTTTGTTAAAGTAAGTAAATCAGTTAAATTGTATGTGTTGTTTTCAATATTGTTGCTAAGTGGGTCAAGCACATTGTTGTAATAATTAACAACAATTGTTTCAGTGATTGTATGTGTTTTATCCCCGTCTGTTTCGTCGTGGTTGTAATTGTCTAAATATAAGCCCTTAATGTCTTCTTTTAACTTGATTGTAATTTCAGTTGGAATTGATGTGTAAACGTCTTTAAGGTAAGGGAAACTTAAAATATATTCACCAACGCGCACAACATTGTAAGTTAAAGCTTGCGCCCAAACACTGCCTGTTGTATCTATTCCAGCTACTGTTCGTTTGCTTTCTTCACCGGCAGTCAATGTGGTTAAATCGATTAGTTGACCATTAAGCGATATAGCATTATTGTCATACACAACATAATAACTTGTTGTGTTGCCGTTCCACAATTCAAATGTGTCAGTAACCCTACCAATGAAATAACAATTTTCAAAACTGCCATTTGAGATGTGGTACCCTGTATCCACAGCATTTGCAAAAGTGTTTACAAAACATTTTGTGATGTTTGTTGTGCCTTCACTTTGTGCAACACCATAAACAGTTTTACCGTTAAGCATGTTAAAACTTGTGTCTTTAACATAGTTTTCCACACTTGAAGCAGTAATTGTGGAATTGTTTGCCTTGCCAACAATGCCTGCCACTACGCCCAAATTGTTCTTAACAAAACCATGTTTATCTTTGTCTAAAACAATGCCTGAATTGAACACATCTTCAAGGTTGAATGAAAGGATTTTTGCATTTTCAATTATTGCCCCGTCTGCAACGCCTGCAACACCTGCCACTAACACATCAGCATAGTTTGCAACAATATCCACACCAAGTAAAAGGACATTTTTAATTGTGCCGTTCACTTTGCCTGCAACACCAGCAAGTCCGCCATTTGCAGTCAAGTTTTGTGCGTCAATTTGCCCCATTAAAATTACACCATCAACTATTGCTCTGGTTTCAAGTTCACCAACTACACCGCCGATATTAATATTGTTAACAGGAATGTCACCGTCAGTTGTCGCATTGACAAATGTTAAACTTAAACCAACATTGTATGTCAAGTTTTCAATTTCGCTTGGTTTTGTGTAATTGCCCTTGATTGAACCTGCACCGCTAAGCCTGCCAGCCACACCACCTATACGCAATATTTTGTTGTCCACACTTGTTGCGATATTGCCTTTTGTCGTCACGCGTGAACTTGCCACATCGAACGCGCAAGCCATTTCGCCAGCCACACCACCGAGAAGTACGTCGGTTGCAATATTGTCTTTTGCTAAAGTAATGTTGCTAAAATCGGTTGTTATTTCCACATTTGTGATTTGTGCGCCATTTTCAATTTGTCCCGCAACACCGCCAATATAAAGGTTAGTTTCATTAGTGTCCGATCCAATAACCAAATTTTCATCAAATTTTACATTCAAAACTAAATTAGACAATTTTGCTTCATTCACCATTTTTGCAAACAAACCTAAATATCTATTGTCAGTTTGTGAAGCAAAGCCTGTAATTGTCAAATTAAGTTTCCTAGGTTTACTTTCGACAAGTTGCCCATTAATTGTATCATTTGTCACACCAGATAGTGAACCGCTGAAGTTACCAAAAGTTTCATGCGCGGTAATGGTTAAATCGTTTTCCAACACGAAATGTGATGACGGGTTATTTTTAATTTTTTCAAAATCACTAGCAGTTGCAATGCGGTATTCTTTGCCCATTGTTCCGTCGGCAACCACGATATTAATCTTGCAAACGTTTTTAAAATCTGCACCGTCGAAAGAATCTAAGGCATAAAGGCGTAATTCATAATTACCGCCACCTTGTGCCTTGTCTGCCACAACCTTAACTGTGTGTGTTGTTTTATCAATCTGAATTCTTAATTTATTAGTATTTGTGATGTCATTAAGCCTTATGGTGCCGTCATCATCAACAACAGGTTTTCCGTTGCTATAAACTTGCTCATAAAGTTTAAAGCCAATGTCGTCATACTTAATTGTTGCTGTCGTGTCATATGTAACTTCGGTGTTAAATTCAGTAGAAACCGAGCCATTTTCCGCAATATCCATGAAGGACATATAGATATATGGTTCGCCATTTTTATTTTGAATTGAATCGCCACTAACTTTAATTCCGTTTGAAGGTGAATATTCGCCAAAATTGACAATAATTGATTTTGTTAAAATTTGTTCATCAAAAGTTTTAGCAGTTAATTTTAGACCCACAAATTTTTGTGCGTAGATAGGTTTACCAACAAGTTTAACAACAAAATTGCCATTTAAACCAACGTTATCATAATCAACAATATTATCACCATTTACTGAGATATTAACATAACTGCTTGTATCACCTGTAAGTTCAAGTGAAATTGTATTTACAGCAACATCCAATTCACCGGTGCTAAACACCAACTTTGTTGCAGGCACAGAAACCATGCTTTTTGCTGAAAAGTTGATTTGTGTTTTTGCAACCGCTTCATAGTATTGATTGATGTACACAATTGTGTCGCTATAATTAGACGCAAAGTTTAAACTTATATCACTAATTGCATTGTAAACAGCAACCTCAAAGTATTTGTCCACTGTTTTTGCAGAAATTAAACCTTCTTCACTCTTGTAATAAGTTATTGTTGTTTTATACTTTGTAAATTTGCCAGCCTGTGTGCCCCAGATTTGGAATTTTGTGACATTGTCAGCATTCCCCAACTCTCTTAAACTAACTGCAGTTGATGAAAAGTTTTCATTCCCAACAACCGTTTCTAGTGCAACGCTAACCTTCGCTGTTGTTTTTGAACTAAATTGCCCATTTATTTCTTGCCCAAAATAAAGTTCACTTCTCAAACTTGAATTGTTTACAACCGCAAGTTTATCAACACTATCCCCCGCTTTTGTAAGGTTTTTCAAATACTTACCTTCGGTTGTAATCACAAAATCAGTATTGTCTGTCACATAAACAGATTGCACATTGAAACTTTCTTCAAACAAAGCCAGATTCCCTTGCTTAGCAATAGAAATTTTAATCCTTGCGCTTGCCTTTTCATTTGTTGCCCTTAATGGAACACTATAAACAACAAACCTTGCCCCACTTTCGCCATTACCGGTTGATATTGTTGAAATATCTGCACTTGTAAAGTCTTCTTTCAAATTTATGCTGGTTTTGCCATTTTTGAATACAAACTTGCTTTCATTTTGCAAACTTAAATCAACAGTTTCAGTTGCAAGGGTGTTGCCATGATAAACCAATTTTAAGTAAAAGTTGTTTTCGCTTGTTGCATTCATCAAAAGAGGCTCGTTGGATTGTGTGTAATTTGTTAAATTGCATGATGAAGTTGCATACACGGAAACTTCACTTGCTGTAACCACTTTTGAAACTTTAAAGGTGTGCGTTATGTACTCATTCCCACCCTGTATTTTTGCAACCATAAAATTCAAATTCAATTCAGTTGCAGTTGCATTTTCGTCGAATTGAACATTAATTTGACTGCCATTAATTATGCTGTATTTATAAACGTTACTATCAACCGTTTGCCATTGGTTTTCATCTAATTTACTAACCGCACGTCCAGTAATTTTTAAACCTTCTGGCACGGAAATTAAAATAGCCCTTTGAATGTTGTCTTTTGGCAAAATATCAACCAACAAATCTAAACCAGTGTTCGCAACATTTTCATTCCCTGTTGAATATATTTTGCCTTCAACTAAGTTCATTTCCCCATTGATTGTTATGTTTTCAACAACAGTTTGTTTTTCAATTGTCAAATTAGCAGAATATTTTGTTTGCTCGCCAAGGAAATCAAGCCCAGCCAAAACCATTTCAAATCTCACTTCATTTTTAGGGTGAGTTAAATATGTTTTGTCATTTGCAACAATTTCATATAAAAGAACATTCGACGCGCCAGTTTCCAATGGTTGAATTCTTAAGCCGTTATGGTCAATATAGTCGTCCATATCAACCAATTCATTATCAACGTAAACATTAAAATCGTATTTAATTTCAGCATTGTCGGCAGTTTTAACACCTTCAACGAATTTAGAGTTGTTCCTTATGGTGTTCAAGTCGATTTTAACAACAGTTTTGTATCCTTCCCTGCCACCTTTATTGTCGTTAACATAAAGGACTTTCCTTGTCAATGTTGTTTCGGTTTGAACGCCATTTTCTTTTAAAACCGGCGTATAGTTGGAACCATCATTATCTTGCAACTTTTGCACAAATAAAATATCAAACTTAGCACTTTTATCTTCGTAAAGAACTGATGTCGCCTTAATTTTTAGTATAGGTGCATTCACAAGTGTTGAGAAATAGTCTTTTGAAACTGAAAGAATGCCGTTTTCAATTTTAATGTTCCTATTTAAATTCATATCAGTATTAGTTTTAACAGGAACCCAACTTGCTGGGCCATAATAACCCAAACTATCGATCTCAAAAATCACTTCAGTTTGGTTGGTGCCGATAGGGTAAAACAAAAGTGAACTTACATTTGGGTCAACCGAAACTAATTTGTTTAAATCAATACCAACATTTTCGTTACCAATTTCAATAGCTGGCTTAAAACCAGTGTTTGTCAATATTTCTTGCAAACTTTCAAAGATGTTTAGGTTAAAACTTGTTTCCTTATTCGACTTCGTTTCATAAACCCTTATTTTGGTTTGCATAGGATTTGCAAAATTTAAGCGGAAGTTTTCACCTTGTTTAACAATTTGCGATGAAGAGTTTTCACTATCAAAAACAACAATGTCATCAATATATTTGGCTTTAACATTTTTTACTTCAACCTTAAACACCAAATTATTTGTGCCATTTTCAATCTTTAACTTGTCGTTTTCCTCATTGCCATAATTCAATGAAAGAGTTTGTCCAACATTAGCCCATTCGCTTATGTTGCCGTCTTCTTCCACAAAAGCATACTGAATGTTAAATTCAAGTTTGTTATACCTACCTTTACATGCGGTTAAAAACATACCAGTAAAAACAAACATCAATGCCAATATTAAGCCACCAAGTTTTTTCTTCATAACCCCTCACTTTAATTTGCTCTATTCGCGCGATATTATTAATTAAATTATATATAATTACGACATAAAAAGTCAAATTAATTGCTTACTAAATAAACATTAAATATAATAAAGTAACAACTTAAAATAAAAATAAGAATTTCGTTGGTTCCTTAAAATAAAGGTTTTTAGGCGGTTTTTTGAATTAAAAATAAATTAAATTTTAGTATTTTTATTTGTTTTTTCAAAAAAAATTTAAAATTCTTAAAAAATATATTGTTTTTTAAATTATTTTTGCTATAATTTTTTAAATTATTTTTTTCTTGTTAATTTCATCACTAAGTCAACGAGGTAAAAATTTAGATGTCATTTCACTTCTATTTCATCATCAATCCAACAACAGGCATAAAACTAAAGTGAATTTAAAAGGAAAATTATGCAAAAAGTTTTAAGCACAATGCGCAAAGCAATTGAAAAATATAACCTAATTAAAGACGGCGACAATATCGCTGTTGGCGTTTCTGGAGGCAAGGATAGTTTAGTGTTATTAAAAGCACTAGCAGATTTCAAAAAATTTGGGCTTTACAATTTCAACCTTTACGCCATTACTATCGACAATTATTCAGGCGAAATAAGTTACGAAGGCTTAAAAAAATTTTGCGCTGAAATAAATGTGCCTTTACATATTGAAAAGACAGACATTAACAAAATCGTTTTTGATATTAGGAAAGAAAAGAACCCATGCTCACTCTGTGCAAAAATGCGTCGTGGGGCATTAAATTCAGTTTGTCAACAACTCGGTTGCAACAAACTTGCTTTGGCACATCACAAACAAGATGTTGTCACAACTTTCTTTATGTCATTACTTTACGAAGGTCGTTTAAGTACAATGCAACCAAAATCATATATGACACAATCTAAAATTACACTCATTCGTCCACTATTTTTAACTGAAGAAAGCAAAATAATCCACGCAAGCCGTAATTACCCTATTTTAAAGAGTATTTGCCCAGCAAACTATAACAGCAAGCGTAAAGACATTAAGGAATTTGTGTGCGAAATTGAAAAATCTTTCCCAAATTCACGTAAAAGGATTGAAAATGCAATTTTGTCACCTGATAGATACAATCTTCTTAACGAAACTTACTTAGACGAAAGTGAAACCAACTAATCTAGTCTAGGCGTTTTCAACGCATTTCCACAAAACTTATCTTTAGCATCAAAGACAAACCTTTAAAACAAAACTTAAAGTATATCGTTAAACATTGAAGTGACAGATTTTGTCACTTTTTTATTTTTTTTGACATATTTTGCAAAACCGATAAATAAATTGAGTTAAGGAGAGAACATGAAAACCGACCTTTACTCACGCCCAGTTTTGCTTGCAAATTATTTACTCGCAAACAAAACCACAATTCGTGCAACTGCAAAAGAATTTAGTTTACCCAAAAGCACAGTGCATCACGATTTAAGCACAAAGTTAAAGTACATCAATTATCCATTATATCTAAAAGTTAAAAAGGTGTTGGAACGAAATTTCAGTATCAAACACATTCATGGTGGAGAGTCTACCAAACAAAAATATTTAGCCCTTAAAAAACAACCAAACAAAAATGATGAGCTTGCATATTACTGCCATTAACTAAAAAACGATTTCAATAATGCCACATTAAAAAATAAAAAATTAAAATAAAGTAAATTTTTTTATTATTTACAATAAAAAAATATGTTTGTTATGCGCAAACATATTTTTTAATTAATATTATGGCTTTTATTTATTTTATTCCTACAAAAATTATTATAAAAATATTATTTTACGTATATCACATTAATTTTTAATAATTAAAATTATAACAAATATATTTATTGCTTTTTTATTAAAAATAATATTTTTTATTAAATTTTTAATATTTTAATTAATTTTATATATTTTAATACATTTTTTAATTTATTATAATATTATTTTTGATTTTTTATTTATTATTTTAAAAATCCTTCAATTATTTTTTCTTCCGCCTGTTGTTCACTAAGCCCCAGTGTTTCAAGTTTAACAATTTGCTCGCCAGCAATTTTACCTATTGCTGCCTCATGTGAAAGGCTTGCCAAATTAGACAATGCGCTAACTTGTGGCAAAGATAAAATTTTTGCCCTATCCAAAACTATGCCGTCACACTCGACATGACCGAAACACAAATTTTTGCCTATCATGTTTGATTTAAAAGTCTGTTCACTTTCACCGCGAGCAACACTGCGGGATACAATGTTGCATTTGCTGTCCTTACCTTTTAGTTGAACTGTAAAATTAGTCTTTGCAACATTGAACCTGTCTGTTAAAATCTTTTCATTTATAACAAGTGTTGCCTTGTCACCCACAACCGCCTTAGTTACACGATTAGCATAATCTACACCGCCTATTTGAGTTGTGTTCAAAGTTACAACACTCCCTGACCCAATTTTAAGCACAGTGGTTGGGTTAAGAACTTTGTGTTGACCTTCCCCTACTGCTAAATGGTTTTCAAAATAAGTTACAACCGCATTTTTACCCACATGAAACGTGTGTATTCCATCATGCCCACAGCCACCAGTTGAATGAACACCACACCCTGCAACAATTGTAACAACAGCGTTATCTTCAATGTAAAAATCGTTATAAACCATATCGTACAAATCGTTTTGATTGACAACAACTGGAATATGGCACGCTTCGCCTTGACATGATGAATGAATGTAAACATTAATACCAGGGCTATCAATTTTACGCTCAATTTCAATGTTTGCCGATGATTTCAACATCTCACTTTTGCCATTAACCCTAATTGACACCGCACCTTCAGGGATTTCATGTAAATTTGCAATTTGCGCCAACAAATTTTTTGTTATACTATCCAAATTCATTATTCTTCCTCCCTAATTTTTGTACAGGCCATTTTTCCCATCTTTGCGAGCACATCTTTGCCTTTGCCCGACATCTCAATTTTGCCTTGATTTAACACGATGATTTCGTCCGCACATTCAAGTAATCTCGTTTGGTGGCTAACCACAATGTATGATTTATTTTTTTCAAACATTTTGGCGAGTTTGTCAAAACTCCAAAGGTCAATTCCTGCTTCTGGTTCGTCAAAAATAACAGTGTCGCCACACTTTGCCAATGCAAGGGCAATTTCAACACGTTTCTGTTCGCCACCAGACAAAGTTTTATCAAATTCCCTATAAATATAATCCTTTGCACAAATCCCCACTTTGGAAAGGTATTCGCACGCTTGAGGCACACTATTATTTTTACCTGTTGCCAAATCAATCATTTCCTTTATAGTGATGCCCTTAAATACAACTGGTTGTTGAAAGGCGTAATTCAACCCCAGTTTTGCGCGCTCACTAATCGACAAATTTGTAATATCTTTGCCATTATAGCAGATTTTGCCAGATGTTGGCTTAACAATACCCATTATTATTTTGGTTAAGGTTGATTTCCCACTACCATTGTGCCCAGTAATTGCGGTGACACGATTATCTTTAAATGTGTATGAAAAATTATCCAAAATTCGGCGTTCATTCCCTTCTTTTTGGGCTTTTAATTCTGATTTTTTTATATTTTCAGCATCGATTACATAACTTATATTTTTAAGTTCTAACATATATCCTTCTTAAATATTTAAATATAAAATGATTTTTAATCATTTTCATTCTATCACAGCAAACAAAAAAAATCAATTGTCTATTGCAACCAGTTTTGTGTTACTCTTTAACCAATTTAATTTGCTACGCTTTTTTAATCTTTACAATAATAAGCCAACAAATAAAGAATTTAAAAAATAAAAAACAACTTTTACAAAAGACAATTTGTTCCGCACGAATAAACAATTTATTACACTTTTGCTCGTAAATTTGGTTTGTTGTATATACAAAAAACATAACTTTAACCATCCCCCCTATTGGGGAAATTAAAGTTATGCCCTTTCAAAGTAAATATTAACTTCTAACCTAAAGTTTTCAGTGGTTAAAGTATCAGCGTATGCATCGTCTAAAACTACACCTTCAAACAAATTGATTGTTTGACCACCACTGATTGGTGCCAAGCATGTATACTTGCCGTTGTCCTGTTGATAGAATAAATCATGGTTAATGCTGTAACCAAATGTATTTTGCATTAATTCGCCAGCACGATAAGCCTCAATTGTGAAGTACACATTAAATGTCCCGGTTGAGTTAATTTTTATATCTGTATCAATCATGTAAACTCGGTTGCCCTGTATGCCCACTGGCGACCTAAATTTATTAAGTTTTTTACCATCGACAATAAATTCAGCATCAACATTTCCGCGCACGTTTAAAACGCAGTTGTTTTGCAAACGTTTGATATTTAAAATTACAATAATTGTGGCGATCGCTGCCACCAGCAAAATTGCAAGCGACACTATCACAACCTTGTTACGCATTGAACGTGAACGATATTTTTTAAGGTTATTTTCATTAATCGTTTCCAAATCTTCCATTGTAACATTGTCAGATTTCAAGCGATCTTTAACTTTCTTTTCTTTTGGCGCTGATTGTTTTGCTTCATGTTTGTTTGGTTCAGCCGGTTGCTCTATTGCAGAAGGTTCAATTTCACGATTATTTTGATTAATTTCATTGTTCAATTTATTGCGGTTTTGCTCCAATTCTTGATGCAAATGCTGTTCCATTTCTTCATCTGTAATGTTGTTCTTTTGCGCTTTTAAACCTAGTTCAGCAGCTGCTCTAGACAATTTTTGAACATTTTTAACTGTTTCTTCCGTCTGCCTTTGTTGATGTAATTTTTGGTGCCATGCTTGCTGTTCTTGTTTTGGGGCTGGTTGTTCAGTTTTTGGCAAATCTGTTGGAATGCCAAGATCTTGCGGTTCAACTTTTTTGTTTCGGCGAATAATAGGTGCTGAAAAAGCTTCAGCATCAAAACTTGATTTAGCTTGCTGATTTACTTTTTTTGCATCTTTATCTGCCATGTTTCCCCCTTATTTTATTTTAAGTCAACGCAACATTTTCAACATCTACAACCATTACAAGTGAATTGCCACCGATTAAACCGTAGAATGTATCGTCTGTGATTATTGTGAATGATGTCATCATAATTCGGTCATTTGTTGCACTTGCTGTTGCTTGTTCAAAAGCCATTTTTTTGCCATCATTATTTTGGTAATAATAATACCCATCGGTTGAATTTAACTTAAACCCATTTTGCGTTGTTGTTGGCGCGTCCATGCCTGCAATTTCGCTTTTTAATTTTATTCTACCTTGAGCGGTCACTGCGTAGAATTCCACTTTAAATTTCACACCAAATGTTACACCCAAATCCTCATTTTTAAGGACAAGTTTTAAATCATTACTAACGCCTGGGGTTATTAAATTGTTTGTTGCATTTGCGCTGTTGTAATACAATTTTATAGGCTCATTTGTATCGCCGTTTAAAGGATTAAGCCTAGTGTCGACATTCGCACTATCCCTTTGATATACGCCCAAATTCACTTCGGACATGTTGACATATAAATATATACTTTTGTTAGTATCACCAACTTTACCATCAGTGAACCAAGCATAAGAAATATTGATAAAAGACATGAAAAGAGCAATCAGTAAAACTAATACTGATAAAACTATTGTTGCAGAGGTCTTTTTGCCTTTTATCATTTATACTCCTTTTAAATCTATGTGTTCCAAGCAGAGATAACACCACCTGCACCGAATGCCCAAATTGCGGCAGCATAATTTGCTTGCACAGCTTCAAACACGATTGTAATTTTAAGGTTACAATTTGTTATATCTACAGGCGCCGACGTTGATATGGTTGCACCTGTTGCCAAGGCTTGGGTGCCTCCCGTTTCTAATACATTCTTGCAAAAGTAGTAATACACTTCATGAGTGCTCTCTTGCACTTTTTTCTTTTCTATCTCTTCATCATTGTATGTTAATTCAATGAAATTGCCGTAATCAGTTGTGTCTGTGGTATCATATGACCAGTCGTCACCTAATTTATTCATTTTCCTTGCCACAACTTTAACCCTAACATATGCAGGGCACGAATCGCTTGAAGAACCTAAACTTACCTGGTCAAGTTGTGTAAGTGTGTTTCCTTCACTAACCATAAATTTAAATTCATTACCACGCAGTACGCTTTCATTTGGATTAGGAATAATTTCAAATTCAGTGCTGTTTGTTTGTGTTGAAACTGTCGATCCCGCTTTTTTATAATAAAAGTTAATATTCATATCATAAAATGTTAAATTGCCTTCAACTGTTGCACGCGCGGTAAAGTAGGCATATGTCACATTTAAACCACACAAAAAGACTAATACCAACATCAGTATTTGCCCAAAAGTGTTAATCTTTTTGTATGATTTTTTCATTTAACCCCTAATTTATTATTGTTGTATATAAATTCGTCAGTTCGTCGTAAAAGCTTGACGCCCAACCTTTGCTTTGAATTTCTGCTTTAGAAAGTAAACTGCCGGTTGCATCTTCAATGAAGTTTTCTGAACCGATAACAATGTCGTCTGTAACCGCTGTCATAGGCACTGGAATAACTTGCCCTGGACGGATAAGCCCCTTATAGTAACTGTAACCAGCGGTAGAATAGAACAACGAACTTGTGGTTGAACCATTGAAGCGTACATAGTAAGATTTTGTTGTTGAATTGTTGATTAAATAAGCAAGCCCTGATGCCTCATTTATGAGTTGCACATCGTCGGCAGTAGTATTAATTGCGTTTGCTGTTGTAAACGAGAATGTGTGATTGTTAAAATTATAAGTTTGTGAGTTATTCAAAGCCAAACTGCCAATCAACACTTTTTCGCTAGGATTTACATTTACGCTGGTTGAAAGTGTAAAAGTGATTGAACTAGCAACTGTCTGCCAGCCAGCGAATAAATAGTATGTTGAAGCAGTGTTCCATGTTGGTATACTTTTGAAATTTGATGTTGTAACTTGATTGAATGTTGAACCAGTTTTTGTGTAATATCTCCAGTATTCACGCCCCCAGTTTTCAGGTTCGCTAGTTCCAACCTGAGATTGTGTTTCAGTTGCCTGCGTGTTAAACCAAGAATATTGAACGCTCAATTTTATGTTTGATAAAACGTTTGTTGAAACATTTTTAGCATAGAAATAAGCGGTTTTTGTTGAACCTGATGTAACAATTTCAGTTTCCAAAGTTAATGTGTCGTCTGCTTCTGTCGTTTCAACTGCTGTGATTGTAGGCACCAAAACCGCCCATAAATCACAACTGCCATATTTGCTGTTTGTTGTTATTAAATTGTCATACACACTTGATGAAATTTCAAACTTTGTGCACAAAGTAACGGCACCATAAGGCGAAACAATTTTTGTGCTGTTCGCAACTGTAAGTGCGGTGGAATCAACTTCTGCGCGTGCCCAATGTACGGCGTCGTTAAACTGATAAACTTGACCATACTTAGCGGCAGAGTTACCATTGCTTATGAAAAGTTTAAGTTTAAAGTTATTTGCGGTTACTTTCAATTTTTTATTTGTGTTGTTGATGACCGTAATTTGCGTTTGATAAGTCTTACTTGCACTTGTGTCGGTTGTATGGAACAATGCAGGCATGTATTTTGAAACATTGACTACCGTAGTTTCATTTGCTGTCAATGCAGTTTTACCTGATAACCCAGCCGACGCAACATTTTCTTTTACGCCAATGCCGTTTTCTGTGTTTATTTGGTTTGTGTTAAGTTCCAAAAGCGTGGAAATTTTCGCCCCAGCATAGTCTGCTTCGGTGTTCAAACCACGTGTAACCATTTCCACTGAATCAACAACTGGAATATACACCGCAGTGTAAGCAGGGATTTCGTAAGCGTACTCCCTTATTTCGTCGATTTCGTTAGTTGTTTGACTTGCTTCAGCGTTATAAGTTTCATTAACCCAGTTGTCCGAATAATTGTATTTAATTGTGTTTGACACAATGTTTACTGTATCCGTTGTTTTAGGGTTCCATGTGCCGGTCACTTTTGCACGAAGCGTGATTGCGTTACTACCAGTTATAACATAAATTCCAAGCCCAACATAACCTCTATTGCCAAGTAACCTTCTTGTTGCAGTTGTTGTTGAGCCTTCAGTTGTGTTATACGTCATGAACGCAGTTTCACCGACTGGTGCAGTTGGCTTGTAATTGCCAATTGATGTTTGATTGTAACAAACTACATATGCATTTGTTAAACTTGTTCTGGTTTTATATTTAAGCCAAGCATTGCCAGCTGTTGAGTTTGTGTAAAGCGCATGGCTTGTTGTGTAAACATTGTTAACTGGTTTGATAACCACTTTTGTAATGTTAATTTTCAAACTCTGTCCATAATAAGTTTCGTCGTACAAATCGGTGAAATTTACGCCAACAATCATAGGTAATTTACCTGTGCCGGCCGACACCACTTCGCGGTAATACATATGTGAATTATCCACAATCCAAGCGTCGCGGTTTGAATAGTTTAAAATTACATTTGAACTATCCGATTTGTTTGACCATTCCAAAGCATATTCAACATAAAACTCAAAATCATAAGCATATGAATATTGAAGTGCCACTTCCTGGTCATTGACACCGGCATTGTAAGGTATGCCATTTGGCATGGTGTCGTTTATAATTTGATAACTCTGGTTAGGAAGATACGCCCCTGTTGCGTAGCCTGAATCAAAACTTTTTTTCCAGCCTGCAAACGAAGCGTAAACAAACCCCGTTGTAAATGCAAAAACTGCGCCTATTAAGACGCAAATAATTTTAATTAGATTGCTTTTATTGTTTTTTACAATCTTGCTAAAACTACCCCTCATGTTTTTGCATTCTCCCTTAAAAGACTTTTATCCTATGCCTGTTTAAGTTTGCTTATATTTACCATTTACAAAGTAAATTGTAACATATTATTTTCAATTATGCAAACCTTCTGGCCTTACTCATCTCAATTTCATTTTGGAAAACCATAGTTATACACCACAAACCAACAATCATTGTTATGAAAAGCACTTTATGTTTGCCTATGAAATCAATATATTTGCCATAATTTGTAAGTGTACCTACCACTTTGCCTTCAATTTGGTTAGCGGTAACATATTGATAGTTGTTTGAGCCTGCCCTTAATTCTTCATAAGACATGTCCTTAATGGCGTCGGCTTCTTCATGCCAATCCTTATTCACTGAATATGAATAATTTGTGTTATCACCATGGCAAATGTAATAGCCTTCTTTTATACCTATAAGCCTGTGCACTGTTGGCAATTTGTTATCACCCGTTTGGTCGAACTTTAACACATCGCCAACTTTATATTCTTTTGAACTATGCACAATAACCAAATCATCAACGCCGATTGCCGGTTCCATACTACCTGTCAGTACATTATAAGGTTTAAATTTGAAACCATAAACAAACAATAAACAAAATGCCAAAATTATGCAAATTGAAACCGCGATGTTATATAAAAGTTGTTTAACAAACTTAAATGCCTTATTTTCTAAAATACCGTCGTAATAATTCATAAATCCCCTTTATTTAATTTCATAACAATTTGTTGGGTTATAGTTAGTTTGGTTTGAAACACCATAAATACCCATACTTTCAACTTTTCCATTACCAAGCACTGTTTTACCTTGGTTTAATTGTCCTTCCCCAAATGCTAACATAATTCCACAGCTATCAATGCTTGTTATTTTAGCATTATAAACCGTTACGAAACCAGCAATATAACCAACATTTATGTTGATATCTGTTTCAAGGCTGAGTGTGAAATCTAGTTTAACGGTGCTGTTTGAAATTTCACCACCTTGCACAAGCCCTGCCACACCTGCTAAGTACGTATCGCTATCAAGTGTTGCCATCACTTTGCCAGTAACTGTGCAATTGTAAATTTTAGTTGCAATCGCTTCACCTGCAACACCACCAAAACGCCCAACCCTTATGGTTGTGTCTTGTTCAATTTTCACAGTCATGCCAGTGATTTGTGAATTTGCACCTTCAATGTAAGCGACCACGCCACCAACTGCATAAATACGCCTTGTTGTGTTGGCTGGTTGTGTAATTTTAAGTGTTGAATTGATTTTTGTTTCAACAGCATTTTTAGCACTAATTGTAGTGTTAGTAGCACTTGCAACCACACCACCGATGTAAATTGAAGCACCCGAAGCCGGCACGAAATCTGCTTGTAAATCAACAACCAAATTGATTGAACAATCAATGATAGATGTGTTGTTAGCGGTTGCAATCAATCCACCGATGTAACTAATCGCCTGTATCTTGCCACTGCCAGTTAAACCGATTTGTGCATTTGGCACATTGACATTATTCAATGTGGAATTTGTTGATGTTTTTGCAACTATTGCTAATTTTAGCATATTTGTTTGTTTATTTGCAAACGTATTTACAAATTTTGTTGGCATTTCATTATCAGTTTCTGCAATGTTGATATTTTTAATCGTTGCACCATCAATTTCGTTAAATAATGCAAAGCCTGAATAATCAGTTGCAATATTTGAAATGCTGACATTTGATAAACCATAAATGCTGTAAACTTCGCCTGGGTTTGTCCCAGCGCCGTCAAGTGAACCTGCAAATGTGTTGCTAATTATTGCATTGTAAGTATTTATCCTTGAAGCAAAATCAACACCGCTCATATCAATTGATTGATACAGTTTGAAATGTTTGTCTGGTCTGTAACTAATATTTAGTAAATGTTCAGCGTTAGCAATTATGTATTGATTAGTTTCACTGCCGTCGCCTGATGCAAAATAATTAAAGTCGATATTTTCAAAAGCTTTTGGATAAGAAACAATTTTGCCCCTTTCAACGCAAACAGATATTTGAGTGTACAAACCAACTGCTTCAAGTGGATAAACGAAATATGTTTCGCCGTCTATAACTTTTGTGCTTGTTGCATAGTCAATTTTACCTTCCACTTGTGACAACTGTGTTCCGTTTGTGTCAAAAGTGTATGCTTGAATGTTGTATGAAACCCTAACTTTGTCGTTGGTTTTAAAATCAGCACTCACTTTGATGTAGAAATTCAAATCGGTTTGGTTGAATGTAACATTTTCAACTGTTTCAGGCATTTCGTTAGAGCCAGTAAACTCAAATATTTCGCCATTGAACACTTTACCTTCGCCCACACCTACTGCGCGGATTATGATTTTATATGCGCCGGTCATAGTTTCAGGGAAAGTACACTCACACCCTGTCACCACCTTAGTTTCGGTTTGAGGTTCGCCGTCTTTTGTCCATTCAAATGTCAATTCATAGCCTTGTGCGTTGTCAACTGCGTCCCATTTAACTCCGTTACCCTGTTCAGTAAGCTTACTAACCGAACCAAGTTTTGTAAAGTTGTCCACCCTTGTTGATGGCATTGAACTTACGTAATTGTCACCTATCGCTTTGATTGTTACTGAATATTTACCAACTGCTAAAGCCTTATTGTTGTCGTCCAAAACCTTACCGAAATCGATGCTTGTTTGTGTGGTTGTGAATGTGTAATTTTCAGCACCAGTCAAACTTACAACATATTTTACCACTTGCTCGGTTTCCATATGTTCCCATGTAAGCACCCCATCAAGCGATTTAATTGAATTGGCATTTACTAATTTTAACCTGTTCATTTCAACATCTTCGCAATAATCACTGTTCAATATGCTGTTGCTGTTGCCGATTGTGTAAAGTTTAAGTGTGTATTTACCGGCAGGAATTTCCGATTGTCCGTAATTGTTCAAACATTCGTATTTACCATCGCTAATTTCATAATAGAAATATTCTTGTCCATCTATTGTTGTGGTTTTCGTGTAACTTTGTGTAATTGTTTCTTCAATAACACGCACGTCGCCTTCACCAAATTCAATGCGGATAACTGTTCCTGTATAGTTTGCCTTGTCTTTAACTTGCCACATTATTTTGCCGTCTTTTATCTTAACCGTTTCAATGCCCTGTGACTTTGTTAAATTTGTAACAATATCTTCGCCTTCTTGTTGCGCATAACCAGCATTTAAAATGCCAGTGTTGCCTGTAGGCTGTAACGCACGCACTTTAAAACCATATTCCTTGCCATTTGTAAGGTTTAATTCAACAGTGTCAACTGCGTTTAAGTTAGTTTTGTTTGCTTGCACAGTTGATGGCAATGCGTAAGTTAAAACATTATTTTTAATGCTGACACCATCAGTCACACTATCAATTTTAAATGTGTATTCGTCTGCACCGTCAATCACCGTAAATTCATATGAATTGATGTAGGATTTAATTGTATCTTCCATAACATACGCTAATTCAAATTGTATTTTACCAGTGTTTAATTTAAGTTCAGTGTCCGAAATTCGCTTAAACAAGTATGAACTTATAGGTACGCGTGAATTTAAAAGGTATTTTGAATCTAAATCCTCTGTTCCGACACCTGCCAAAGTGCGTATTTTAATTGCGTAATTGCCCGCCTCAAAATACTTCGACATGTCAAACCTTAAATATTCAAAATTGTTTTCAAGTGTCAGTGCCTTAACTTTTTGTGTGTTTGTTGCGGTTCGTTTGTTCATTTCAATAACTTCATCAACGCTGTTTTCATCGTGGTATAAGTAATAGATGTAAACTTCGCTCGCGTCAACAGTTTTCCCGCTATAATAAACATTCGGTGTTATTTCAAGTTCGTAAACCGGGTAATCAATTGGGTTGTTTTCTTCATCACGTTTAATCTTGTTTTGGAAAATCACCTGACCAGAATACGTATAAATCATTTCTCCGCCATTTGCCTGTATATCTAAACCGCCAAAATTTGCAAAGTCAATGTTGTTTGCATTATCTGCAGTGTACTGAATGTAGGACATCAAAATGTTATCGGTATACCTAATAAATGATTTTGAAGCCACCAAATTTGAAGATAAATACGCCAAATTCGTTTCATTGCCCGCTTGCCCAGTTGTTGTGATGTCGCAACCTAAAAGTTGAGTTTCGATTATAAACACACCACCCTCAATCAATGAAACCGTAAAATACCCTTTTGGGGTTTCATTTAACACTGTTGCAAGGCAAGGTGAATTGTCCACAACATTCATTGTTGTTTTATAATAATAGAAATTATCTAAATTTAAGTTAATTTGATTTTTAGTATATACGCTGAAATATACATATTTAGTTTCACCATTATCTATATACGGATATTTAACATAACCATAAAGTGAACCTATTGATAACTTTTCAAATAAACCCTCGCCTAATTTGCTTTCGTTAGCGATGAAGTTATCGTAATCAATAGCATACAAACCATGTTCATCATTGTTAACCTTGACATTAATTTTGTAAATTATTGCGTTTTTAAAGAATGAATAATCCACATTTTCAACTGGTGTGTTGAACTGATAATTTAATCTACCTTCTTGGTAAGAAGCAGGTGCATCGAATGTGAATACACCACGTTCATCAACACGTAACCATGTTTTATCTGTCGCCTGTTCATTTTCTTCATCAAAACTGAGTTTTATAAACCTTTCAACATCGGTTTCCTTTTTTAATGCAGAGTTAACAATAAGTTTGGTGTTATCTTGTCGTGAATTTCCCATCAATTTAACACTAACTTCATACACCCCAGCGCTAAGTTTAATTAAATAATCGTCATCAATTTTAATTGCGTAATTAAATTCCGCATTAAGGTCGGCAAGGTTTGTACCAACCCAGTCAGCAGATGTAAGGTTATCTAAATTTGTTTCATAATCAGGGCAAGCAAATTCAAAGTTTTCTTCCACGCCTGTGCTAACATTTTTAAACGATAGTTTTGCGATTGTGAAATATCCATTTGCTTTCAAAATCAAAACACCATCATCAACCAAAAGGCTTTTGTATGTAGGCAAACGATGAACATTTATACTTTCACTCATTTCACTATCAACAACATTTGCCACGCCGGAAAGCGCCTTTACTTCAACCTTGTAATTACCTACATATGCGTCAAAATCGCTACCCTCAAATTCAAAATAGTTTTCAACTAAAACAATTGTTTTTGTCTTAGTTTCATCATTTAAATCGGTCAAAGTTAAACTATAATTTGTGGCAGAATCAATCTTACGCCATGTGATGACACCTTCCGCCACCGTAAGCACTGGTTTTTCAAGCATAGTCACTTCGCAGAATTCGCTGTAAGCCGAGCAACATAAATTAAAGCCTGTAACATTTTCTTTTGGAATTGTACGCACATAAACCTTATATTTACCGGTTACAAAAGGAACAACTCTATCGCCATTTGAAGTATCTTTAAACCCATAAGGGAAAGGTATGCTGTTAGCTTGAATAATGCTTGGGTAATTTGTTTCATTTCCGTTTTGCAAGTAAACAAGGTCGGTTGTGCTGTAATACTCTAAACCCTGTTCGTCAACAATTTTAAAGGTGTAACCTGAGAAGACGTCCGTGCTGTTCATCTTGTTTTTGTTATTATCTTGCCATGTAAGCAATTTAGTTTCGTCATTTGACGATGGTAAACTAATTTTTGTTGGAGCAAACAAACCATAGAAATCAACTTGTGCGATGTTTGAATCCAAATATAATGTGCCAGTTTCAACTTTTGCAATGCACTCAAACTTAACATTTTCTTTTACCAGCCCATTTGTGCCATAATTTAAAACTATTGTTGGGTCAATTATAATCCTATTTGTTTCTATCTTAATGCCATTTGTATCTTTGTGGATATATTTAACTTCGCCGTCATCAACTGCAAAACGTATCACACAGCCATTCAAGTCTTCCACCGATGTAAATGTAGTTGCATTGGTGAACAAATCAAAAGCAGAGTCACCCAAAGTTAAAACAATCATACCCTTTTCAACTGAAACTGCCGGTGTTGAAAGTTTTGTAATATAAATAGGCTCACTCAATTGACTATTTGTAAAATCGCCAGTGTCGCGCGCAATGCCCTTAAGCATCAAAGTCATTTCGCCAGCATAGCCAGCAAGGTTAAATTCGTTAGTTATAATGTTAGTGTTTAATTTTTCAAACCCAGTTGAAGTCGATTTATAAACATCAACGCCGGCAACATTATTTGGCAAGTCGAAAATCAATTTTGCGCCGTCCGTGCTGTAATTTGGCGCGTCGACAATTGTAAATGTCATTACATTTGATGGATCAGCGTCAAACACGTAGATTGTTTTGCCGTTATTAACATAGTTCGCTTGAACTTCAACATTAACCACCACTTTTTTTGTGCCAACTAAATTTAAACCATAGTCGTCCAAATTGAATGAATAACTGTTTGTGTCGCTGACATTAATGATATGTGCGCCAGCAATACCAACTTCATCGTTATATACTTTTACAACAAACTTTTTCTCATAACTTGTTGCACTTGCCGTGAAGGTCACAACCCTTGAATTGTTTGCTAAAGTGTTGTCCTTTGATGAGCTCAGTTCAACTGTTTTGGCCTTTTGCACTTTTAATTCTCCGCCCAATGAACTCAAAAACAAGTTACTGTCGGTAGATTTTTTGTTTAATGTAACAAGTTTTAACCCCACAATGTCAGGTTCATCATTTGTGCTGATTGCATTATAAATTGTGGAAATATTTACTTTTATTTTTTTATTTTCGCTGTCAAGGTTAGCATTAACTTCATTTAGGAATAAAATATCTGCATCATTGATTATCAAAGCATAATCGGTTTGAGTGTATAAAGTTTCAATGTTGAAAACCACATTTTGCCCATCACGTGTATCCATAGCAAAGTCTGCCTTAGGCGCAAACGAAACAGCATTTGCATTCGATAGTCCGCTAGACGCCAAATTATCATTTTCTTCATTATGCACAGCAATAAAGCGAACTTTAACTGTAAAATCACCTGTCATTACAGATGGTAAAATTGGGTTGTAAAGCCTGTCCAACAAAGGAATGATGTATGCGCTCTCAGTCTTAGTAATTGTCAGCTTTTCATTCTTTTCCTTACAGTTTGCTTCGTTGAAAACAACAGCATTTTCATTCTCTTCAAGGGTAATTTCCAGTATCGCACCATCGTACATCTTTGCTGGCGTAACAATCAAATTATTCCCAACAATTGAAACCAAACAATCTTCATCAATTTTTGTAACAACAAGTTCACATGTAAGGGAATTTACTGTAATTTCATCACCATCGATTTGCCCAATAGCGGTTAATTTGAAAGTGTTTTCACCCTTTATTAAATTTGAAATTGATGTGCCAAAGACATATGAATTTGTTATGTCATCTTCATTAAACAGCAATGTGTAATTGTCCGTTTCCCCAGTTGCAGTAATTGAGTTTGAACTGTTATCAAACCTAAGTTCTGGCGTAGCAAGGCGGGTGAATGTTTTCGTCACACTATATTGTGAATTTATATATCTCTCACCATCACCAACCGCCTGCACTTTAAATTGACGTGTTTGCCCAGATGCTAAATCAAATTTGTAACTTGTATTGGTAACATTTGTTTTGTTTGTTTGTTCCCAAATGTTAAATGAACTAGCGTGCGTCACTGCGCCGATTTGAAGCTCTGCTTCCACACTTCTTGCTGTCAGTTCAGGCACGCTAAGCACTGTAAATTCATACACCGCGGTTGCCTTTTCTTGCCCATCATCATCTGCAACTGAAAGTGTTTTAGATTTATCACCCAAAACATACAATTTAATTGTGTAATTGCCAGCGCCTAAATTTAAAGAACTTAAATCGGTGTTATTTTCAACTGATTTAATAACACTGCTTGCTTTGTAAATATCAAAACGTAATGTTGCATTATTTTGTGTGTTTAAATTGCCCGCAACAGCCGACGCACAACTATTTACGACGCTAATTTTGCTAACTGCTTCTAAATATGTGTAGCTTATTTTACTTTCTGTGCTATCAATGTCATTTTGCCCATTGCCTAAATGTTTAACAGACACATCATATTTACCAGCAGTGTATTCAATGTCTAAATTGTAAAGGTTCAAATTCAAACCATCACTCGATGCCAAGTGTGTTTGTTCATAAACAATTTGGTTAGTGCTGTCAGTTATTTTCACCAAATAATTATTGTCAATACGTGTTGCAAATTTAAGCATGTTGTTTTCAATTTTCAGTTCAACATCTTCAACTTTATTAATAGAAATGCCCGCTTCGTACGAACCTAAATAATGTTCACTTTCATTTTGCGCATAATTTGCTTTAACTGTAACTGAATAATTAGCATTTGAAGCATATTCATCCAAACCAAAATCAATGCTTGTTTTTTGCGTTGTTGTGTCAAATATTACACCGGTGACACTGCTGACTATTTTAACTTGATAACTAATCGCATTTTCAACGCTATCCCAACTTACCACATTGTTTTCACACTTAATCGTTGGCGTTTCAAGCCTGTTTAAATTGATTGTTGCAATTTGATTAGCCGAACTAACAATATTTACACAATCGTCGCGCAATTTAGTTTTAACACTAACTTGATATCCGGTTGTATTGTAAGGGAAAAGTGTCAAATAATCTTGTGACGGTAAGGTTGTAATGTCGAAATAAGTATTCGTAACTTGCGCAAAAGGTTTTGCACTGTTATCTTTGTAAAGTTCGTAACTTGAAACGCCGTCAATTGCGTTCCACATAAAAGTTTCATTTATTAAACTTAAATTCACATTTTCAATGCATTTTACAACTTTAGTCAAGCCTTGTGAATTGTACGCAGTAAACCCTTCGCCTGCCTGTCCCAATGCTCGAACTTGAATCTCCACATTTTGCCCAGCAAATGAATTGTTAATCACAGATAAATCAAAAGTTGTTTTGTCCGTTGTCGCTAATGCCACACCATTCACAAAAATTTGATGTTCAGTTGCCTTGTTCTTTTTGATTTTTAATTTACCGCCAACAATCTCAATATCTTTTGGCGCGCTTGCTTGGTTAATTTTAATGGTGTTTGAGAATGAAGAATCTTCAAACGCTTTTGTATAATCTGGCACCGTTGCTTTAACGCGCACTGTCAAATCTTTGTCGTATGCCGAACTTCCAGCAGTTGAAGTGGAAGATTTTAAATGTTTTTCGTAATCATTCAATGAATATTCAAGCACATTGCCAATTGAAATATTTTCGCCATTAATTTCAAGTGTGTAACCATTAATAAGCCCATCTTGATTGACAGATGAAATTACAAATGATTGTTTTTCAGCCGAATATGTAACCGAAGGTGTTGCAAGTTTTGTCACAGTGTTCACAACCTGCACAAGCATAACATCTTGAATTAATTGATTTTCATCTGAAACGACTTTTATGTAAGTTTTGCCTTGTGTTAAAGCAGTTAAACCGTTGTTGCGCACAGCCACAACACTTTCGTCGCCAGAAATAATCTTGTATCCGCGATTAGTTGGGTAAAGTGGGCTAAAATAAACTTCCGGTGTGTAAGTTTGCCCCACAAGCAAAACAACACCATCGTTTGATGGTGCATTGAAGAAAACATTTTCAACCGCCACATTATGTTTACAACCCCATAATAAAAACGTGCAAACAAGTGCAATTAAACAAACAACCCAACTTTTCTTCTTCATACAGACATTACCCCTTTATGTCTTTTTGTAAAACCCAATAAACGTTAAATTAAAGGCTAGTTTACCCCGTGTAGTTTTTTAACATTTTTTGTTGAAAATAGTTTAACACATTATAGAATTTTTATCAAATAAATTTTAAATTATTTAAAATAAATTCTTAAACTAATAAAGCAAAAAAATAAATTGTATCTAAACTTTTTTAAAACAAAAATAAAATTAAAAATTCAATAGTACCTTAAAAAATACATTTTTGTCCATGTTTTTATAATTTTTTTAAAAAATTTTAATTAATTTTAATATTTTTTATTAATTTTTTATAGTTTTTCGGCATAAAAATAAATTTTTTTAAAATTTTTACCATTTAAAATTATTTTTTTGTTATTTTATTTTTAATTATAAATTTAAAATTTCATTTTTTAATTTAAAAGATAGCTCTCTTTTTCTCCACAAAAATACACAATAAAAATTTTCAAACACACCCATTAAGTGGCAAAAACAATTTATATAAGGCACCACAAAGCCTATCAAAAAACTAAAACACCAATGTTTACAAGCCTTTTAAATTATATATCCTTGTAATGTTTCAGCTCACACAAGCATAAAATTATGTATGATATATAACGACTTTCAAATCTTATCCGATAGCCAATACGCTTCTATGAACCTAGCATACAAAAACGAATCCAAACCCACAACTCAAAACTTAGTGGACAAGTTGTTTCTTAACCTTGATAATTGCAAAAGTTATTGTTTTGGCTTAGATAGAATGGTTAACAAAAACATTCAAAAAGTGCTTAAAGAAGCCCGAATTGAACTCGACAGACTAATTGGCAACATAAACGCAATGTTTAAGGTTGAAGCCCACACAATGCAAACGGTAAGTTCGTTTAGCATTTTTGGTTTTGCAAAAAATATAATCGAAACAATAGGTGTGATAGATGAGCTTTTAGTTAGCCTTGACACCAAACGCCAACCATTAACTGCAATGTCTAAATCTTTGACCGACATTGCTTATAACCTTTTCGACGCATTAGAAAAAAGCAACATTCATCTTTTCAAACACATGTAAATGAAATAATAAAAAAATCAAATTGACTCTTTAAAAGGGAGTAATTCGTTTTTAAAATGCTGTTATCTAAAATAATATAGTTGCGCCAATCATAAATAAAATTTCTTCTCCACACAATAATAAACCAATTTATTTCGCTAAGCTCATAAATATGGTTTGTTGTATTCACAAAAAAACAAATTCTAATTTGACTTAATAAATTAAAATTTGTTATAAATTCAAAATTTATTTAATTGTTTAAAATGTTTTATTTAATTAAATTTTTTTATTTATTTAATGATTTTTTTATTTATTTTAAAAAAAATTATTATTTTTAATGTGTTTTTTCTATTTTTTATTAATTTTTTAAATATTTTTTATTATTTTAATTTTATTTTTATAAATTTTTTATTATTTTAACTTTATTGTTATAAATTTTTTATTATTTTTAATTTATTTTTTTTGAAAACTTTAATTTCTTTATTTAGTGTTTCAAATAACACTTCGTCAACGTCTTGTAAACTTTTCATATCAATTGCAAGGGTTTTGAATTTATTTTCAACCATAAACGCTTTCAAATTTTCCACCGCTTGCTCAAACTTTTTATAGTCATGTGAATTGTTGGCTTGATTATCCCCAACTATAATTTTAACAATAAACTTATATGCCAAATTGTGTGCGCCTGCAACATAGGCTTTATTTTTAGGCAACACATTGTGATATTCCTGCAAAACAGAAGCCCAGTCTTCCTTCAACTGCAAGCCTGCCCCAAGGATAATTTTCCTTTCAACTTCACCCATATTTTCAGTTGACGGTATTAATTCATTTGAAAACAACAAACAAACATCTGCATTAATGTTTGTTAAATCATCAACACATGCTTCGCCATGCTGAAATTTAAGTGTACTAATATCTTTTACACCGCGCTTTTGATTTTCATATGAAAGCAATTTGTCTTGCATTTTCAAAAGTGTTTCATCTAAATCGCCAGAAGCACGCACTTCCATTAAACCATCTAACAACCAACGCTTTTGTTTCAGCGTTAAATTTTGCGGAATTGTTTGTTCTGCATCTTTTGTTAGCGCCAAAAGGAAATCATTTAACAAATCTTCATATTCTTCATCGGTTAAATTAACATTCAACATAAAATAATTATAAATCAACCTTGCCCCAGTAGTCAACAAACTGCAAACACAACTTTTGCACCACACGTTTTAAACATCAACACATAAATACGCAATCAACTTACAAAATGTAAACTTTTAACATAAATTGTTATATGAATAAAAAGATATGTGTTTATGCAATTGCAAAAAATGAAATGAAATTTATTGACCGCTGGTACAACTCAATTAAAGAAGCAGATTATGTTTGTGTTTTAGACACTGGAAGCACGGACGGAAGTTTTGAAAAATTTAAGTCCTTAAACATAATAACCGAGCAAAAAACATTCACCCCTTTCCGTTTTGATGTTGCAAGGAACGAAAGCTTAAAACTTATTCCGCCTGACACAGACATTTGCGTTTGTGTTGATATTGACGAGTTTTTTGAACCTGGTTGGGCGGAAACCTTAAGGAAAAACTGGAATGAAAATTTAGGCAGAGCAAGATACCGCTACACATGGAATTTTAACCCCGACGGAAGCGAAGGAACGGTTTTCATGGCGGACAAAATTCACAAATATGGTTGCTATAATTGGATACACCCTGTGCATGAAATTTTAAGCCCAACGACCAACCAAAATTTGTTGTCGATTGACTTGCCACAAATTCAACTCAACCACAAAGCAGACAATACAAAATCGCGTTCAAGTTATTTACCGCTTTTAGAATTATCTGTAAAAGAAAACCCAATGGACGACCGCAACACCCACTACCTTGCACGTGAATATATGTTCCACGGCGACTATATGAAAGCGATTGAAACATTTAAAAAGCATTTATCTTTGCCAACTGCGACATGGAAAATGGAGCGATGCGCTAGCCTAAGATACATGGCGAATTGTTATAAAAATTTAGCAACGCAAATCAAAAATGAAATTAAAAATTTAAAAAATACACAAAAAAACGCTAAAAATACTAAAAAAATGTGCACAAAATTAAATAAAACCTTAAAATTTTATTTAAGTGCACAAATTGAACATTTGTATTTTGCAGTTTTAGAATGTTCCACCACACGCGAACCTTACTTTGAACTTGCCTTAGCACATTACCAAAACGGCAATTTTTTAGAATGCGTTGTATGGTTAAATGAGATGTTTAAAATAACCACACGCGAATTGAATTATATGTCTGTTCCGCTTTGTTGGGACGCCACCCCTTACGATTATCTTTCACTCTGCTATTACTATTTAGGCGACTTTGAAAACGCTTACATTGCTTCAACTAAAGCGTTATCTTTTGGTGAAAATGACCGCATAAAAGCAAACCAAAACTTGTTCTTAAACCTTTTCAACAATCAAAAAAATTAATCTTCTAACCCCAACAGGTAATCTGTCGTTACACCAAAATATTTAGCCAAGGCAATAAGGTGAGTGCTGGTAATGTCCATTTTACTATTTTCCCACCTGCTTATGGCAACATCGGTCACACCAATAGCATTACCTAACGCCTTTGTTGACAAATTTTTACCCTTTCTTAATTCTTTTAATATTTCACCAAATCTATTCATATTTTTATGATACAACTTATAGTTTGTAAAATGCTTGACACAAACTATAATTTGTGTTACTATTTACAAAGTATAGTTTGTAAATAGGGGGGTGTATATGATTAAAAGATATAATGTTAAAATGCTATTTAATAAAATGGCAGAATTAAAAATGAACAAAAAACAATTTGCTGATTATTGTGGTGTTAGTGTATATTATATAAACCGCATAATTAATCAACAAGATATGGACGCTTATAAATGGTATCAAATTGCGTCACATATAACTTGTATACTTGATGAATTTATCGCAAAAGAATATTTCGATTATATTCAAATTAAACATAAGACATTCAATAAGGAATAAAATCATATTTAAAAATAGCACCTACTGTGCTATTTTTAATTTTGAAGCAATAATAAAGACTAATTGCCGAATTGCGAATTGAACATCTCTGCGTAAAATCCACCCTTTGCAAGCAATTCCTTGTGCGTGCCAGTTTCAATAATTTTACCTTTGTTCATAACAAGAATTTTATCCGCATTTTCAATTGTAGATAAGCGGTGTGCAATAATAAAACATGTTCGCCCTTCCATAATTTTATCAAGGGCTTGTTGTATTTTAAGTTCAGTACGCGTGTCAATATTGCTGGTTGCTTCGTCCAAAATTAGCATAGGTGGTTTTAAAAGCATTACGCGGGCAATGCAAAGCAATTGCTTTTGCCCAGCCGAAATATTGTCCGCGCGCTCGCTGATAATTGTGTCATAACCTTGTGGAAGTTTTTGTATGAAATCGTGTGCGTTTGCAAGTGTACATGCTTCAATAATTTCGTCCATGCTTGCGTCAGGTTTTGCATAGGCAACATTGTCGCGTATGCTGGCATTATATAGCCAACTTTCTTGCAACACCATGCCATAAAACTGCCTAAATGATTTGCGTTTAATTTTCCTTAAATCTTTGTTGCTCACCTTAATTGAACCGCTGTCCACATCGTAGAAGCGCATCAAAAGGTTTATAAGTGTACTTTTGCCACAACCTGTTGGCCCCACGATTGCAATGCGGTCGCCAAGGCTAACTTCCAAATTAAAGTTTTCAATAAGTTTAAATGCTTTACTGTAACTGAAATCCACTTTTTTAATGCTTACATTGCCATTACATTTTTTAAGTTCAGGCAAGTCGGCGTCCGAAACTTCATCTTCCTCTTCCAAAAGCGTGAACACGCGATTTGCGCTGGCAACTGCGACATGTAAATCTGCAAAAATGCCAGTAATTTCATTGAATGGTTTTGTAAAGTTTTCGCTATAATTTAAGAACGAACTTATCCTACCAATCGTTATGCCTCCATTGATTGCCATTATGCCACCGATAACGCCAACTGCACCATACAAAATGTTGTTAATCATACGGCTAGCTGGATTTGCAAGTGATGCAAAATACAATGATTTTTCGCTTGAAACATACAATTCCTGATTGATGTCGTCAAAATTTTTGATTGTTGCCTGTTCATTATTGAACGCTTTTATAATCTTCATGTTGGTTATCATTTCTTCACTGTAACCACTGATTTTGCCTTGAACGTCAACACGCTGACGATATAATGCTTTACTCTTTTTAGTTATTTTCATGGCAACAAGCAATGACACTGGCGCCAAAGCAAGAACCACTAACGCTAAACTCCATTTGAGTGTAAGCATAATGATGAACACAATTATAACCTGGAAAATTCCACACACAATTGCTTTAAAACCTTCCAAAAAGCCGTCTGTCACATTTTCGACGTCCACAACCATGGTGTTCATGATGTCACCATGCGAATTGTTGTCGATAAATTTAATAGGGACACTGTTGATTTTTTTGTAAATTGAATCTCTTATCGATTGTGCGGTTTTGTAAGTGAGTTTATTCATGTACACACTACCGAGCCAATCGAACAACGAATTGACAGATGTTAAAATGAAAATTGTCACACACATTATGCCGACCATTCTAAAATCAACTTGCCCAGCAGTTATCATGCTGTCGATTGCCTTACCAGTGCAAATCGGAATGAGCATATTGAGTAAAATTGCAATTAAATCAAACACAACAGACAGGTAAAAAGTAACCCTATGCGGTTTAACATACGGCATTAAGCGTGATAGGAATTGTTTGTAACCAGCTTTCTTCTTTTCCATTTTGTTACCTTTCGTTTGTTTTCCTTTTCATAAATTGCTTAATCGGTTTATTTTACATTAATTTAATTGCATTATGTTTTTAATTGGATTTAATTTTTATTTATTTTTTTATATTTTAAATTTTAATTTTCTTTAAATTCAAATTCATTTTAACTTTCGTTTTATTTTGATTGAGAGTCGTAAATTTCTTTGTATATTTCGCATGTCTTCATAAGTTCATTGTGTTTGCCCATGCCAACCACATCGCCGTTGTCCAGCACTATGATCAAGTCGCACGACTTTATTGAGGTTGCACGTTGTGAAATAATCACTGTTGTGGTGTCCAACTTCTTAATTGCTTTGCGTAAATTTGCATCTGTCAAAAAGTCCAACGCACTGCTACTGTCGTCCAAAATCAGCAACTCTGGTTTGCCAACCAAAGCGCGTGCAATTGTTAAGCGTTGCATTTGCCCACCGCTGACATTTTTGCCACCTGCCATAATTTGATAATCAAGCCCGTTGCTCCATTCACTAACAAATTGCCATGCTTGTGCTGTTTTAAGTGCTTCAATTATTTCTTCATCAGTTGCTTTATTGTCCCTAATGCGCATGTTATCACGCAAGCTTCCGCTAAACAATGTGCTTCGCTGTTGTACGATGCTGATGTCTTTCCTAAGTTGTGCCAAGGTAAAATCTTTTACATCTTTCCCTTTGAATAAAACACGCCCATTTGTTGGGTCATAAAACCTTGTCATCAAACTTGCGATTGTTGTTTTACCACTGCCTGTGCCACCAATTATGCCGATTGTTTGATGCGGATAAATTTTAAAAGATAAATCTTTTATAAACGACTGCGTTTTGTTGTCCAGCATATAGTTGAACGACACATTTTCAAATTCCATCAACGCGTCATATTCAAGTTTCTTATACGCTTTTGCATTTGGTTCATCTTTAATAACTGGAACAGTTTTTAAAACTTCTTCAATTCTGTGCCAACTTGCAACCGTCCTTACAAACAAAATTATGCCCTGCGAAATGACAAGCATTGAAATTGTGATAGTTGAAACATAGTCAATAAGCGCAATAACATTACCTTGTGTCAATGTACCGATGTTAATTTGATAACCACCTATAAGCAAAATTGCAATCGTTGTTGCGTCAACCACCAAAAAGATAATCGGGCTTAAAAGGGCTGCAATTTTGGAAATTTTTAAACTTGTTTTTGTGTAATCTTCACTAACATCACCAAAACGCTTAATTTCGTCATCTTGCTTGTTGAATGCGCGGATAACTCGCGTACCTTCCAAATTTTCTTTCGTAACTTGGCTTATCTTGTCCAGTTTTTTGCGCATTAATCCAAAATATGGTTTTGTAACCTTCATAAACCCCAAAAGGATTAACACAACAATAGGAATCAACACCAAGAACAACATTGACATCTTTTTGTCGATAGTCAAACTCAACACAAACGCACCGATTAAAAGCGCTGGCACACGAATGATTAAGCGCATAGACAAACTTACCGCGTCTTCCACCTGGTCGACATCATCCGTCATGCGGTTAATTAAACTTGCCGTGCCAAACTTGTCCAACTCGTGGTGCGAGAATGTCGCCACATGTGAAAACACACCAGCCCTTAATTCCTTTGCTACACCTGAACTTGTTAAACTTACCAATTTATGGCTAATTGCACTCAAACCAAATGCCACCACATTAATTGCAAGCAAAATCAAGCCCATTTTAAAAATATAATTCATGTCGCCAGCAACAATGCCCACGTCAACAATTTTTGCAACTAAAAGCGGATTAAGCAGTTCAAAAATCGCTTCGATTAACCTTAATATTGCACCGAAGATTGCTTTCCACTTGTATTTTTTAAGGTAACTTAAAAAAAGTTTCATTGTAAAAATTATAAACAACTTTAACTAAAAACACAACCAAAATTAAAAACTAACCTAATTTTCTTTCAGTTGGCTAAACCGTAACTTAGCCTTGATCATGCTTTTAAAGCAAAAGAAAAACACCTAAAAAGGTGTTTTCTATTCACTTAACGCATGCACAAAATTTGTTTTGCAACAATCAATTTAAGTTAGCAAGGTTTCGTTTAAAGCATGCTGTTGTCGCCAATAATTTACCTTACTATATGGCATCTACATGTAACCCTGAGTTTAAGCAATCATACTATGTTATATGTCACCCTGAGTGTACACGAAGGGTCTTGTGCGTAGCACTTTTGAAGATTAAGTTCTCAAAAGCAAGGTAAGCAAGCCTTGCAAGATTCTTCGCTCCGCTATTGCTTGCTCAGAATGACATATTCTAAATTGAACTTAAAATTTTAATTAATCACAACCTTATTAGATATCCAACTTTCAAAGAATGGGTGCATGTCAGAATTGTTTGCAGACGAAAATGCTGAAATTAAATCTTCCACATTTGCATTTTGATATTTGTTGTTTTCAAAATAAATTTGAAGTGCATTGATAAACTTTTTCTCGCCTATCAATTTGTACAAACTTTCATACATCAAACAACCTTTTACATATGTGCAGTAGGTATACTCTGGTTCGGTTGCATACTCGTTAACTGCGCGCATGCTGGTGTCCACACTGCCAAGCACATCTTTATACACCGACACAAAAAGTGAAAAGTTTTTATGGTTAACTTCAATCATTTTGTCGTGGGTTAGATTGTAGCCTTCGTTATAGTCGTAAAACAAGATTGTACAATAATCTGTAAGTGCTTCGTCAAGCCATGGCAAGGTGTACTCGTCATTTCCAACCATGCCGTACCACCATTGATGTGCGGTTTCATGCACTATTACATTTAGATAATCGTCCACGCCTTCAATTTCGTCACTTATCATAACAAGGTTAGGATATTCCATGCCACCGTACAAAAAGTCGCACTTCACAATTGAAAATGTTGCGTATGGATAAGCCCCAAATTTGTTTGAAAAGGTGTTAATTGCGTCCACACCTGCCTTAATCGACAAATCTGCATTAGCGTCGTTATAGTAAAAATAATTTACTTCCACTTTACCCGCCTTTGCAGTTTTAACTTCAAATTTATCGCTTACAACCATGGCGAAATCGCGCACAGCTTGTGCCTTGAATTGTGTTTTGGTTTTGCCTTGCTTTTGGATCAATTCAGTTTGCCTGCCAGTGCCAGCCACAACAAGGTTGCTGTTTAAAGTTAAACTTACATTGTAATTTGCCATGTCGCTATAAAACGGGTCGCCATTTGCATTGTAAGGATTTGTTGAAAAGCCTAAATCATAAACACATGCAATCGGGTAAAAGTTTGCCAAATTGAGTGTGTCTGCACCATAACCGAAACGATGCTCACAGTTAGGCATTTCAACTTGAAATTCAATTGTAATGTTTACGCGTTCGCTAGGCATTAAACTGTTTGTTAAATTGACATTTAAAATTCCGTCATGCTCGCCTTCGTAAACAACGCCCACATCTTTGTCGCCAACTTGCAAGCGTTTGATGTTGAACTCGCAATAACTCATGCCATTTTTATAGCAATTGTTAACTTTTGTTTGGCTTACAACGCAATCGGTCGCGCCGAGTGAAAAGTATTTAGGATACAAATGGAACTTGACCTGTTTTAAAATTGCATCACTACTATTAATATAATCTACCTTTTCAACCGCAGTGAACGACTTTTTTTCGTAATCTAAATCTATATCCATTTCATAGTTTGTTAAATTTGCACTTATTTTGTTTAAATCGTCGCGTTTTTTACATGCGGTGAAATTAAAAGAAAAAAGTGTTAAACAAATTACCAAAAAAATTTTGACAAAACTTTTCGTGTGCTTAAACTTTTCAGCCGAATGAGATTTTATTGTAGTTTTTAAATTTAAGTTATCATTATATATATTCATATTTTAAAATATGAGTTTGTCCAACAAACTAGAACACAAGGAAAATTTAAATTAACATCAACTTACCAAATTTAAAGAAAACCACACTTTTTAATGTATCCACAGGTTAAGCACAGGAAAAGTGTAGTTATCCACAATAAAAGCCCAAAATTGTGGATAACTGGGCTATAAATGTGGATAACTCCTTTTGAAAAGGCAAAATAATGTGTTAAAATAGCAGTATGAGTTTTTGTAAATTTAGCCCTGGTTATGTTGCAAGCAACAAAACATTGGTAGACAACACTTTTATTAACGAGTATTTACCCAAAGCACCCGACCTTTGCGTGAAAGCCTATTTGCTTGGTTTAAGCAAATGTTCGAACGCGGAAGATATGGACAACTCGCTTGAATTTTTTGCGCGCACTTTAAAAGTGTGTGAAGAAGATATTGTGTCGCTTTTTAAATACTGGGAAGAAGTTGGCATTGTCAAAGTGCTTTCAACTGACCCTGTCGAAGTTAGGTTTTTGTCCATTGTGTCAAACGCTGGCAGTGTTAAAAAATATAAGGTTGACAAATACGCAGATTTTAATATTCAGTTGCAGGAGTGTTTTAGCGAGCGCATGTTGACCCCAAATGAAATGACTGAATTTTACGACCTTATCGAACGCAAACACATTGAGCAACCTGCCCTGCTTGACATTGTTAAATACTGCATTGAAAGCAAAGGTTTCAGTTTGGGGCCAAATTATTGTTTGACAGTTGCGAAGGACTGGATACGCCAAGGCATTTTAAACAGCGCACAAGTTAAGCAAAAAATTGAAGAACTTGGCATTGTTGACGACCAAATGGGCTTAATTTTGACAGCGATGGGGAGCAAACGCAAAATCCAAATTGAAGATAAAGAAATGCTTAATAAATGGTTAAAATCTTTTGGTTTTGAACTTAACACAATCATTTACGTTGTTAAAATGTTGAAAGCAAAAAAGCGTAGGCTTGATGTGAACGTGTTGGACGAATATTTAACAAAATATTTTGAAATGCGTTTGACCAGCATTCCTGAAATTGAAAATTATGAAAATGAAAAGGAAAATTTATTCCTTTTGGCAACGGCTATAAATAAAGAACTTGGCATATATTACGAAGATGTAACCAAGGAAATTGACTTTTATGTTGTAAGTTGGCTGAACATGGGCTTTGAAAAGGAAATGCTTAAAACAGTTGCGGACAATTGCTTTAAATCTTCAATCCGAACTTTGGACGGATACAACAACATTTTGCTTAAACTTTTTAAACTTGGCATTGTAAATTTGACATCTTACCAACAATATTTAAACGACAATTTGGCAACCGACATCAAAATTAAGGAAGTTTTAACCCACTTAAATTTGGCACGCAATGTAAACAATGCTGACCGCAGTTTTTATTCGGTTTGGACAAACGATTGGGGGTTTACGCATCAAGTTGTGCTATATGGTGCAGATTTAAGCGCAGGCAAAACAAATGCCTTGCAATACCTTAACAAAATTTTGTCGAACTGGAATGGCGCAAATTTAAAAACGCTTGAACAAGTTAAACAAACAAAGTTGGACGACAGTGACAAGCCTGAATTTATACATAATAATTACACAAAAGAACAAATTGCAAGTTTCATAACCAACCTTGACGAAGTGGAGGTGTAATATGAACAAAAACAAAATTATTGACGAAGTTAAACAACAATTCATGTTAAAACGCATACGCGCACAAGAAAAAGCGGACGATTTTGTGCTTGCTCTGCGCCAAAATGAAGAATTTGACAGGCTTTATTCAGCCTACAACAAAACCCAACTTGAATACTTAAAAAGCAAATATGAAGAAGAAAATTTGACCCTTAAATTCGATTTGCAAGAACTTAAAGGTAAAATTGACAGTTATCTAAAAGCACACAATATAGACAAAGCAAACCTTACGCCAAAATACGACTGCCCTATCTGTAACGACACTGGCGTTGTTGGTGGCAGAATTTGCAACTGCTTAAAAAATGCGTTGGCTGAAAAATTGTCGGCTAAAATAAGCAGTCAAAATCAATTTAAGTCGTTTGCTGATTGCGATTTGAATATAATGAGCGAAGACGACCAAAAAACTTGCAACCTTTTAAAAACATGGTGCAAAAAATACCCACAAGTCAGCAAAATTAACATTTGTTTGGTTGGCGGTGCAGGCACGGGCAAAACATTTTTGCTTGAATGTGTGGCAAATGAAATGATTAAAACTGGGCAAGCAGTCTGCTTTAAAACTGCTTTTGAATTAAACGAGTTGGCTCGCCTTTACCACATAGGAAAATCCTACGATTTTGCCGATTGCTTAAATGCAGACATTTTGTTGATTGACGACCTTGGTACTGAACCGATTTTGAAGAATGTGACAAAGGAATATTTATATAACCTTATCAACACACGACAAGTTAACAATCTGCCAACATTCATTTCCACAAACCTTGACCAAGGCAAACTGCTTGACCGTTACGACGAACGCATTTACAGCAGGCTCGCAAACAAAAATTTGAGTTTAAACATACAATTAACAGGCAGTGATAAACGCATAAAATAACGCCAGTAAATGAAGGTTAAGGCGTTTTGTTGTATATTAAAAATTTTAAATTGCCGAAAATCGCAAAAACGAATTTCATTTTTTGTCAATACAAAAAAGTCCACTAGGTTGCTAGTGAACTTTTTTTAACGCGCTTTAAATAAAACTTAAAATGCTTTACTTTAAGCATGGGTTTTTTAATAAACTTTTTGCCAAATTAAAACCAAAAGAAATAATTTTAAACTAAATCTTTTTCATAGTTAATTTTGTAAAGTTGTTTTGTTTCGTCGGTAACTTTAAGGCTATCGGCAATTTCAATGTCTGCCACTGCCAAAATTTGGTTGCCAACTGCCAAAACTGGAATGTCATCGCGCATACGTTGTGGTATCTTTTTATCAATAAAATATTCCTTCAACTTTTTGCTTCCGTCAAGCCCTAATGGAGCGAACATATCGCCTTCACGCCTGAAACGCCAAATTGCACCTTCTGGCAATTTGTCCGCATCAATAACGTGTTGGTGCAACTTAATTTCGTTTTTAACTTTGCTTGCGGTTGTCCTAATTGTGCCATAACCATCAATTTTAAGTTTGCCACTGCGGAAAGGATATTCACCTGTTGTGATTTCGCGTTTCTTGATGTTGCCCATTGCAATGTAGTCGTATTCCTTGCTGACTTTAAGTTTAAATGGAAGGTTGATAATTGAACCATTGTTTGCTTCCAAAGCAAATTCGCGTATCATTTTAATGTGCTTACTTTCAATGTCTTGTTTTGCAAACCTTGACAATTCTTTAAGCAAAATGCGGTTAACAATTGCTGGGTCTAAATAGAACAAAGAAAGTGGAATTTTAACAATATCTTTGCCTTCAATGATTGAACTGAAATCAATTTGGCTGTTGATGTATTTGTCGTCTTGTGCGCAGATACGGCTGAAATTTACGATGTTTTTATCCACACCTTTAAAGCGTTTGCGCAAAGCCGGCATAACAATGTTGCGGATATAATTACGGCTGAACTCTGTGTCGTTGTTGGTTTCATCTTCAACATATTCAATGCTGTGCTCGTCAAGGTAAGCCATTATTTCTTCACGCGGGGTTTCAAGCAATGGGCGAATATACACACCGTCACGCACTGGCTCCATGCCACGCGCACCTGTTAACCCTGCGCCACGAATGATGTTAAGCAAAACTGTTTCGGCTTGGTCGTTCATATGATGTGCAAGTGCAATTTTGTCAACTAAGCCACGGCTGATAACTGTTTCAAACACGCCATATCGAACTTTACGTGCTGCTTGCTCTAAGGTCAAGTTTTCGTCCTTCATAACCTTCAAAGCTTCAACTTTAAACTTGTATGCCCTTATGCCATGCTCTTTGCAAAATTTCATAACAAATTCTGTGTCGAAAGCACTGCTTGGCCTGATGCTGTGGTCAACATTCACTGCAACCACTTCGCAATCTAATTCCGCCTTAATTGAGTTAAGGTAGTGTAACAAGCACATGCTGTCGCGCCCACCAGAACATGCAACCCCAATAATTTCACCAGATTTAATTAAATTATTTTTTTTAATAAATTCAAGTACATTATCCATAAAAACATTCCTTTTCAAGAAAAATTTTAATTTTTTTATAAAAACAATGTAATTATACACCAAAAATGCGCTTTTGGCAATACTATTTTTTAAAATTTTAATTAAAACTTAAAGGATTATTTATGTTTACTAAATTAGGTTAGTAAAAAGGATAATTTAATTTTTTAAATATGTGCGTGCAACAAGCACTGTCATGTCATCACGCGCCGAGTTGCCATTAAGACGCAAAGCTTCGTTTAATATTGTTTCAGCTAAAACTTGCGGATTAGTGCTGACAAGTTTTGCAACAAATTCTTTTAAATTGTCAGCTGTTTCAAATGCGTCAGTTATGCCGTCGGTTGCAAGAATAACAATATCCTTTGTTGAAATTGTGGTTTTATAGATTGACGGATTGATGTTATCAAGCGCACCGATCGGCAAGGCACCACCTTCAACCATTTCTAGGTCACTGGCATGTTTGATTATGCCATAAGGTGCACCAACTTTAATGAAATCTGCCAATTGGTTGTTTAAGTCCAACAGACAGACATCAAGCGTGGAATAATTTTCCTGATTATTTATTGCCAAAAGTTTATTTACACTTTCAAGCACCACATCATTTTCAAAACCGACTTTATAAAAATTTTCAATTAAACTTAGGGTCATTGCGCTCATTTTGTGTGCCGATACACCTGCGCCCATGCCGTCGCATAAGGCAAGCAAGAAACGGTCGTTACTCAAACGAATAATGCTGTGGCAATCACCGCACTCGTCATTGCCAGCCTTACAACAACTTGCCAAACCAAAGGCACAATCGTATTTAGACATTTTGCGCAAAGCAATTGAATTGAACCCTGTTTCTTCCATCGGTTTAATTTGCGTGATTTTCATTGGTGTTTTTAAAACTTCGGTTAAAACCTTTTCAATCGTTGCCAAATCTCTTTCAGTGTTTTTTACAATCAACATTGCACTGATGTCCATATTTTTTTCAGTGTACAAAAGCACTTCTTTACATTCCACATTAAAGTTTAAAAGGCGTGAAATAATTTTGTTTTCCCGCGCGATGTCGAAAGTTACATTTGTGTCAATTTCGTCACCGATATCCAACAATAATTGCGACACTGCCCCCATTTGGTCAGCAAGCAGGAACTTCACATTGTTAACATCTGCCACCATGTTTTTGTATTGCTTATATTCGTCGGTCAATCGGTTGACAAGCGTTATTAAATAATTTACTTTTCCACACCTGTTTGTCAACCCAGAAGGAATGTCAAGCAAACTCACCTTGCCCTTTTTTAATGCAATTTCAATAAGCGTTTCAAGGTTGGACAAATTGTCCGTTCCCAATGAGCGCGTACAGCGGTTTTTGTCCAGACACTCTTTGCAACAAGTGGAAGTAATTTCACGCGTTAACATTGCAACAAGTTCTTGATGTGTAAGTTCCTTTTTTATCATGCCAAGGTGAATTTGTTTCATCTCCAAAAATATGTTGCTAAGTTCGCTCATTCTTTTATGTATGTTGCGCCGTGTGGTGTTAATTAAATTTCGGCTTGAAAGTTCGCTTCGTTTAACATAAACCAAATCTGCCAAACTGTTAAGCCCTTTATTAGGCACACACAAAAAAACAACCGACGCACTGATTATTGGCAATAGGGCGTAAATAATGTCCCAACTTTTGCCGACAAAATATAATTCAACAAAAGCCGAACCCAACACTGCCACCAAAACGATTTTAAATTTGTTAGGCATGCTGAACATCTGCACCAACAAACATATAATTGAAAATTCCGCAATCGGCAAAAGGCTAAGCGTACTTACCGACACACCCAAACTAAATGCCAAACTGAATGCAAAAGTAAGAATTGGGCTATTCAAACTAACGGAAACAAAAATTGCCAACATCAGCACAAGTTTGTACACTTCAAAATTGTAAATTTCAACTGGTGCAAGCCCCACACCTAAAACAGCAATTGCAAACAAAAAACATATGCTTTCGTCCAAAGTTAATTTTAAGCAATTTTTCCTTATAATCATAATTTGGCAAACAACAGTAAACACCCAAAGCGCAACAAGCCCCAAAACAAAGTATGCGCACAAACCCCAAGGGTTGTGTAGATTATAATAAACATACACTCCTTGTGACAAAACATAGACAGTTAAATTACACCCTAACTTAATCTTCTTTTTAATTAAGCGGTGGGTGTAAAAACTTATTAAGCACACTGCAACAACTGCCAAACTTGTTAAAAAAGTTTGCATGCTTGGTTCAACTGCAACTGCCGAGCCAACAGTGAACACTGCCATTATTTTTTCATCGACACCAACAAACACACACGCAAACAAAAAAGCATACAAAAAAGGGCTTATGCCATATATGTTTGCATTTGCAAAAACCAAGCAGACAAAAAGCAGTGCCACGTATTTTAATGTCTTGGTTAAATTAAAACTTTTTTTACTCTCATTCGTCATGCTTTAAGCATAACTCAAAATAAATTTTACGGCTTATGCAAAAAAACAATTAAAAGTGCTATTTTTGTAGACTTAGTGCTAATTGTAAAGATAAATAAAGAAAATTAGAATTGCCTTTTTAACCATAGAACTAAAAAATCTAATAAAATTAGAGAAAACAACATTAAAACTCGCCAAATTTCCATCAGGTTTAGAATTGTGGCTTGAAAATTTCTTTGATTATTTAAAATATTTATTTATAATAATTGCGATACTAAGGATAAAATATGAGTTTTTTACAAATTATTTTAATTGTTTATTTAGCCTTAAGTTTATTTGCTTTATTATTATATATACCCAAAATTAGATGTTGGGTTTATGGTTTTAAGCAACAAAAAAGGCTAACAAACCCAAAACAAAATAAACTTGCAATAATTGTGCCTGCCCGTGAAGAGAGTGCTTGCATTGACAGACTTTTAAATTCAATCAATAAACAGACATATCCTTCCGCCCTTTTCGACACTTTCATCGTGGTTGCACGTGAGGACGACCCGACAATAGAAATGGCACACAGCAAACTTAAAAATGTTGATGTGTGGGTTGAAAAAAACCAAACTTGCAAAGCCGAAGCAATGGATAGTTTGTTTCAACATATTTTTGAAACAAAAGGCAACATTTATGATGGTTACATAATTGTAGATGCAGACAGCTACTTAGATGACGATTATTTAACAGAAATAAACAACGCAATGATAACAGAAGCTGATGTTATAATCTCAAAAAAGAAAGTGATAAATTGGGAAAGCAACAACAAAAAACAACGCACACTTTTTGCGAATTTAAGTGGGCTTACATACACAGCAATTGACACAATGGGCAATAAATATAAATCTGACCACAACTACGCCCTTGCCATTTGTGGGAACGGCATGCTACTCAGCAAAAGGTATGTGACCAAATTTGATGGTTTCCCATTTAGGTCAATTTGTGAAGATGTTGAAGTTGGCATTAATGCAATGTTGAATGGGTTTAAAGAATGTTATTACGAACACGCAATAATTTACACTGAAGAACCAATTTCACATAAAGAATATAACAAGCGTAGATACCGTTGGCTTAAAGGATATTTTTCCAATAACGCCAATTACAATCCTGAACTTTACAACAAAACTTTTAAACAAGGCAAAATTGTGCGCGGTAATTTAAAGTACTTATTTGAACTTATGCCTGTTTATTTATTTATCTGCATAACAGTTGTAGCTCTTTTGACCTTTTTAATTTCTGGCATTGCATTAAGTTGTGTACGCTCGCCATTAACTAAACAAGCATTTTTGTTTGCCCTTTTAATTGCCGTACTTGTTTATGCCGTCATTTCAATTTTTAATTTCATAACCATTTTGGAAGAGGACAGCAAAAAATTAAAATTTGGTGAAAAACTTGCTATTATGTTTATAGGGCCATTTATAACATTTGAATATGTGATTGTGTTTTTTAGAACCATTAATAAAAATTATAAAGTTGAATGGGAACCAATTGAAAGGATAACGATAGATGAAACGAACTGAAATTTTGAAGATAATTGAAGAAAAGGAACGCAACAGGGACTTTAACAGCCATGTTCAACAGCCAAATGAAAAAATTAAAAAAGTTACACCTAAATATGACTATTTGCGAAAAGGTTTTTTTAACCAACTTGGCAGTTTCCTGTGTGTACCTATCTTTTATTGGGCAAGTTGTGCTTTTGCAAAAGGCTTTAAATTAAAAGTTGAAGGCAAGGAAAATTTAAAACTTGTTAAAGACATGGGCGTAATTTTGACATCTAACCACGTGCATGATTTAGATTGCACCTTATTAAACCGCGCAACCGGCAAAAGGCGTATTTACATAACCGTTGGGCAATTCAACAATTACTATGGTGCTTTTGGTGCTATGCTTAGGGCAAGTGCAACCCTTCCTTTAAGCGACAGCCCAAAATGTATGTGTAATTTTACAAAAGCCGTGGGTACACTTTTAAGCAAAAAGAAAATGATTGTTTTCTACCCTGAAGGTGCTTTGTGGTGGTGCTATGAAAAGCCAAGGCCATTGCTTGCTGGCAGTTTCCATTTTGCAAGCAAGTTTAATGTGCCAGTGCTTCCAACTTTCTTTACTTTTAAAAACTTAAAAAAGCGTAAAGATGGCACATACAAAAAACAATTCATTTTGCACATCGGCAAACCAATTTACCCTAAAAAAGAATTGAACATGAAAGAAAACATGGCATACCTTGCCAACGAAAACTTTGAATTTAACAAACAAACTTACGAAAGCTTTTATAACAAAAAATTGGAATACTTAGATTAGTGTTCCAATTTTTTTACATTTAAATATTTACTTTTAATCAAACATATATTTTTATCATTTAAATTTCAGCAGAATTTATTGTGCGTTTACAATTTCGTTAAAATTTAAATTGTATTTTTTCAATTTTTCATCAATTTTACTTAAATCAAAGGTTAAGCACAAAGTGCCAAGCCCGCACTTTTTTGCTTCTTCAAAACCATAGTGCATGTAAAAGCCATAGCCACGTGTTTTACGGCTTTCGGTAACAAGGTACATATACTTATAGCCGAGATTTTGCAAATGTTTGCCCATAATTGCCAAAAGTTTGGGACCAAGCGCTTGCCCTTGATGATTGTCATCAACATTAAGGTGAAAACCACTGCCACCATAAAGTTTACTTAACTTTATTGATGTAGAAGTGCAAATTTTTAAAAACCAACTGTAAATAGGGTTAATTTTTGCAACCTTTTTGCCTATGTCTTTGTTGATTGCATTTTTAAGTTTGGTCATATCCAAAGCATAGCAACAATAACCGCAAACTTTACCATCGTCAACGGCTACAAAACAATTTTCAGGTTCGTAAAGAATGTTGTAATCAATATACATTTCAGCCACGGCTTCGCGTTTCTTTGGTTTAACGCTAAAACTTCCCTTTGCTGTGTCCATGCAAATTTTCCTTACCATGTCCTTGTCTTCTTCTGTGTATTTCCTAAATGTTATCATAATATAATTTACCTTTTATCTACATGGATTATTATACCAAAACTTTAAACTTTTGCAAACTTTAACTTAAAATTAAACAAAAACAATTTATTTGTCCGCTTCAATTATTTTAATCAACTTTTTTACTGCTGGGTTTGTTTGCTCCACATCGATTAGGCAAACAATCTCCCTTGCGCAGATTGAAAATTCAGGATAAATAACAAAAACTTCTTTGTTTTCCACCGCTTGTTTATAATAATCGATGTTGACAAACGCCATGCCAAACCCTTTTTTAACAAATTCGTAAAGCAAAATATAATTATCCAGTTCATATTTAGGGGCAAGTGTTATGTTGTTTTCATTAAAAAATTTGTTAATTGCAAGGCGGGAACTGTTGTTGACGGTTGGTAGCATTAATTCGTTAACCGGAAAATTTTTAACATCAATATTTTCTTCCTTAAACTTCGTTTTATATGCCTTGTTGCCAATCAATTGATAAGTTACATTGAACTTTTTAATGGTAACAAATTCGTCAGCCTTTTCGGTGTTGTCAATGAAAATCATGTCTAAGTCATTATTTTTCAACTTTTGCAACAATTGCTCCTTGTCGCCACGCTCCATTGCTATTGAAATGTTTGGATACTGTTTTGCAAATTCCGCAATGTAATTTAAAACAATTTGGTTTGTGTTTGATGTGCACGAACCAATGCGAATAATGCCCTGCTCCAACATTTGGTAACGCTTTGCAAAGTTTTCAATGTTTTCAAATTTATCAATGCTGTTTTTAACTTGCTCGTAAAGCAGTTTGCCAAAACTTGTCAACTCCACACCTTTACTTTTGCGGATAAAAAGTTGCTGGTTAAGTTCCGTTTCCAATTCACGTATTGCAAACGACACCGCAGGTTGCGACACAAACAACTTTTCACTTGCTTTTGAAATGTTTTTTTCTTCCGCCACACAACAGAAAAAGCGGTATAAATTCAAATTTGTCATAATTAACGCTTATTGCTCCTTGTTTTTATTATTCGTTTTAATTATATCACACTTTATTAAAAATGCAATACATATTACAAAACAAAGTCAAATTTAGCAAAATTTGTTTGTCTGCATATATAAACAAAAAGGATAAACATGAAAAATCAAACAAACAATAGTGTACAAATTTTAATTAACAAACTTGCAAACGCCACACCAAGTGCGCAAGCGCAAATATTTGGGCGTGACGAATATGCAACGATTAAAGGCAACGTGGACTTTTACAATTTCAATGGTGACAGCGTTGTGGCTTGCCTGGTGCAAGGGTTACCTGAAACCGCAACTAACATTTTTGGTTTCCACATTCATGAAAATGGCGATTGCTCAGGCAACTTTTCTTCATCTGGCGGGCATTATGGTGGCAACACACACCCTGAACATAAAGGCGACATGCCAGTGCTGTTTTCAAACAATGGCAACGCTTTCCTTGTGTTCTGCACCGACCGCTTTACCATTGACGAAATAATAGATAAGGCTGTAATTATCCACCTTATGCCAGACGATTACACAAGCCAACCAGCAGGCAACTCGGGCGCACGCATTGCATGCGGAATAATTCAAAAAATCTAGTTGTAATGTGAATTTACATTTAACCAATTAAACTTATGATTGCTTTGTTTTTTACACTTAAGTAAATAAAATGAATCTATTTCATTCCATTCGTTAACGTGTTTTGCATAAACACAAAAACACCAAACTAATTAAACAGCATAGAATGAAATAGGAGTAAAACAATTATGGCAATCATAAACAAAGCGCAATTAACATCAAATGCAAACCATAATAGCGAAACCATTGCAATCACAACCCAAAGCAACAGTGCAACAACATACCTTGCACAAGGCGATGTTAAAGTTGAGAAAACTGTTTCACGCAGTTGGACAATTGCAGGCGACAGCCTTACAGTAACAACAGTCATCACCAACAACCTTGATGTGGACATTGAAGATTTAACCATTTTAGACACCATAACCACCGGTGCAACATTTGTTGAAGGCAGTGTAAAAATCGGTAGCCAAACCTACCTTGACTTTGACCCATTTGTGGGCGCAAAACTGCCAATAACCCTAGGCGGTTCTGGTATGGATATGACAATAACTTACGACATCACAATCAACGACGATGTTGCTGTTCGAACCATTTCACTGGAAGGCGGTGCAACTTTTGAAATTAGCGGAGCAAGTTACACTTCACAATCAAACAAAATCGACATTCAAGTTTTGAATAATGAAATATATATAAATAAACAAGCTGACAAACAAATTGTCAAATCTGGCGACACATTGACCTACACTTTAACAATTTCAAACAATGGCGAACTGACCAACACCGACCTTGTGCTGACCGACCCTATACCTGCCGGCACCAGTTTTGTGGAAGATAGCCTAACAATAAATGGCACCCCAAAACTAGGCACCAACCCAGCGTCCGGCATAAATTTAGACGATTTGCCAGCAAATGAAACAATAACCATAACCTTCCAAGTCCAAGTGGATTAATAACACAGTTGAAAAAGAAAAGCCAACTCGACTTTTCTTTTTATTTGCTTATCTCACCACCCAAAATGTTTTTGCCAAATTCATTTTGAATATTAAAATAATTTGATATAATGTTTAAGAGAGGTAAATCATGATTGAAATTAAACTAGCCGAAAAAGAAGATTTGACACAATGCGCAGAGATCCTGAGAGATATTTACAACAATAATGTATTAAATGAAGGCTGGACTGTTAAAAGTTCCAATGCTATTTGTGATTTTATTTCAAATTAAATCCAACCTTATTTTTCGTGGCAAAAATTGATAATGAAGTAGTAGGTTTTACTTTTTCTTACATAAAGCCTTGGGCTGACGGAAACCAACTTATGATAGAAGAACTTTCGGTTAAAGAAAGTTGTAGAGAACAAAGGATCGCTTCAAGACTTTTGAAAACATTAATCTCAACAGCCAAAAAAGAATACAATATAACTTGTGTAAATGGAACAACTTATAGCGGAGATAATGGAATGCCTTATTCTTGGTATGAAAGAATTGGTTTTAAAAAAGTTGAAGGTTTATTCTTGATTGATGGTAATCCAAATGATATAATTAAACATATTAACTAAGGAGCAGTTAGATGATAATAAAAACTACTGACGTTTGGACTGAACGATATCCAAATCACTACGAGTGTTTGAATGGCGCTTTTATTGACGGAATTATATGTGATTCTATTCCATTTGACAAATATAAGATTGTTTTAAACTGTAACTGTATCATCAGTTCAAATAATTCCGAAATAATTGTTGGAAACAAACACAATGCTGTTATTTTTTATAAAAACAATAAGGTGGTTAGGCTTGCAGTTTTGACGAACAAAACAAATGTTCTCTCATGCTTAGAAAATACATTAAATCAAAAATATGAGAATATAAAATTAAAAGACCTTTTTGCAAATAAAAATATAAAACAAGAAATAATCGACATGAAAGAGAAGCCCATTTTTAATCAACATAACAATATTCAAGAAATGGACATTGGTTCTTGCGATAGGGTATCACTACTTAACTGTATGTTAAATGGCGATTACACAGAAAGCAAGACAACATTCGGAAATTACGATTGCAATGAATACGATTTTTGTCCGAATATTGAGATTACTTATGTTTTAAAAACAGACAAAGAAAAATTTGAAATACATCATAAAGGCGCTTTTCTAAACAAAACAAAAACCAGAGCAATTATAATTCAATCACAAGGGTCAATACGCTTAACAGATTTAGAAAATATACAATTGTAAATACAAAAACACTCAAAATTGTTTGAGTGTTTTTTATGCCCGTTTCCACATTTGTGCAAAACTACATTGTTTTCGCCAAAAAGAATTTTCCTTTACCGGCTTACCTATATAATTTCTTTATCAAATTTCTTTGCCCATTCTTTCTCTTCATTGAAAAGGTAGGAAAACAATTTTTCATCATCGTCTTTTACTTCGTCCGCGTAATCATAATTGACATCAATATGCCCTTGGTTATCAACAATAAGGTTTAAAACATACCATTTGTGTTTATCTGGTAATTGATTCCACGTTTTAGCAACTTCTTTATCAATAGAATCAAATAGGTTATCTTTTGTTTGTTTATCTAAATATTCAAAACAATCCAACCATTGGTTATTTTCAGTCAACACAAAATATTTTATACCAAAATATTTGCTTGTATGATATAAATGAAAATCAACTTTTTTCCATCTTTGAGGTAAAAATTTTGCTAATTTATTAAATATACTTTGATACATTTGTTGTTGTAAAATATCAATGTCAACCTCTTTTGTTTTCTTTTTCTTCTTAAAAATATCAAATAATCCCATACATTTCTCCTTGATTTATTTTAACACGTTTTCTTATAATAATGAAAAGTTTTCAGCAACTCGCTTATTTCTCTTAGCCCACTTTTCTTAATTACATTGAAAATTTATAGATTTTTTGCCTTTTCTAATATATTTTTTTGTTAATTGTTTTTTCGTGTTGCACTTTATGAGAGAGAATGCTTTTTGTATGTCCATCGACAACTTGATACGAAATGTCCTCTGAAATAATGTAGATTGAATTTTCACTGTTGTTATTTACAACAATTTTGAAAAGTGGACATAATTCAAATTCTTCTTCCTTGTATAATTTTTCTCCAATAACATTCTTGGATTCTTCTTTAGTTGCTATCTGTAAAATTTGTTGGTTTGGCTCATTATAAATTTCCATAACAGGATACAATAAAGTTTTTATAAAATCAGGGTTTTTAAATGACACAATAACTTTTGCGAATCCAGGCGTGCCCATAGTTCCAAAAACAACATCCATGTATCTATCTTCTCCATCGACCCTTAACATTTCAATCTTTACATCTAAAAAATCTTCTTGACAAGCTTTTGCTAAGTGTGCATTTATTTCACTTAATTTATTTTCAATGTTTTCCATACAATTCTCCTTTCTAGTTAAGATGAGTATAACATAAAACAAATTAAATTAAAATACTTTTTAAAAAAAAGAACAACCCGAACTTAAGTTAAGATTGTTCTCTTATGTGTGTGCAACCAAAAGTTGGCTTTTGATTATGTCCTTTTGATTTTGCGACTGGTTTTGAATATTCCACACTTTTTGATTTCTTGCTTGATTTTGCGATCATATTTTTGATTTTGCGAAATCAAAATCATTTTTGTTTTAAACTATCTCCACCCCATCTTGTGTAATTGCGTTCTCTTGCACATCGTATACAAAAAAACCGTTATCTTGCACTCTTGTAATTTTGATATGATGTTCTTTTTCGTAACTCAAAACCTTTTCTTTCATCTCATCACTTGCTTTATCCCAATGTGGGAAAAAGTTTATATTTACAATCCCAAGCCCTTTATATGAAGGCAATTTAATATCATATTTAGGCTTTGTTCCTTTTTTTACATCATAAATCCATTTAAGGTCTACACCAAATATCATTGAGCCTGCACTCTCGCCAATTATGATCCCACCATTTTTCAAGTATGTAATAAAGGCGCCTTTTAAATCACATTTTTGAATTAATTCAAAGAAAGGTGCGAGATCTCCGCCTGTGATATAAATTACATCGTAATCTTCCAACTCTTTAATGTTGTTTTCGGTTAATGAAATTTGAGTTACTGACTTTGCTATTTTAGAAAAATTATCTTTTATGATAGGTACGCCTTTTTGATTACTTCCTGTTAAGGTTGCATTATCGACCAAAAGAACTTTCTTATTTCTAGAAAAGGTTTCTATTATTTCATCGCATTCCTTACCTCTTTGTCCGTCCAAATAACCACCAGATGTTAAAATCAACTTCCCCATATAATATCTCCTCTTTTGCATTATAGCATATTTTTATTTGTTCTATAGCAATTAAATTGTAATCTATCAAAAATTTTAGTATAATAAACCTATTTTATTCGCTCTCGCTCGTAAATAGGTTTGTTGTATTAAGAATAAACCCATTTTCTTCGCTCTCGCTAGTAAATTCGGTTTGTTGTATTAAGAATAAACCAATTTTCTTCGCTCTCGCTAGTAAATTCGGTTTGTTGTATTAAGAATAAACCAATTTTCTTCGCTCTCGCTAGTAAATTCGGTTTGTTGTATTCACAATAAAAGGACTTCAAAAACGAAGCCCTTTTATTTTTTGGCGCAGAGAGGGGGATTTGAACCCCCGGATGCTTATCACATCACACGATTTCCAATCGTGCTCGTTCGACCGCTCCGACATCTCTGCATATATAGTTGTTTTAATCAAGAAACAACTAAAAAGATTAACTAATTTAAAGGTGGGCGAACGAGCATTAATGGCTCCCAAAAATAAAATATTTTTGGGAATAAGGAAAAGCCAAGTTTATGCTGAAATTTGCGTTTAGCAAATGAATTTAAACTTGTGCTTTGACGCTCGACCGCTTTCGTATCTGCATATAAAGTTACTTTTGATTAAAGTAACTTGTTAAATTGAAGTGTTTTTGTCTTTCTGAGCAAGCATAAGCGACGCGAAGAATCTTGCAAAACTCGTTTTGCTTTAGCAAAGAAATGCTTTGGCTTTTCACTAAATCTCGCTATGTTCGAAAGATTCTTCGTTCGTTACACTCACTCAGAATGACACAATTTAAATTTTATACTTTGAACAAAATCTATTGTATTTGTTTTAACAAATCTATTATATTAGGTTTATCAAATTTGTCAAGTTAAACGACAATGTTAAATATCCTGCCTGGCACATAGATTATTTTTTTATAGCCGTTTGCGACATATGTTTGAACTTCTGCAAGTGCCTTTGCTTTAATTTCATCTTCGCTTGCAGATTTTTCAACCACAATTTTAGCGCGCAGTTTGCCGTTAACCTGAATAGGAATTTCGACAGTGTCAACAACCATTTTGCTTTCGTCATAAGTTGGCCATGGTTCGTATGCAATGGTTTTGTCGTGCCCTAAGAAAGCCCAAAGTTCTTCGGTGATAAATGGGCAAATAGGGTTAAGAAGTTTAATAAACCCTTCTGCCATTGCTTTTGGCAAGAACGCTTCTTTCACTGCGGCATTAACAAATATCATCATTTGGCTAATTGCGGTGTTGAAGTTGAGTGTTTCATAATCTTCGGTAACCTTTTTAACGGTTGCGTTATAAATTGCATCTAAGTTTGTGTTTTCCTTATCTAAAATTTCTTTTTCATGCAACAAACGCCAAACCCTATCTAAAAATTTGCGTGCACCATTAACACCGTTATCGTCCCAAGGTTTACTTTCTTGAAGTGGCCCCATGAACATTTCATAAAGACGCAATGTGTCCGCGCCATATTTTTCAACAATGACATTAGGGTCAACAACAAATTGTGGGTAGCGTTTGCCCATTTTAATGCCATTTGCACCTAAAATCATGCCTTGATGTACAAGTTTTTTGAAAGGTTCTTTAACAGGAACAAGCCCCTTGTCGAACAGATAGTTATTCCACATGCGAGAATACATAAGGTGCCCAACCGCATGCTCTGGCCCACCGATATAAAGGTCAACCGGCATCCAGTGTTTAAGCAATTCTTGGTTAGCAAATTCTTTGTCATTATGTGGGTCGATATATCTTAAAAAGTACCAACTTGACCCAGCACTGCCCGGCATTGTGTTTGTTTCGCGCTTAGCAGGCTTGCCGTCAACGGTAACATTAACCCACCAGTCCGCCTTAGCAAGTGGGCTGTTGCCGTCTTTTGCAGGTTTGTAATCGTCCAATTCTGGCAAAACAACAGGCAATTCACTATCTTCAATGGCTTTAGTTGTGCCGTCAGCAAAATGCACAATAGGCACAGGTTCGCCCCAATAGCGTTGACGGGCAAAAATCCACTCACGCAATTTGTAATTAACAGTTTTGCGTGCGACACCCATTTTTACAAGTTTGTCCGTGATTGCTTCTTTTGCTTGCTCAACTGTCAAATCTGTAAATTCTTCACTGTTAATTAATTTACAACCTTTGCCCAGATAATCTTGTTTTTCAAAGGCGTGTTTGCTAACATCTGCGCCGTCAATAACTTGCACCATAGGTATGTTGTGTGCAATTGCGTATTCAAAATCGCGTTGGTCGTGGCTAGGCACAGCCATAACTGCACCTGTACCGTAACTAGCAAGCACAAAATCGCCCGCAAACACTGGCACTTGCTTGCCGTTTACAGGGTTAATTGCGTAAACACCTTCCAACTTAACACCTGTTTTGCCCTTGTTAAGTTCGGTGCGTTCCAAATCGCTAAGTTTTTCAGTTTGACGGCGATAATTTTCCACTTCTTCCCAATTTTTGATGCGTGGTTTAAGGCTGTCAACCAGCTTACTGTCTGGTGCCATAACCATAAAAGTTATGCCGTAAATTGTTTCAATGCAAGTGGTGAAAATTGAAAATTTACCGCCACCCACAAGTTCAAAATCTACTTCCACGCCAGTTGATTTTCCGATACGGTTGCGTTGCATTGCTTTGGTTGATTCTGGCCAATCGATTGTGTCTAACCCTGCAAGTAACTTTTCAGCATACTTTGGCATGTCGATAACCCATTGTTTCATGTTCTTTTTAACAACTGGGTATCCACCGCGCTCACTTTTGCCGTCCACAATTTCGTCGTTGGCAAGCACACAACCAAGTTCTTCACACCAGTTAACTGGCATATCAACACACTTTGCAAGCCCGTCAAGATACAACTGTTTAAAAATCCATTGTGTCCATTTATAAAACTTAGGGTCGCTTGTGCGGATCTCTTTACCCCAGTCGTATGATAAACCAATGTTTTTAAGTTGCCCTGTGAAGATTTCAATGTTCTTTTCAGTAAAAATAACTGGGTTATTGCCTGTTTCAATCGCGTATTGCTCTGCAGGCAAACCGAAACTATCGTACCCCATTGGGTGCAAAACATTATAACCCTGCATGCGCTTCATACGGCTAATGATGTCTGTTGCTGTGTAACCTTCTGGGTGACCGACATGCAAACCAGCACCTGACGGATAAGGGAACATGTCAAGCGCATAAAATTTAGGACGTGAAAAATCCCAAACATCTGTTCTAAATGTTTGGTGTTCGTCCCAATATTTTTTCCACTTTTTTTCAACTTCAATGTGATTAAATTCTGCCATAATTAATCCTTTTTATAGGCGTAATTATATCAATTTTAACACACTAAGTCAACTTTATCCAGCACGCCAAAAATAAAACCTTTTATTTTTCCACAAACGAGTTGCATGGGGCGTGCACTTTTTCACTGCCAACAAATATTCCATTTGAAAAGCACTCGCCACTCTTATTAAAAATGCAATCGGTGGCTTTGCACATGATGTTCATTGTTTTGCAATGATGATATGGCGCCACATCTGGTTCGTGCTCGAACATATCGCGTGAAACATCTGACACAACTTTTGTTTTGTCTATTTCTAAATCAGCACAATCGGCTGACTTATTCACATTTAAATTTTTGCGGTTGCATTTCGCTTTTTCATTGTAGATGCAACTATATTTCCTACACATAACGTCCATAATTACCTCAAAAAGATTTTGCCCACAAAATGCAAATTTTAAACTGAAAACTGCCACACACCATTTTTGTTGCAACAAAATTTTAAGTTTCAAGCCAACATTTTTATAAAAGTGTGCTTTTCGCAATAAAAAACACTCCTATATTCGGCTATTATTTCAAACAAATTAAACAAACCAAAATTTGACAATAGAAATTAAGTGTGTTATTATAATAAATATAGGAGATGTTATGCAAATTAACCAAGCGTTCTATATGGCAACAAAAAACAACCTTGAATACATCACGAATAACACCATTTTAGGTGAAGATATGACAACAGCCTTCACTGAAATGGTTGAGGCAGTAAAGTTTAACACAACCGATTACCGCAAATTAAAAAAACGTTGCATTGAGGTTAAAAAGGATTTTGATTTTAATGTTAAAAAGCTTGTTAAATCAAGGGCAAAAATTAAACACAAGTACGAAATAAGCGAAGCATGTGACGAATTTGATTTTTGGTTCAAATGCTTAATTAACAATTTGGATGAAGTTTACGAATTCAATTTGAAAGGAGAAAAACATGAAAGTAATATTGATTAAGGACTTAAAAGGCAAAGGCAAAGCGGGTGAAATTATTGATGTTAACCCAAATTATGCCAGCAATGTGCTTATCCGTCAAGGCATTGCAAAGGAAGCAACTGCCAGTGCATTAAATGACCACAAAGGTCAAGTTGAAGCAAAGGCGTTTCACCATGGCGAATTGGTTAAGCAATACCAAACAATTGCTGACCGCATTAGGAACAAAGTTTACAGTTTCACATTAAATGTCGGTGCAAACGGCAAAGCGTTTGGCTCAATAACAAAGCAAGAAATTTTAACTGCCCTTAATGCTGACGGCATTAAGATTGAAAAAAATCAAATAAAAGACTTTCCAGTTATAAAAGGTGTTGGTGAATTTAAAATCACCTTACAATTCATCAAAGAAGTTAGCGTGGATATCATTGCCAGCGTAAATATTAAATAAGGGGTTTAGTATGAAAAGAAAAATTTTAAGAAGTTTATGGCTTATTCCTTTAATTGCAGGCATTTGCCTAGGCATTGCAGGAATTGTAAAGATAAAAGAAGCAAATGACATGTATGTGCCAGAAATGGGCGAAGAAGGTTGGTTTGATGAATCAAGCAAGCAAGATAAAGTTTTATTCACTGGTATTGGTATGGCTTTCGGTGGATTTGTATTTTTACCTGTCATTGCTTTTGCTGTTATGTCTACTGTTAAAGCCGCAACCACCACACCAGAAGAAGAAGCCGAAGCCACAGCAAAGGAACTTAACAAGAACAAACGTTTTAAGAAAAAATTGAAAGAACTTGCAGGTGAAGAAGCCTCAAAAAAATACAATTATGGCGACTTATACGCCGACAGTGACGTTGAAGGAGATGACGAAGAAAACGATGAAGCAGACGATGAGAATTTAGACTTAGATGAAATTGAAAGCCCTTATCCTCGTGTAAAAAGATTACAAAAATCTGCTTCTGCAAGCAACAAAAACAAAACAAAGTATTGTGAATTTTGTGGCAGTGTCAACACCGGCAGTGCAACAAAATGTACTTCTTGCGGTGCAAGTTTTTCAAAAAAGTAAATTTAATTGATAAGTTCGTCACAATTAAAAGCAAATTAAAGTTTAATGAAAAAGCCACCAGATAATTGGTGGTTTTTTTACGCAACAACATTAAAGCAATTAATAATTAAAACCTCGTTACAGCGATAGCAAAGTTTGCGTAAGTATAATTCAATGCAAATACAATATGTTTGTTAATGTAAAACTAAAAGTGGTATTGACAAATTGCCACGCTATGGTATAATGAAAACATGAGTGATATCTATATTGATAATTTGACACTTATCGATTTCATGCGCAAACTCGGTTACATTTGGCATGGCGGGCTTGAATATCTGCCAACTGAGGCGCATCTTTCCGCCCTAGGCATACAAAAATGCAAAATTGAAAACTTGCAATCAATTGAACCACCTCACGAAGTTTTAGATTTTGAAGTGTTAGTAAATTGCGCAACATTTATTGTGCTGGATTACCCTAATGTAACCAAAACTGGGACAGATATTATCATAAAGAATTTTAGCAAAGAATATGTTTGGTTTATGGTTAAGCGCCACAAAAAATACTATGCACAGTTAGTGCACGAATGGTGTAAAAGCCAAAAAGTGCGCATTAGGAAAAAGTATTTTGATGTTGAAACCGGCAAATTAAATGAATTAAACAAACAAAAGTATTTAGACCGCCATTCATACTTTAGCACATTACAAATGCTGGTTTGCCCGTATTTAAAAGATGACAATAAACTTAAGCAAAACGCCAACGCGCCACAAAACGCAACAATAGAACAATAAAATGCAAAAAACCACCAAACAATTTGGTGGTTTTTTTGTTTGCTTGCGGGTAACAATAAACCATATTCGCAAGCAATATAAAGCAATTCTATTTACTTATTAATTGTATTCAACTTGTTTTTCCACATATTTCACAAGTTCATCAACACTTATGCGGATTTGTTGCATTGTATCGCGGTCACGCACTGTAACTGTGTTGTTTTCCAATGTGTCAAAGTCAATTGTAACGCACATAGGGGTGCCAATTTCGTCTTGCCTACGATAACGTTTGCCAATGCTTCCTGCTTCGTCGTAACTTACCATGAAATGCTTTGAAAGTTCGCGATAAATTTCTTCTGCCTTTTCGCTCAAATTCTTTTGCAAAGGAAGCACTGCCACTTTATAAGGTGCAAGTGCTGGGTGGAAGTGCATAACAACACGTGTTTCGCCGTCGTCAAGTTTTTGTTCGTCATACGCTTCACACATAACTGCCAAAGTAAGACGGTCAGCGCCAATTGAATATTCCACAACATTTGGAATGTATTTTTCATTTGTGTATGGGTCAAGGTATTGCATTGACTTGCCACTAAATTCTTGGTGTCTTGAAAGGTCCCAGTCACCACGGTGATGTATGCCGTTCAACTCTTCCCAACCAATTGGATAAAGGTATTGAATGTCACATGCAGCCTTTGCGTAGTGCGCAAGTTTGTCGTGGTCGTGGTAACGCAAATGGTCAGGGTTAAAACCAAGGCTCAACAAAAAGTCCATTGCCTTTTGTTTGTAGTCGGCATAAAACTTCATGCTATCCTCTGGTTTACAAAACCATTGATGTTCCATTTGTTCAAACTCAATTGTGCGGAATGTGAAATTACCAGGCGTAACTTCATTGCGGAAAGCCTTACCAATTTGCGCAATGCCAAATGGCACTTTTGCACGCATACTGCGTTGCACATTAAGGAAGTTTACAAACTCACCTTGCGCTGTTTCTGGGCGCAAATATATTAAATTTTGGCTGTCGTCCGTAACCCCACGTGAAGTTGAAAACATCAAGTTAAAGTTACGAATGTTTGTCCAATCGCATTTGCCACACTTAGGGCAACAAACATGATGTTCAGCAATGTAGGCTTCCATTTGTTCGTTTGTCATTGTGTCGGCATTAACACTGCCCTTGCTGTGTGCTTCAATGAGCGTGTCTGCACGATGGCGTGTTTTGCATGATTTACAATCCATTTTGGGGTCGGAAAAACTTGCAGTGTGCCCACTTGCTTCCCAAACACGGCTGTTCATAAATATGTCGGCATCCACACCAAAACTGTTGTGGCTTTCTTGCACAAACTTTTTCCACCAAGCACGCTTAATGTTGTTTTTAAGTTCCACGCCAACTGGGCCATAGTCCCAAGTGTTTGCAAGTCCGTCATAAATGTCACTGCCAGGGAAAATTATACCCCTTGCCTTGCATAAATTTACTATTTTATTAAAATCTCCCATTTTATCTCCTATTTTAAGTCGCTAAGTCGCTAAAATCGACCAAACAATGTTTTAAGTTGTAACACCTTCATCTGCATCTTTGTTTGTGTCGTTATTCAATTCAAACACAACATCGTGGTCGTATTTTGAATAATCTGCGATTTTGTCATAATATTTTGCTTTTAAATTATTGTCAGTGCAATCGTTAAATATGTTGTAATTGTCCCTTACATAAGCCTTTAACTGCTTCAAAATCTCTGGCAACTTTTCACTGTTTAGGTTTTGGACATCCGCTTTTGTTTTTCGGTTTAAGCCAACTTGATATTTTTTAATTGCTTTTTGTTGTTTGTCTAATTTTTTAATTGTATCAATCACTTTTGCTAAAAATTCAATCCCAGTTTCGTTAGCCTGCAAATTTGTATTGAATAAAGGATTAGCCATAGTTTTCTCTGCCTTATTTTCAAATGCTTTAAGGTCTAGATAACGCTTTAAATTGTTGCATTTTTCCAATATGATTTGAACTTTTGCCTTTGATTCGTCCAATTGAACCTTTTTCTTGTTAAGTTGTTCAATTTTAAATTGGGCGTAAGTTTGGACTTTTTTCAAATCTTCATCATCGCTTGTTTCAACGGTTTCGATAACAGTGTTTAACATTTCAATGCGGTCATCAATTATAGAATATTGATCGTCAATATTTGCAATCATGTCTTTATAGCTTTTAATTTCGGCAAGCAGTTTTGTTTTGACGCCATATGTTTTGCGGTTTGTTACACTGTCCACCATTTCGTTGTAGACAGCTTCATCAACTTTTGTCTTCCCAAGCACAGCGTTAATAATTTGAATTGTATTTTCCGCTTTATCAATAATAATGCTTTGGTCAGTTACAACCTTTGTTTTTATTTCTTTTGCCTTGTCTTGTTCAGTTTCGGCGTTTTCTAACCTAGTTTTCAGTAAATCAATGGCTTTTTGCATATTTTCAAGTTTAGCGCGGTCTTCGTCCGAAAGTTCTAATCCGTTTAAACTATCTGCTTTTTCAGTTGCAGATGCAACAAGTTCATCAGCACTTTTTGTAATCTCGTTTGAAATTTCAGTTACTTTTTCAACATTTGAAGCAACTTTTTTAGCCTGTGCCTCACTAAGTTTTTGGTTTAACAAAACTTCAAGACTTTCAATTTGATTGTTGCAGTTATTTAAACTTTCACTCAACTCATTCAATTGTTGCGTATACTGCTCAATTTCACTAATTATTTCTTCTTTAGTTTCGGTGTTTTCGCTTATCATTGCATTTGCTTGGTCAATGTTGTTTTTTAAATCTGCCAACCTAAGTTCAATTGTTTCCAACCCATCTTTAATTTGGTTTACATCTTCTTCAGTTAAATTGTCTGCTTCCAGTTTTTTAGACAAGTCATCAACGCTAATTAATGCTTCGGTTTTTAATTCTTCAGCCTTTGCTAATTTTTCAGTAAGTGTTGAAAGCATTGTCGTTGAAGTGTTTTCAGTAGTAGCTTCTTTAAATTCTGCGTCAAATTCATCTAAAACGTCATTAACATATTCTTCAACGTTATAAGGTTCAGTTTCTGAATCTGTTTCTTCGCTATGTCCAACGCTTGAAATTTCTTCATTAGATGTTTCTACGCCCGCCAAAGCCTCTTCAAGCATTTTATCAAAATCTTCCATTTCATATGAAACATATTCTTCCACATCATAAGGGAGTTCAAGTTCTGAAACAGTTTCAGTTTCCTCGGTTGTTTCTTCATCTTTCGACGTTTCACCAGTTAATTCCGCACCTGTTTCCTCTTCAACTTCAGTGCTAATAGTTTTTGGAGCGTCTAAAATCTCCTCACTTTCTTCACCGCTTTCCTCTTCAGCACCGCCACCAACTTCTGCCGGAGGGGTTAGTTCATCAGTTCCTTCGCTAGAATAACCGCTTAAAGAATAACCGTCAGAACTGCTAGCAAATGAATATTCAGTTGAAAGCCCATCAAATTCAACACCAAGTTCATGTGCGGTTTCTTCGCCTGCCTCGTGTTCAACCTCGTGCTCGGTTTCGGTTTCAGAGCCAGCACCTAATTCAGCCTCGTGTTCAGCCCCTGAAGCATGTTCAGTGGTTATTTCGGCGGTTTCAACCCTTCCTATTTTTGTGCCGTCTGTTGTTTCAAGTTCGGCCTTTGCGCTTTCGCCTTTAAATAAAATTTTGCCAACTAATGCTGAGCATTTTGGGTCATGCAAAAGTGTGTCTACACTCACAAATTTGCCTTTATATCTGATGCTACCTAATTCCAAATCAACATTGATTTTATCAAGCATTTTCTGCTCTTCGCTTGTTAAGCTGTCGTAATCTTTAAACTTAGTAAGCACAAAGCCCTTAACAAAATTAATATGCTCAAATGTTGTTTCTTTTAATTGAGCATTTCCATCAACACCTGCATAGGTCATGGTGTAGGTTCCCTTAGTCATTCGGTCGTATTCATCAGTCAAGACACCTAACTTTGCTTGTAAGTTTGTTTTTTCTGCACCTTTTGCATGTTTAACGCGCTTTTGTAAAGCTTTGATTTGTTTTTGAGTGTCTTTAACCTTTTCTTCATACTGTTTTGCCAGGAATGCATTTTCAGGTGTAATTGTTGCTTTGCCATTAACCACTGTAAAACTTTCTGTTGTAGTGCGGTCGGCGAACATTAAATCCACTTGCTTTTCCAACTCACCCATGTTAACCAAAAATGCGTTAACTTGTTCGTCGGACAAACTTACGCGAGTGTGTGTGCGTTTTGCTTTTTTGTCTTCGTGTTTAGCCTTTGCTTCTTCTTCCTGCCATAATTTTTCAGTTTGGTTAGCAATTAGATACATTTCGTTTACTGGCTGTAAAATTTCAGCACTGCCAACTTCTTTAATTGGTGCTTTAACGTTGCCAACTATACCTTTTGACGCAACTTGGCGTATCCTATTAACAACGTTCGCAATTGGAATTGAAACAAGCGCCCCAACAGCCACGATTGGCACAACCGGAAATGCCAACATTGAAATAAGCCCCAAAGGTGTAATCATAAACTTAAACATGTTAATTGACAAATTAACTGCAGATTTATTGTATTTTTTATTAGTCTTTTTGGCGTCAAAAGTTTCTGAGCCCCTGAACTTGCCATTAACCATCGTCATTGTGGCAGTCTTAAAATTATTGTTAGCACTGTTGGTTGTGCGGAAACAATCTTCCATCTTGTAACGGGCTGAGCGTTCACTAAATTCAACCAAATTGCCGTCACCGTCGTAAACATTTGTCAAAACATAGTCGCCAGATTTATAGTCAACCACAAATTTATCTTGTGCTTGCTGGGCAAGTTTCTTTTCATCTTCAGTCAGTGCACGGTTATTTACATCATTGCGGATAACTGTTGCTGTGTTGTAATCAACAACTAAACCATTTGAAGTTTGCACAACTGCGCTTTCAATAACTGATTTATTAACCCTTATAAGTTTACGTGGTTGTTTTGCGCCATTCAAACTTAAACTGACACTTCTGCCCTCGAAATTAATATTGACGGTTGGGGTGCTGAATTTTGTCTTATCTAAAACAACAGTGTGAGTGTTTCCTTCAAGGTCAAATTCAAAAAGATATGCAGTGAAATCGGTTGCACTGTCAGACGCGTAATCGTAACAAATTGGCGACAATGATTTTTCTTCAACAAACCTGCCGTCCTTGGTTAAACGGAAGACCCCGTCAGCCATTATGTCGTTTTTGTCGGTTGTTGGTGTTGCATAGCGCGTGTTGTTGGCATAAACTTTAATCACTTGTTCTGCGGTTAAAGGTTGCAATTCAATGTATGCGTCTTTAACTTTCAACAACAATTTTTTGCCAACAAAATATAAACAAGAATTTGCAATATCCGCCTCGTTAGGTTGCTGTTTAAACCTTGCAACATTAATTTGACGTGGGTTTGCAATTGACCCTTCGTAAAGGTTGTTGATGTCAACAAAAATCTTATTGCCTAAACTGTCCACAACATAAATGTGCCCACCTTGGCGTGAAACATCAAGTTCAAACTTGCGATTTTCAGTTATTTTGCCTAAATTTCTATCGTCTACATAGGTTTGTGTTGTAACAGTGTCAGACAAACTTCTAGCAACTGTTTTAATTGTGTTGTCTTCGTTAAGTTCAAAACTATGCAACACATAACTATAATGTCCGCTCGAATCACGTGTGACAGCCACACCCTCTTGCTCAATGACCTTATCATCAAATTTGCTTTGGTCAAGCGTTAAGATTTTCCTGCTGTTATAGTATAAGTCGGCACTGCTAAGGTTTGCTAATTCAGTTTCATCTAACTGAGAAAGCAATTTTGATGTGCCATTTTTGAAGACATAAACATCTTTGGCGTTGATTAAAACAAAATCCCTATCACCATCAAGTTTAACGAAAAGTTTGGTGTTTTCGCCATAGGTTCGCGCGTCAATTTTTGTTAAGCCTAACATTTGTTTCATGCCATAAGCGGAAGGGTTATCCGCACTTGTGGAAACAATTGTGGTGGCTATCATTGGTTTTAAAGACACAACACGGCGAATTTCCTTTCCATCGACATACCAATTTGCAGGCGATGAAATGAACCTGTTTAATGCCAAACTTCTATCTGTGGTTTCCTCCTCGTCCATTAAGACTTTGCTATCAACATCTTGTATTTTGGTTAAAGGAACAAATTTACGGCTTCCGTCCACTAATTCAACTTCAATGTAAATATCTTTTAACTCCCTTCCTGTCAAATTATCTTTTATCGCCAATTCATCAACCAATGCAACCGCCATAACACCTCTTTTTGCTTGTGAGCAACATGCTCCCAATTTTATGCTTAAAATTATAGCACAACTCAAACAAAAAATCAATGCTATTTAAATAACTATTTAAATAATCTTTATTAACCAACCTCTCTTATCGTGTCGCCTTTTGCGGATAGAATCTACAGTTTCATGTCCCCCTGAAATCAAGATAAGCCTCAGTCTCTTGTTGCTCTGAGATAAATTTAACCCTTAGTTTTATGTCACCTTGAGCGTGTGAGAAGGGTCTTGCACGAAGTGTTTTTAAAAGTATTATGCAACAATGACGAAATAAGCACCAAAACATAATAAAAAATACACCTAGAAAGGTGTACTTTTAAGTTTATTTAATTGAATTTAACACGGCTGTCGTAGCGGTTGTAATCTTTTAATTTTTTAAAGCAAACTGCTTTTAAACTATTATTTTTGTTTTGCATGTAAATTGATTGATTAGCATAAACAAAATTTTGAAGCTTTGTCAATTTGTTAGGTAATTCACGCTTTAACACATCTAAATGTTGTGTTGCCCACCTGTTTATTTCTGCTAGCTGTTTTGCAACAATATTAAGGCGTTTAGTTGTGTTTTTAACGCAAATAACTGCCTTTGTTAAGAAGCGCAAATCATCGTCGGTCGGTTGCAAATTAGCGGTAAATTTTGCACTTGAAAAGATTTTTGTTATGGTCAATTCCGCCTTTACAACATCTACATAAGCTTTAATGTTTTTAAGTTCATTTTTTAAGCTTGACGCTGACTTTTTAATCAATTCAAGTTCACGCTTTTGCTGATTTAAAATTTTGGTTTTTAGTTTGCTGTAATTTTGCATTTTAATTAATTTACTGTCAGTTTCGCCAACCAAAACTAAATTTAATTGGTTGAAGTTTTCGGTTGATAAATTAGTTTTTGCAAGCCTGTACTCTATGCTATCAATATATTTATCCAATGCTTTAACACTGCTGTCTAAATGTTTCTTTGTCAAATACACTTCTTTTGCAAAATAATTAGGACTAGCATTTTGCTTTAATTTAAGTGCATCAACCCTTACAGTTATAACATTTGCATTGTTGAGCAACAACAATAAAGTTTTGCTTGCCTTTTGAAGGATGTCAATTAAAATGTTTTGCCCTTTCAGGAAATTATTGCGCCATTTTAACATTTTATTTGACTTTATAACTTCAACATCGTTTGTAACAATTGAAATGTTTTGTTTAATTTGTTCGCCTGCCGTTTTTATAATCTCAATTTCAGTTGACGACAACGCATTGTTACGCAACAGTCCTTTTATAATTTTGTTCATATCCACAATTTCTGCATAAATTTGTGATTGTGTCTTTAACAAGTTTTGCTGGTAATTTTCCACCGCTTCAACCACATTTTTGGCTTTTTCAAAAGGAATGTTCTTATAAAGCAATTTTTGTAGTGCAAGCATTTTTTGTATGGTGACATTTTCATTAATTAAAACTGAATATATTTGCTTTGTTTTGTGGAGTAGATTATCTGCAGTTTTTAGTTTAACATTCATTTGCCACAAATAGAACATGGCAAAATTGCGTGCCTTGTTTTTATCTTTGACAATTTGATTGTTGAATGGTTCCATAACTTTACGCGCAAAATCAAAATCAGCCGAGGTTAAATCACCATACATCAAAACTGAATAAGCATTTTCAAACGACACATCTCGTGTGATCGCCTTAGCCTTTTTGCCAAACAAATCAGCCAAAAGGTTTGTTTTGGGTTTTGGTGTGTCAATTGGTTTCACATCAATTTGTTTATCAATTTCGACTTGCTCTACAATAGGTGCATTGGTTGTTTTTATTGTTTCTGGTTTTAAAGTTTCGCTAGCCGGTGCTTCATCAGTTGAGGTTTCCAACATGCTTTCAAACAATCTTTCAATCTCATTATCTTGCTCAGCTTCATTAGTTTGCTTTGTGTTTGAAGTTGGTTTAGGTCCTGTGTTTTCCACAATTTGTGCATTTGGTTGCAAGTATTCCTGCTTATTATCATTATGGGTGTCTTGTTGTTCTGTTACAACATTCGGTACACCTTCAATATCGCTAACAATGTTTGTGCTTTGCCTTTCCAAATTAGGTTCAGTGTCAAACTGCCAATCATAGTCTTGATCATACACATCAACTCCAACGGTCGTTTGGTTTACATTTTGCGCATTATGTGGTTGTTCAACAATAAAGTCCATTTGTTGTTCATTTTCAACTGGCTGGACTTGATATTCACCCTGTTGCATATTATCATCATAATCATTAACTTGCGCATTTTCAGTATACCCATGTGCCACATCTTCATTGTTTACCAAATTAGAAGTTTCTAATTGTGCATCATTCTGTTCAACTTGCTGATAATTTTCATTTATATTTTGTTCTGGCACATTTACCGGTTGCTCTGGCAACACCATGCCGTCGCTAGCAGATATGAAGTGGAAATTTTCCACCAACTGGTAGCCCAAATTCTTTGTATAATCCTTTATGGAATTATACCCTACGCCATTAATTGAAACGAATTCTTCAACTGTGCTATATTTTGCACTTTTGAAACATATTTGTCCGTTTTTAAAATCAATTTTCAATTTATCAACAAAATTCTTTTGTTCGGCAGTAAGGTAAGTATAAATTTTGTATTTTGCGATGACCAAAACAGCACATAATTCAACAAATCCACAAAGGATATCCGCTGTTTTGCTGTCTTTAGCGTAATCGTCATGCATTGAAATAAAGTTTTCCTTAATAACATCGCGCGAAGCAATTGTTTTGCTAAGTTCTTTTTTAATATCTTCCTTGCCAGCAAAGTCAGCGTCAGTGTATTCACGTTGCAGGTTTGATATTGTCGCCACACATTTTGCGTAAATATCTTCAAATTGGCGTGCCAAATATGCATTTTGTGGTGTAATCTTCGCTTCTGCGTCTTGCACATGGAAGTTGCCAACAATTGAAAGGAAACTTAAATTCAATTGCAATTCATTTCTAATTTCAAACAGTTTTTGCAACAAACTTTCAACTTGATTATTCGTAAGTTCTGCTTGTTTGGTTTGCCTTTCTGTCCTTTTCGTTTCATTAAATTTTAACAGGTTTTTCTTATATTGCCTTTGCGCAGTTACAAACACCTGTTCCAATTGCGTTAAGGCATGAGCCTTTGCTAAATCACGGTTAAGCGCATGCGGATTTATCACTTTGCATGTTATGCCAGATTGCGATTGTTTTTCACGCCTTGAATTGTCCATTTTGTTAAATGGAACACTAATTAATGCCCCTAACGAACATATTGCCAAAACAGGTGTTAATGGGAAAAGCAAAAAGCCTGCGGTGGTGTTAAGAACCCTAAAACAATCCCCCGCAAATTTCTTTGCACTCGTTTCATAAATTTTGTTAGCCTTTTGTTTGTTATATGTAGGGTCGCCATTAAATTTACCATTATCCAACTCCATTTTAGCAGGTTGGAAAAGGTCATAAACTTTGTTTGTGCAAGCAAGGTCGTCAACGATAAGATAATCTTCAAAAGTGTAATGGTTATCATCAGCAAATCTCGCGCGTTCACCAGTGTCAAGGTAAAAGTCGCGTAATTTATATTTCCCCAACTTATAATCATGCCTAAATTGTCCAACCAACGCGTCAACATAGGCTTTAAATTCATCATTTACATCATCAAAGTTGTAATCTTTATTTTGCTGACGCAACACAACTGCAGTGTTGTATTTTTCACCATCAATGAGCGAGGTTTGCATAACAGCACAATCGTAAACCGACTTGTTTACACGCACAAGTTTTTGTATGTTGTTGCGCTTAGTGATACGGAATTTTACACCACTTAAAATTATGGTTAATGAAGAATTTTCACTTTTAAAAATTTTTTTATCCACAACCACATACTGCATACCCGAACTAAACTGGATTGAAAACAAATATGCGTCGAAGTTGGTGTTATTCAATGCGTAGTCATAACAAATAGGTTGTAAATCAAGTTCGGCAACAAAAGCCCCATTTTCTGCCTTGCGGAAACAGTGCGGTTGCATATAGTCCGCCACATTTAAACTCACTTCCGGATAATGCGATGTGTTTTCATAAAGGTCAAGCACTTGCTGTTCTGTCAGTGGTTTCAGCGCAATAAAATCGTCACCACTTTGCAACATCAACTCTTGCCCAACAAATTTTAAACAATTTCGGAACCTGTTTTCGTTCGGCTTCACGCAGAAAAGTTTTGTATCAATCGGTTTATGGTCATCAATGTTGCCACTATACAGTTTTTCAATATTCACAAAGTAACTACGCCCGTTGATGTCGCGCACAAAAATATGGTCACCCCTGCGGGTGCTTGTCAATTCATATCTTCGGCTGATAATCATTTTTTTGTTGTTGATTTCAAGGTATTCCCTTGTAACCACAACACCATCAACAATCGACATATTTACCCCTAAACTACATCAATTTTGTTTTATCCTTTCAAAAAGAAAATAAAATTTTATGCCAAATGTTTAATTGTAAAATTAACAAAATGCTTATAATTTATCTTGATTATAGCATAATCAGTTTTTTAAATCAATTTTAATTTAATTAAATTAACAAAAATTTTTATTGTCTTAAAAATATTTTAAACTAATTAAATTTAATTTATTATTCCCAAATTCGGACATAAAAATATAAAAAATTATTTAAAAATTCAAAAATACCTTAAAATATAGCATTTTTCTGCTATTTTTTATAATTTTAATTTAATTTTTTAAATTTTTTAAATTTTGTTAAATATATTATGAATTTAATTTTATTTAAAATTTGTCACAAGTGTTTTTTGAATTTCTTTTTTAAGTTCAAATGCAACTTTATCAAAAAGATTCCACCTTTAAAACTTTTCTTAAAAATGGTCGGTATGACGATTTTGATAAGCCTATTTATTTCGCTCTCACTCGTAAATACGGCTTGTTGTATTCAGAATAAACCAATTTACTTCGCTCTCGCTTGTAAATATGGTTTGTTGTATTCACAATAAAAAGCAAACGCATACTCTTTCAAAATTTTTAGTTGACAAAAGTTTAAATATGTTTTAAAATTAATACAATTGTAAAAAATGTTTTACATCTTAATGAAAACATTATTACAAACATCTAAATAAAAACCATGACGGTGTGTCAAGTAGTACATCTGTTCCATCTTAGAGAAGTTGCCCTTAGGCTGTAAGGTAACCATGTTAAGCATTTGTATGAATTTCAGCACTCGAGTTGCTTTCCGGTAAAGGTATTAAACTGTTAAGGAAAGCCAGACAAAACTGTAAAAATGAAACAAGGTCGCAACACTTTTAAAAACTCATTTGTAAACGTTGTGGAGCAAATTAGCTAAGAAAAGCGTAATTTGGGCACCCGAGCAAAGCCTAGCGTTAAGCGGGTTTGGTTGGGTAACGGAGCAATCGCTTTGTAAGGCTTACATTTGCGCAATGAAGTGGAGCAAATTAGCTAAAAGAAGCGTCATCTGGGCACCCGAGCAAAGCCTAGCGTTAAGCGGGTTTGATTGGGTAACGGAGCAATCGCTTTGTAAGGCTTACATTTGCGCAATGAAGTGGAGCAAATTAGCTATAAGAGGCGATTGCGACGAAGTTTGGTGGTACCACGAATTTTCGTCCAAGCAAATTAATTTATTGCTTGGGCTTTTTTATTGTTGTGAGCCATGTTTGACGCAACAGCAAAAAGTTTAGGAAAATTAATTTTAAAATGTCTACAAAAAGTAAAAGGAGTAAATATGCAAAACAAAATTAAAGAAATTTTAAGTTACGTTAAAGAAAAGGTTGAAGAAATTAAAACCAGTGTTAAATGCCAAGCATTGCGTGTTGAAGTTTTAGGTAAGTCCGGCAAGTTGACTGAGCTTTTCCGCTTCATGAAAGATGTGCCAAAAGAACAAAAACAAGAAATGGGGCAACTTTTAAACAAAGCGAAAACTGAAGCCGAGCAACTTATTGACGCAAAAGAAACCATACTTGCCGATGCTGAGCTGGAAGAAAAATTGATGAAAGAAAAAATCGATGTCACATTAGACACCAACACAGACGAAATTGGTGCGCTTCACCCTGTAACAATTGATTTCATTAGAATGGGCGAAATTTTAACTGGTATGGGTTTCAGCCAAATTGACGGCCCTGAAATTGAGTTGGATAAATACAACTTTGAACTTGTCAATGTTCCAAAAGACCACCCTAGCCGTGACATGCAGGACAGTTTGTACATTACACCTGAAATTTTGATGCGTACACAAACAAGTAACACTCAACCACGTGCTATGGAAAAAATTAAACCACCTTTTAAAGTGTTCAGTTTTGGGCGCGTGTTCCGTAAAGATGAAATTGACGCCACCCACACCCCAGCCTTCCACCAACTTGAAGGTATATATATTGATAAAAAGGTGTCACTTGCTGATTTAAAACATGACCTCAGCCTTATTTTGAAAAAATATTTAGGCGAAGCCACAAAAACAAAATTTAGGGCAAGTTTCTTCCCTTTCACTGAACCAAGTGTTGAAGTTGATGCTGAATGTAATGTTTGCAAAGGTAAAGGTTGCCCAGCATGTAAAGGCGCTGGACAATATGAAATTTTGGGTGCAGGCATGATCCACCCACACGTTTTGGAAATGAATGGCATCGACCCTAATGAGTATAGCGGTTACGCATTCGGTTTTGGCTTTGACCGTTTCCCAAAAATGCGTTACAAAATTCCAAATGCAAAAGTTATGTTCGAAAACGACATAAGGTTTATAGAGCAGTTCAAATAGAATATTTGAAATGATTTTAAACCTTATGGAAGTTTCATCGTATTGTCAAATACGATTGTACGATGTGAGATTTATTGAACAATTCAAGTAATTGAATTTTCAAGAAAACGAATAGAAGTTTATTGTTTCGCCAGAAACAACAAACAAAAGAAGGTTTATAGAGCAGTTTAAATAACAATAAGGAGAAGAAAATGAAAGTATTATTATCATGGATTAATGATTATGTAGACACCAGTGATATTGAATTAAAAACTCTTGTTAAAGGCTTGACCGACGCAGGTTTTGAAGTTGAAGAGGTTTTTGATAAATCAAAAGGGCTTGACCATGTTGTGGTTGCAAAAATAACCGAAATAACTCGTCACCCAAACGCAGACAAATTAGTTGTTTGCCAATGCGATTATGGTTTTAACAAAACACAAATAGTGACCCACGCAACAAACATGAAAGTTGGCGACAATGTTGCTTTGGCTCTTGATGGTGCAAATTTGCCTTGTGGTGTGGGCATTAAAAACGGTGAATTACGCGGAGTTGTAAGCAATGGTATGTTCTGCGGTGGTGACGAATTAGGCATTAACGACAGCATTTACCCAGGCGCAAGCGTTGACGGTTTGCTTATTTTAGCACCTAATTGCGTGCCTGGCACGCCAGTTGCAAATGTGCTTGGTTTGAATGAAGTTGTGTTAGACGTGAATGTGTTGCCTAACCGTGCAGATTGCAATTCAATTTATGCCATTGCTAAAGAAATAGGTGCAATTTTCGACCGCCCAGTTAAGCCACTCGATTTAACTTACACTGCGGTTGGCAACAAAAAAGTGGACATTCAAGTTGACGCCACTGACCTTTGCCCAAGATATGAAAGTGTTGTGGTTGAAAATGTGAAAAACGGGGCTAGCCCAGCATGGATGCAAAAACGCTTAACTTTGCTTGACCACACACCTCACTCACTTTTTGTGGATATAACAAACTATGTTTTGTTGGAAGTTGGGCAACCTATGCACGCATTTGATTTAAGCAAAATAAAAGGCAACAAAATTATTGTTCGTCGTGCAAAAATGGGCGAAAAACTTTTAGCATTAGACGAAAAGGAACATGAATTAACCAGCGAAAACCTTGTGATTGCCAACGCAAATGAACCAATGGTCATTGCTGGCATTATGGGCGGAATGGAATCTGGCACATACGAAACCACAAGTTCAGTTATGCTTGAAAGTGCAAATTTCCATTTTGCGAATATCCGTAGGTCTGCCCACGCGTTGGGTATGCTTAGCGACAGTAGCATTCGTTACAGCAAAGGCGTGAATGTTGAAAACACTGAAATTGGTTTAAAACGTGCGTTAAATATCATAACCAAACTTAACGCTGGCGAGATTTCAAAAGAAATTGTAGATGTACACACCGCCCTTCCAGCACAAAGGACAGTTGAAAGCAGTGTCACACGCATCAACGAGCGTTTAGGCCTTGAAATTCCAGCGGAAGAAATGGTGCGCATATTAAATAAACTTGACATCAAAACAACCGCAACAGCTGACAAACTTGTTTCCTTAATCCCACAAGAACGCACAGATATTGAACGCGAATGTGACATTTGCGAAGAAGTTGGACGCATTTATGGCTTAGACAAAGTGAGCATTGAAAGCAACACAGCAACAGATTTCCACACTGTTGGTGAATTGACTGTGGAACAAAAGAACATTAACAAACTTAAAGTAAACAGCGCGCTGTGTGGTTTTGATGAAACCCTTACTTGGCAATTTGGTAGCCCAAAAACAATACAAAATGCTGGTTTAAAACTTGAAAACCACATTGTGATTGCCAACCCAATTGGGCAAGATTACAGCGTGGTGCGCACAAGCCTTATGCCGGGCATGTTGAACACAATAAGTTTCAATTTAAAACAAGGCAATAAAGATTTGAAGCTGTTTGAATTGGCACGCGTGTTTATCCCTAAACAATTGCCTTTAACTGAATTGCCAGATGAACACAACAACCTTGTTTTGAGTTTGACTGGGAATTACGATTTTTATAACTTGAAAAACCGTTTAAATAAAATTATGGCAAGCATCGGTGTCACGCTTGAATATAGACAAGCACAAAACCATATGTTCCACCCAGGCATTTGTGCGGACATTTATTTATACAACCGCAAAATCGGTGAAATTGGCGAAGTGCACCCAACGATTTTAAAGAATTTCGACATCAACCAAAAAGTTTACATGGCAGAAATTAATTTAAGCAATGTAATTTGCCGTTTAAATGACCGCCACACAGGCAACGCACCGGACAAATTGCCAAACATCAGCCGTGACCTTGCAATTGTTGTTGACCGCGACACCCCTGCTGGCGACATTATTAAAACCGCACTAAAAGCCGACAAACAAAACATTGTTGGCGCAAAAGTGTTCGATGTTTATGTTGCAGACAGTTTAGGCGAAAATAAAAAGAGCGTGGCATTCAGTTTAGATATTCGTCAAGGTGACAAACCATTAACCGAAACCGACATCACTGAGATTGTTAACCGCGTGTTGCAAGCAGAAATTTCCACATTTAAAGCAGTTCTTCGTGCATAACTAAATTAACTTATCCACAAAAAATACACCAGCAATGGTGTATTTTTTTATTGTATATAACAACTAAATGATTTTTATAAGAAAATTTTTTATTAACATCGCACTTTAATAAGCACTTTCGATTGTAACATTCATTTCAAAATTGACACCTTGAAGGTAGTTGTCCTTGCCAACTTCATTTAAATATTCTTTAAATTGTTTGTTTTTAAAGCAGTTAAAATTTTGGTAAACTTGAAGCAAATCCAAATTAGAAGTTTTACACAATTCCACTGCGTCGTTCAACTCTGTTTCAACATGGGTTTTTATTTTTGAAAGCAAGGCATCGGTATAAAATTCTTTGTTACGGCGCATAAACGAAGATTTTTGTTGATTTTGAACAATCTCTTCAATATACATGGTTAAAGTTAAATCTAACTTGAAATTTGGTTTGCCGTCAACAAAACTTACCTTTATTTTTGGCTTTGTTTTTGTGATGTTCATAACAACGGTTGCGTCGTTGTACAATTTGTCGGTAACATTGTTGATGATTAAAATGCCTTTATAATCTTTGTTGTCGAAAAGGTTTATATTTTTGTTTGTTTCGTAGTCAATTTCCATTTGCTTTTTGCCGAACTTGAAAATGCCTATTGTGCCGTCGTTAGATAAATACAACTTCTTTTCCTGCCCGCCTTGTGCAGATTGTCCGCTTTGCGCGCTTGAACTGTCACTGCTTTGCGCTTGCACTTCTATTGCGTTGTCTGTTTCTTCGGTTTGAACCGTCATTTTGGGCAACATTCCTATACCGATATCGCTAAAATAACCGCGATAAAAGTTGTCAATTGTGCTGTCCTGTGAAAGAATATATTGTTTATCAAAGTTGATAACTTGCTCAATTTTTAACTGTTTTTCGGTGTATAAGCTTTTCATTGCGTCACTGAAATCTTTTATATCTCCACCGAAATTAACAAGCATTGCATTTCGGCTGACTTTTTTAAGCCTTACCATGAAGTCCAGCGCACTTATTATGCCTTTACCGCAAAGGGTATCGCCAAAAGCCATTATTTCACATTGTGAAAACCCCATTTCCTTACCGATTGAAAGAGAAATGGTGTCCATTGCGTCGCCCAAAGTTTCGCCAACCGCATAGTAAAAATTGTATGTTGGTTTTTTGCCTTCACCTGGGGCTAGCACGCTTGCGCTTAATGAGAATTGGTCATCCACAACATCTACGCATATTAATGTAACTAAAGCTTCTGTTTGGCTCATGGCTGGTTTAGTAAATTCTGGAATTGTCACAATAAGCAACAAAACGAATAACCAAATTGCCAACTTCCTTGGGCTGAAAACTGATTTAACTTTTTGCATTTTCCACCCCTTTTACCTTAACTGCATGTCCATGGAATACGTTTGCCAAAATTAAAATCAACGGCAGGATATAACTTGCAACGATTGATATCCAACTTGTTATTGGGTTATAAAATATGGCTTCTGGCTCAATTGTCTTTGTGCCCCAAATGCCCCAAAACACAATGTATGCGTCAAGCACAAGCACGCCAACCACAGTAGATTTAATGTTGAATAAATGTAAGAAGGTATGCACCATACAAAATGAATACAGCGCAAAACTTATGATTTGTGCAACAATCCACAAACTTACCACAAGCCAAGACAATTCCCCAACGCTGGAGCGCGAGCCGTTAAACTGCGACACATCACTAATGCAAAATTGGTGTGTTGGGCTTGTTACGCCAAACAGACCATAAAACACAAAATATAAAAGCATTGTAACGCCGATTGCAACTAGCATGAATGAAATGAGTGTGCGTTTTTTTGCGTCTTTAAATTCAACATAACCGTAAATCGAAAGCAGGAATGTCGACGACCCAAACCATGACACATATTTAAACCCTGCACTCAAAACTGGCTGAACTCCGTCTTCAAACATAGGCAAAAAGGCAGTTATCTCAACACCAGCGAACGCTTTGACCGCAATGTAAACACAAGCAAACAAAATTGGTAGCCAGAAAAATTCAAACATTCGTGAAATGTTCCTTATGCCTTTGTAAACCATAAACCCAACAACTGCCATAAGTGGCACACCATAATAGAACCACGAAAATTCTTCGTAAAAATTTTGGATAATGAAAAGTTCAAGCCCTTTGCCTATAATTGCCAAAACAATGGCATAGAACACAACCAAAACCGCCAAAACAATTTTTGCAAACACGACGCCAACAGTGTCTTTTAAAAATTCATAAAAGTTTTTGCTTTTGTTTTTTTGCATTAAACTTGCAAGCATCAGTGCAAAAACAAAATCCACCAACATCAAAGCAATCGGCACAACCCAGCCCATGTTTTTTGCGTCTTCATAAAGTAACCCTGGCAAAGCCATAAGTTTTACAGCAATAAAACTCATCATAACCGCAATGGACATCTGCCTATAACTAATTTTCATTGTCGCGCCTCCTGTCCAAATTGTGTTTGTTGTTTGCAATAGATTTTGGGCGTTTCATCATCTCTTTAATGGTGGTGCGCTTAAACATATCCTTTTGGTCGCCCGCAATGTATGGTGCAGTAGGTGCCAAATATGCCGAGTTGTAACTGTCGAAACTGCAAAGGTATGAAATGATAAACACGCAGGACACAATCACCCCATAAAGCCCCAAACAACTGCCCACAAGCAAAACCAACAACCTTAAAATGCTAAACTGTGCCGCTTGGCTTGGAATGATGTAAAATGTAATACCGGATAGCGCCACAATCATAACTGCGGGCGGGCTTACTAAACCTGCTTCGACTGCTGTTTCACCCAAAATGAGCGCACCGACAATGCTCATTGCCATGCCAAAATACTGTGGCATACGCAAATTTGCTTCGTACAAAATTTCAAACAGCAGAATGATGAACAAAACTTCAACAAATGGCGAAAACGGTATGCCTTGTGTGGTGTTCATAATGGTGACCAAAAATTCAATTGGCAAAACTTTATAATGGAATTTTTCAAGCGCCACATACATGCCCGGCAACAACACAGCCATGATGACGCCCACAAAACGCAAAATTCTAACAAATGTTACACGGATTGGTTGGCAGTAATAGTCGTCGCTGTTTTGCATGTCTTCCATTAAAATGAAAGGCAAAGTTAAAGCAATTGGGCTTCCGTCAACCAAAATGCCAACCCTTCCTTCAAGCATTTTACCAACCAAAATGTCTGGTTTTTCAGTGTCGCCAACCTGTTTAAAAAGTGATTTTGGGTTCTTTTGTAAGTACGAAACCAAATAATGGCTGTCCACAATTCCATCAATTTCTATTTTATTTAGGCGTTTTAAAATGTGTTTTACAACTTTTTTGTCTGCAACTGAATCAAAATACAAAACGGCAACTTGTGTTTTTGTCAATTTGCCAATTTCAACTGTTTTAACAACTAAGTCGTCCGACTTAGCACGACGCCTTACCATGCTTAAATTGTACTTTATGCTTTCATTAAAGCCTTCCCTTGGTCCCTTTATAACCACACTTGTCGGTGGCTCATTAACTGCGCGCACAACAATTTTTTCAACATCGCAAGCCAAAATTTCGTTTGCACCTTGCACCAAAACAAGCGCGTTGCCTTGCAACAATTTGCTTACCGCGCTGTCAATGTCCAGTGCCGAAGTTATTTCACTGTTCGCCAGCACATTAGTTTTCAGTTCGTCTAAAATTTCACTAGGTTTTTCGCCTTTGTAAGAACAAATTGGGTAAATCAAATTGTCGTTTAAAATTTGGTCGTCCGTAACATCGGCAATATAACAAATTGCAATATCCGTGTCAAAAAACTGCACCGAGCGTGACTTTAAATCACTGCTTTGGTGCAGTTTAAGTTTAATTTCATCTAATGTTTTAACTGCATCCACTTTCATATCTTTAGTGTAAATAGTTAAAACAAAATTATACTTTTATCTTTATTAATTATGCGTTAGTTTTAGCGCTTTTGCGTAAATGCACACTATCATTTATTAATAACAAACCATATAAACACACATTTTAGCACTTCAAACTAGATGATTTATTGTTTTACTCAGCGTATTTCATGGTTGCAACAATAACACAACTATCAGCGGTTTGTGTCACGAAAGTGGATACACTAATGTATTGTTCATTATTCAGCCTAAACATACCATTTAATGAGCGCTGTGTCATGCTATTTGAATTGCCACTGTTTAACATTTCCTTCAAAGTGGAACCCAAACCATAATTTGAACTTAGGCGCATTTCAATTGTTGCCACGCTGTTTTCATTGCTTAGTAAGTTAGATTTACCATAAACCAACATGTTCAACATATACGCTTGCAAATGTGAAATCGGTGCAGTGATTTCCACGCCTGAATTAGATTGCACATTTTTGTATTCATTATTAAAGTAATGCCTTAAATCAGCAGAGGCGTCATACTTTAAGCCCATGCTAGCAAAAGCGTCTTCAGCCTGTAAAGGTTCACCATTTGATGAAAGCCTTGGCTTTAAATAACTGTTGTTGATTGTTTGTTGCAGTTCTTCAAAACTTACGTTTACAAAGGTGTTGCTATAATAATCGTAATTTTTGGTTTCTTTAATTTGCATATCTGCTGGCATGGTTGGCAAAACATTTTCGCTAAATTCGCTGATTGAAAGCGGAACAGTTGTTGAACCAAAATTCAAATTATTTCTAAGGTATTCGTCAGACACCAAGAAGAACAAATGGCTTGCCATGTTGTAAGAATTCATGTTATCAAAGGCATTGTAACGCAAATCGCTGTAGGTTAAGTCTACATTATACCAAGCCTTGCCAGTTTCGTCAGTTGTTTCAATGTAAACTTTATTCCAGTTGTGATAATGTTGTTCAATTTGGCTAGATTGATTTGTTTTATACCCCAAATTGCCATTCACTTTCCTTGTTTCAATACCTTCAATGCCACAAAGCAAAGTAAACGCTTTTGCAAACGATTCGCTAGTTGCTTGCGTACTACCGACAACTATGTTGCCATTTTGTGCTTGTGTAATGTTGCCTAAAATGCCTTCCAAATAAAACTCTGCACGTTTACCCCAAACTGAAATATCAGCTTTCACGTTCACGTCACCGACTGTTGTAAGTTTTGCACCCATGTTGATGTTAAACGATTTTTCCAACCAGTCGAAAATAGCAGTTGTTTTTTCAAGGTCAGTCATATTGCTTGAAACAATCGCTGTTAAAACAAGTTTTGCATTTTCGTAAACCTTTTGTGCCATTGTGGCATTACCCACAAACACTGGCTTAAACCCATACTGCACAGCCATAAACATCTGTTCTGTTGTGCTGACTTCCATTTCCTTACGCTTGTCAATTGCAAACACGCCATTTGTGCTTCTGCGCAAAGATGACGGAATATAGTTGAATTTGTTTGTATAGTCCAAAGCCATGTCAACATAGGTTGTGTTAATTTCTTTTTCAACGTCCAATTCATTTTTAAATTTAAAGCGGAGAATGTTGTCGTTATTTTCATACACCTTTTCGCATGTGTAATTTGAAATTACCGCCATTTCAGGGTACAAGTGCAAAAGTTTGTTACAAATTAATGAAATTAAGTCAATGGCTGTTGCACTGGTGTTTTTCCTTATTGCTTTCCAATCGTCATCATTTGTAAAGTCGTAAATCTTATTAAGCCCAGCGTTTGACGCCAAACTCAATGCAATTTGCTCTAATTTATTATCTTCTGAAACTGGTTCAAAATAAATTGTTAAACCATAATTTTCATTAACCCCATGCAGTAAATGATACCATAAAAGGTTGGTTAAATGTGAAGCGTCTGCGTTAGTAATGGCAAAATTATATTTTACACTATCGCTAAACAAGTAAACACTGTGACGTTCAAAGTCTTTCAATTCAGCATACCTATATGTGAAATTAAAACTTTCACTGAATGGGCTTGACACAAATGTCTTTGAACTTTCACTGTTTGCTGAAACCACCGCTTTAACCGAAAATGAATAATTACCTTCAATTGTTATGATGTCGTTAATGTTTAAACTTGTTTGGTTGGTTCTGTAAGCAAATTCTTTGCCTGCTGGTGTAGAAACTTTAATTGAATAACTATCCGCATTTGCGTCGCCTGCCCAACCGATTGTATACTCGGTGTTGCTGATGTTATTGTTTGTAAGGTTGTAAGGTGTCAAAAGTGTTTTCAATTTACTTACAACTTCAAACTCGCTGGAACGGTCAGACGAGTCGTAATAACTGCTTCCTGCCCCTGGGTGTGCGGTCATATAAATGTAATATTCACCCGCTTGTTTAACATAATTTGTTATGTCAATTGCACCTTTAACATTTGTTATAGGCAAAGTTAAACCCTCTTCACTTGCAAGGTAAGCAACATAATCAGGGTCGTTAAGTTTAATAATTTCAACACTGTAATTTTGTGCATTGTCTTGCAAATCAAATGAAAGGGTGTAAATGTCATCAGTAACTTTAACTTGAATGTTAGTAACCTGTTTAAGTTGCTGACGCAATAGATAAGTGTAGGCATTCAACTTGCTTGCTTGTGTAACCGTATCATTATCGTTTGGAAGCGCGCGCACTGTAATATTGTAAGCGTTTGCCATAACTTCGCCATCCACATTCGTTAAAAAGTCGGTTATATCAACGGAATATGGGTTTGTGCGATTGTCATCTTTTATTGTTCGGCTGTTGAAATTGACCATAATCTCATATCTATCTGCACCTTCCACGCCATTAAAGTTTACATAATATTTTTTATTTGTACCTTCGCCTTCAACTGAAATTGGGCTGGTTGCAGTGGCATATACATATTCTGGCATATCTAACATGTGGTTGTATGCAAGTGTTAAAGTTGGGCTTGAAAGGTCACTATCTAAATGATTTCCATACTTGTCCGCCACAGCCTGCACTTGAACACGATATTCCCTTCCGCGTGTAACAAAACTAGATAAGTCCACACGGTTAATTGTAAACAATTGTGAAATGCAAATTGCTTGGTTTGTGGATTGTGATAAGTCAGTAATCCAAATTTTGTAACCGATTGCACCAGTTACATGGTCAAAACTTAGTAAATACTTGTTGCTGGACACAAAACCCGCATTCTTCGGTGTTGCTAATTTTACGCTGTAATTTGGGTTAGATTTTGCAGTGTTAGAATTTTTGCCTGTACTCACTGCTGTAACTTCAATTTCTGTCAACACATAATTTAAATTGCTTAAATCAATTTCATGCTCGGTCATAACTTCCACACCGTTGTTGGTTTCAACAATGTAGTAAGCGTTTTCAATTTCCGTCCAAACAATTTTGTTTTCGTTTAAACTTATTGAAAGCGGAATTTGTACGTTTGTTGAATTGTGTTTAAATTCGCTTAAACAGCTGTTCTCATAATCGCCTTTACCCAAAGCAAGCACTGCAACCGAAACAAAATCATCTGGCATTTCAATTGACATTGTACCTGTTTCACTGCTTAAAATGTGAGTTTTAACTTCATCTGCCATACAAACATAAACCTTGTAGCCTGCAATGTTTAAATTATCTTCACCTTGCCAAGTTACAGTGTTTGTTTGTGCGTTGTATTCAATTGTCGGTGCTGTAAGGCGGTTTTTGGACGTAAGTTCAGCAGGCTCTGACATTGCTGAGTTTGTGTAAAAGTTTTTGCCCTGTGTTTGGAATATGCTTGCAAGGCTAATTTTGGCGTATGTTAGGTTTGCAAAGTCAATGCCTTTACCGGCAAACAATGTGTTTAAATTTATTTTGATAAGGTTTGGCACATTTTCATCAAGTTCAATTGATGTTTCATTAATATCCACAATTTCTTCAAAATTGTTAAATTGAACTTTCAGCGCATTTGCATAATTGTCAACCACGCATGTTAAAAGCCATTCATTGTCAATTTTGTGTAGCCTTAAATTTGTTGGAGCCACTAAATTTACATAATTTTCATAAACAACTTTTGCACTAAAACCACTTTCCAAATAGTTGGCTTCACGGCTCATTGCTTTAACATAAAATTTGTATTCCCCAGCTTCTGTAAGCATAGAAGCAAAATTAAATTTGTTTAAACTGTACACCGATGAAAACACATTTGCATTTGCAATTGTTTCAGGGTCGTCGGCAGGCACTATTGTTGAAGGTGTAACAACTTTAACCATATATGAATTTGCGTTGTAAACATTGTCCCATGTAAGGGTGTTGCCTATGATTTTTGTTTCAGGCGTGTCAATGCGTACTTGATGCACATATGACACTGGCGCTGTGTATGTGCTGTCCTTTTTATTGTTGGCACAAGCCTTAACTTTAATGCTGTAACTTTCGCCTAAATTCAGCAAACGTGAAATGTCATATTGTAAATAATTCACGCCATTGCTGTTATATAGTTCGGTGTATTTATTTTTGTTTGCAACGAACACGCTTTGTTCCAACCCATTCACGTTAATGACATAATATTCATCATTATCAACACGCTCAAAAGTGATGATGCCGTCCGCTTCAACCACCAAATTATTTGGCGTGGAAAGAAGTTTTTTGTTCACGCTCTCACACGCAACAAAACCCAAAGGCAAAAATAAACATAAAATTAAAATTAAAAAACGCTTTTTCATGTTACCCCTAAACACTTCTTGCCAGTTTAAATGTGAGTTTAGTTTACCCTAATTTTTTGATTTTAAATAAAAAACAAAACATAACCTTACATTTAAACTTAAAATAAGTTAATTAATATGTTAATTAAAGTATATCTAAAATTTAGCCATAAAGCAAATAAATTAGACAAAAATACACATATTATTTAACCTTACATCTTCATAAACAAACTGGATAATCATAAATTATTTTAGAGGTATTTATGTTTTATTGTAACGATTTTATTTCTCGCCCAGTATTATCTCTTTACGAAGGCGAATTGATTGGAAATGTGGACAAACTTTTGTTTGACAAAAAACTTAAAAAACTGTTGTATTTAGAAATCATTGGCGAAAACGACAATCATTTTTTGCTCCCAACAAAAAACATATATAATGTTGGCAAAAACGCATTGACAATTAAAAACAACACTGCCGTAAGTTTGAAAATTGAAGACATGTGTTACACAAATTGCCCAATAAATGCAAAGGCGTTTAACATTAAAGGTGAGTTTTTAGGTATTGTTAAAGAAGTGCTTATAAACGACAAATATTTAACCGAAAAAGTGTCGCTTGAAAACGACCAAGTGCTTGAGGCAAATTTAATTGCTTCATGTGGCAAAAATACAATTATATTTAACGACAAAACAAGCAGTGTAAATGTCAACAAATTTGTGCCAAATAAAATGCCAAAAATTTTCAAAACAAAACAAACAAAACAAGCAAAAATTATGCCACTTGAAGTTGAAACAGCAGTTGAACCAATAACCCCCACCGAACCACAAAATTTGGAAATGCAAAACACCGATTTCCTTTTAGGCAAAATCTGCACAAAAGACATTTACAATTTCAACAACGAACTGCTTGTAAAAGCAAAAACAGTCATCAACAAAAAGACATTGAAAGAAATTTTGCGCTTTGGCAAACTTCGCGAACTTATGTTGTACAGCAAATAAACTAATTTGTTTCGCTTTTGTTTTTAAAATTTAATCCTTACAAAAAATTCACCATTTAAATTGTGGTGAATTTTTAAAAATTGTTTTAAAATTGTTAAAAATATTAAAAATTTTGTAATTTTTCTTATATTTTTCTTTATTTTTATTTATTTTTTAATTTTCTTTTAGTTTTTAAAAAATAATTTGCAGGTTTATTGCGTATGTATCAAGAGTTTTAAACTTGTTTTAAATAGACAAAAATTGAACTGTATCCTTAATTGTTTTATATGCTTGCAGATGTTTTTCTTCGTCTAAAATTATCCTTGCAAAAAGGTCTTTTAAACTTTGGTTTTTAACTTTCATAATGGCATCTTTATACATCTTTATTGCCATTTCTTCCCCTGCAATGTTGTTGGTTAACATCTCGTTTAATTTTTGCGTGTAGTTAATTGTTTTTGTTGTAAAAGGCGCACCAAAACTATCTTCGTATTTTGGGTTGCCACCAAAGTCTGTTATTGCATGCATAAGCATATCAAGGTGCATCATTTCAACAACTGCCACTTCTTCAAAAATGTCGGCAATATCTTTATGTGTTTTATCTGCTATAACCGATTGGTAAATATAACTTAAAACCGCTTCAAGTTCGCCCACTTGTGATGTTGCCAAATTTTTTAAAACAGCAACTGTTTGCATGTCGTATTGTGCGTCCACAATCTCTGGATAAGGTTTGTCAACTTTCACTTCAATATCTTCAAAATTCATTTTTCACCTCTTGCTTTTCTTATGCTAAATGTCAGTTATTTGTGAAAATTCAAACTGTTAAAGTTAAATACAAACACAACGCATTGTTAAATAATTTAGTTTTGACAATATAATATAAGTTTTTCATTTGGTAAAAATAAAATATTATGATAAAATAATATTCGTATTAAATTATATTTTAAAAGAAGAACTTACAATTCAAAAGAAGTTTAAAATAGGGGAAGAAATGGCAAAGAAAACTTTTAAAAACCAAAGCAAAGTTAACAAAAACATAACACGCTACAACCCAAAAGCAGATTTTGGTTTAACAAGTGATCAAGTTAAAAAAAGAACTGAGCAAAACTTGGTTAATGTTTCCAGCACTAAGACATCAAAAAGCATTTGGAGCATTTTTGCAAAAAACATATTCACATTTTTCAACCTTACATGTTTAGCGGTGGCAATTGCCTTGGCAACTGTAAACGCTTACACCGACATGACCTTTATGGTTATTGTGGTTTTAAACACGACAATCGGTATTGTGCAAGAGATTAAAGCGAAAAAAACAATGGATAAATTGTCGCTAACCAACTCGAATTTCACAAAAGTTATCCGCGATGGTGAAGAACAAGAAATTTACAAAACCGAAGTTGTGCTTGACGATTTATTATGTTTAAACCCAGGTATGCAAATTGCATGCGACAGCATTGTGGTTGATGGCAATGTGGAAGTGAACGAAAGTTTGCTTACCGGTGAAAGCCAACCAGTTAAAAAAGCAAAAGGCGACACATTACTCGGCGGTAGTTTCATTTCAAGTGGCACATGCGTTGCTAAGGTAAACAAGATTGGTGATGAAAACTACATTGCCGAACTTAGCAAAAAAGCAAAAACATTTAAACAAGCAAAAAGTGAATTGTTGACATCGCTCCGCGCATTGATTAAAGTTATCAGCATTTTTATGATACCAATTGCAATTTTAATGGCGCGCAACAACTATTTATATTATCTCAACAACCCAGCGCAAGATTACAGTGTTATGTACATGACAATCACCAAAACAAGCGGTTGTATCATTGCAATGATTCCAGCCGGCATGTTCTTGTTGACATCTATTGCCCTTGCCGTAAGCGTCATTCGTTTGGCCAAAAAGCGTACACTTGTGCAAGAACTTTACTGCATTGAAATGCTTGCCCGCACAGATGTATTGTGTTTGGACAAAACTGGCACACTTACAAACGGCTCGATGAGCGTTAAAGATGTTGTGCTTTTGTCAAAGGAAACTGAAAAAGACGTGAGCAAAATCATTTCGTCAATGGTAAATGCTTTCCACGACGCTAACCACACCGCCCTTGCACTTAAATCATATTTTGGCAAACCTTGCTACACAGCAGATAAATCTATTCCATTTTCAAGCGAACGCAAATTCATGGGTTGCAAATTTAGGTCAGTCGGCGCCTACAAACTTGGCGCTTACGAGTTTGTTATGGAAAAGCCGTCAGCAGAACTTAAAAAACTTGCTGAAAATTATTCTTTAAACGGTTACCGCGTATTGTTGCTTGCTGAATGCGATGCAAATTTCAGTGCATCAACTGCCAAACCTGTTGCCCTTGTTTTATTACAAGACAATATAAGGAAAGACGCACCAAAAACCATTCAATGGTTTAAAGATAATGGCGTAGATATAAAAATCATTTCAGGCGACAACCCTATAACAGTAAGCGAAGTTGCAAAGCGCGTTGGCGTTGATAATTACGACAAATATATAAGCCTTTATGGGCTTAGCAACACAGAAGTTATGGAAGCTGCAACCAAATTTTCAATTTTCGGGCGCGTTAGCCCTGAACAAAAGGCTATCCTTGTTAAGGCACTTAAAGCCCAAGGCAAAACGGTGGCAATGACCGGCGACGGCGTAAACGATATTTTGGCGTTGAAAGAAGCGGATTGCTCAATCGCAATTGCAGCGGGGAGCGACGCAGCACGAAGCGTTAGCCATTTGGTGCTTTTAGACAGCAATTTCAGTTCTATGCCAAGCGTGGTTGCAGAAGGTAGGCGTGTTGTTAACAACATTCAAAAGTCGTCTTCACTTTTCCTTATGAAAACCATTTTTGCGATTTTTATTTCCATTTTCGTTTTGTGCATGAACAAAACTTACCCATTCAGCCCTATTCAGTTTATTCTGCTTGAATTGTTTGTAATCGGTCTTCCGTCCTTCTGCTTGGCACTGCAACCAAACACAAACAAAATTCAAGGTCGTTTCCTTACCAACATTGCAAAAAACACACTGCCTGCTGGGTTATGTTTGGTAGCTTCAACAATCACCATGTACATTTACCAAACATTCACCGGTATTTCAACCGAAGTGCTTGTGACCATGTGTTCATTTGCCCTGCTTGCAGTTGGCTTTATGGCGCTATTTAAAATGTGCAAACCTTTCAATTGGTTCAAAACAATTATGTATTTTGTATGTTTAGGCTTAACAATTTCCGCAATCGTTTTACTGTTTGATATGTTTAAGTATGTACCTTTGGCTTACCCAGAAGTTTTGTTCCTTATCGTTGTTTGCCAAACTGCATACCCACTCTACTTTGTGCTTAACAAAGTGTTTGAAGCAATTGGTAAATCGGCAACAAACACCGAAGACATTAGTTAATTGTTTTAAAAAAGGACTTAAAACAAGATAAAACAAAAAGGTAAATTTAAAATTTAATTGATTATTATATTTTCAATTTTATCTTCCACAATCTCAAAACTACAAATGCCCACCAGGGCATTTTTTTTAAACAAAACAACAGTCTGGAAATTTAAAGGGAAGAAACTATCAAACTCTGGGAAGAATTTTAAAAGCGCATTTTTGTCACATTTAAAATTGTCCCCCAACAACTTCTCACAATAATTTAAGTTGCCAGCCTTCAAACAATCCATAAAAACAAGAGCGGTAAATTCTGGTTTTAAATTCATTTCATAATCGTCAAGGTAAACTAAAAATGGTTCAGTTTTATCTAAATTAAAACTCATTGCCTTGCCATGGTTCAAACTGTCACGCAAATGCTTTAAAACAATTTTTTCGTCCTTTTCAACATTGTATTCATCGTAATAATCTGCCCACAACAGCCCGTCACAATTCAATGCTACTAGGAATTTACAGTCACCATCAAAAAATATAAAACACACACCATTTTTAATTTCATAATGTGAGTATTTTATGCCTGTCACTGGCATGTTTACAATTTGCTTGTCGGCATAATCCACAATCAGTTTGCTAGATAAGTGGATAAGTATCATTTTCTTTTCAAATTCAATTAACCTTACATCGACATCGCAATGCGTTTCACCAAAAAGGAATAAGTATCTTCCCATTTTGAAATTGACTAAGGTGCAGTTTTTTAATGTAGCAAAACCATGCAAACATTCATACAAATTAATATTAAATTTTGTATCCTCACCAACGCAAGTTAATGGCATATTGCAAACACCATTTACAACGTATGGCACATTCGCTTTCAGTTTGTGCACACCGTCGCCAAAAATTTCACAATCAAAATCTGCAATTATGTAATTCATATATTTACTTATGTTTTTAAACATAAAAAATTTCTAATTTGAACCAAAAAAATCTTACCACACACAACCCATTTATTGCCACAAAATATAACTTGCTTACAAAATGCGAGTTATTTACATGTTAGTTACACTTTCAAACTCAACCTTACATATGTAAATTCAATTTCAACCACACAAAACAATTGACGATTACAAAAATTTGATTTTTAAATATTGTGCAAAATGTTACAAATTAAGTTAATTTTAGCCACGATAAATGTTTGATTTATGGAGAGAATATTTTTATGAGGAAAATATTTTATGATAAATGATGAATACAATAAAACTAACGAAAACAAAAAAAATTGCAATGTTCATGTCATGCCACCGCCGATTAGCGATGAAGACATAAATGCACTTTTTGTTGGCATTTTAAGTATTATGCGTAGAAAAATTGAACTGGAAACAAAGGCTGAAATTATTAATTCAACCGCCAACCTTGAAAATGTGATTGTTGAATTAAAACAAAAACAGGCCGAATGTAATCGTTTGAAGAATGAAATTTTACATTTAAAACACGAATTGGAATTAGCAAAAAAACCATAAATTTGCAAAAAAATTAACAAAAAACGTCAAATTTGAATAAAAAATGTGATAAAAACTGAATTTGTCAAGGAATTTTGACAAATTTTTAAAATTCGTTTGCATAAAAAAACAAAAGTTGTTATATTCTTTTTATAAATATGAATGAAACGATTTTTTTCGACAGCGCCAAAGAAAGTGTAACCAAATTCTTCGAACAGGAATTTGAAAACTTTCCTCCGCTTTTGATGTCGCATTTTTTGAACAGATTTAATGATTTGCTTGACTACGCGGAAGAAGATTTGCAAATTAAACCGAAGATTATTTTTACTGACAATATTGAAGCGTTGATAAAATTAATGCCCAAAACTGAGGCTCTCACGATTTTTGAAGACAGCGAAGCCACAATGTTCAATTCAAGGTTAAAATCCGTTTTGGCATTAGCAAGGCAAGACTGGTGCCTTTTTATAGATTTAAAAGAAGACAAAATTTCCTATGGCTTGATAATGAGTTTTAGGAGTCTTAAAGATAAAAACTTTTTACAAGACTTAGAAGAAACCACCATTTCAAAAGAGCGTTTGACACACACCCACTGTATTGTTGCCCGTCCACTTAATTCGTATTCTATGTTGTTGGACTCAATCAGTGGCGAAACTTTAACAGTTAACTTTTCGTTGGACAAGTCTAAAAACAACAATTTCACCACCGAGATTAGCGAGTTGGTTGACGCATCATTCAGTAAACTGCGAACCACCCAACGCAAACTTGGCGACATGAAAAATATGTACCTAAACATTTTTACCAGCGTTTTGAATTATGCCCACGGAGCACTTTGTGTTGTTGTGGATAAAGATTACGTCGATTCTGGGCTTTTTGAAGACGGCATTTGGCTTAAAGAACCGATTAGTTTTAGCAAACTTTTCACACAAAGCAAAAGTTACAGTGAAGAAAAGTTGCAAGCACATGCCGACCTTTTCTTGAACATGCTCAACTTTGACGGCATAACAATTATTGATAATTTGGGCAGGCTCCGCGCATATAATGTGTTTGTTGAACCTAACAGCAAAAAAGTTGGATACATAGTTGGCGGTGCAAGAAAACGTGCAGCCTTCCACATTTTAAGCAGTAAGCGTAAAGGTATTGTTGGCGTTTACTTTCAAAGCCACGAAGGTGAAGTGTTCTTCCAAGCAATTAAACAAGATAGATTACCACCTAAAAAAACACATTTTAAAGAAGAACCAAAAAGTTAATAAACCGATTTATTTCGCTCTTGCTTTATAATATTGTTTGTTGTATTCACAAACACAAAAAATCCACGGTTAATTTCCGTGGATTTTTTTGTATTACATAATTTTAAAACGATATTTACAAACGTCTGCGAAATTAATTCCGTTTTTCAGTAACTATAAACTAAATTCACAAGAAAAGTAAATTCGTTTCTAGTAAAACTCAACTTGCGGTGTTTAATTAAAAATTATCTAATCCTCATTTTGTTACGAAGAACGAATATTGTGACAATAACGCCAATCACAATAACAGACACTACAACAATTATAATTATCGCCCAAACGTTAAGTGGCTCTTTAACCACCACTTTGAAACTTGTTATAACAGCGCCAGAACTGCCCACAAGTTTAACATAATAGTCGCCTGCACCATCTGTCTTTTGGTCAATTGAATATTGTTTTTGCTCTAAACTAGAATTTTCGTCAATTGTGCAAACAATTGTATCGTTAATGTAAATGTACGCGTCGCCAACCTGTTCGTAAATCATGCCTGGGTTGAAAGTGATGTCAAACCCTTTGGTTGTGGTTTTGCCCAATTCAATTGAACATTCAATGGTTGGAATTTCATTGTTCATTGTAAACGCAAACCCAACTTGCCTTGTTGGATAAATACCGTCTTCAACTTTGTATGTTACAAAGAATTTTTGTTTGCCGGCAATGATATGCAATAAATCTGCATTTTCCAAAACCGTTTCATAAGTTAGCAACCTACCCAAACTTGTTTGCGGGTTGATGAGTGCTAAAAATTCAGTTGTTATCACATCTCCGTTTTGATTTTTAACTTCGGTGATTGTGTAGCGCGAAATTGAAGTTAAGTCGAAACTTGAACGAGCTTCATTTGGGTTCAAAATTGTAAAACTAATGCTGTTTGTAATATCATTGCCGTTGAATTTTGCTTTCAAATTTACTTTATAGTTGCCGTAATTGCTGAATGTGTACCTAAATCCTTTCTGAGTTGGTGTGTACGCAACTCCGTTCCTATACGCTTCAATTTGAATTGGCTTTTGTTCAACCGAATCGTAAATTGAAGGGTCGGTAACAGTCAATTCAACATACCCATTAAACACAGCATTGTCGATAGGCGCAACTTCAAGTCTTGCTTCGTCAACAACATTTGTTAACGTAAAGTAAATGTTTTTCATAACATTAATGGTTATTTTCTCATCTGTTTCTTCCCCAAAAGTGAAATTATGTTTGTTGCCTGCAAGGTCTGAAATCACAAATGTATATTTACCACTGCCTTTTATTTCGTAATTTACATCTTTGCCCGCATTTTCCATGCGTTTTGTTTCAAGCAATACGCCATTGTGGTAAACATTCAAAATAATTGAGTTTTTGCGTGATAAGTTAGCCACGTCGGCGTTGGTTTGGTTGAAACTTAAAGTTACCGTTTCGTCAGTTTCAATTGATGTAACGAATTGGGAAACATCTTGAGTTTCTTCTTTGTATTTAACTTTTACATTTGTTGCTAGTGTATCATCGGTCGGTTTAAGTATTTTCATGACGCCCAAATACCTACTGAATGTTGAAGTGTACACCCTGTAAATTGTAAGTTCGCCAACTTGCAAACCGCCTTTATTTAATGGCACTGTAACACTAAGTTTTTCTGCGCCCTGGTCGGTTGACACAATAACTTCCACATCTTTGTTGACAACATAAAGTGGCATGTTGGTTATAGGCAAAGTAAGGTTTTCCCCCGTGCCCTTTTTCAAGCCATTAACAATATCGCTGGTGTTAATATCTGCTTTAACAAAACTTGAATTTGGTGTTAAGTCGTATGCCATGTCGTCTGTGTACACAACCCTATAAAGGTTAACTGAAGTTGCTGTTACACTGAACGCGTAAACGGCATTGCCAAGGTAAGTTTCGCCGTCTAAAGTGTAAACGCGGATTTCAAACCAATAACTGCCACTGCTGTCCTCATTTGTGTGGATTAGGTAATTGTTTCGCCCTTCCAAATCAATAGTTTTATTGTCCTCTCCTTCTTTTTGAGATTGATGTAATAAATATTCATATTTAAAACAATTGCTTTGCTTTGGTGTCCACATCAAATTCCAGTCGCCCGAAGTGGTTGATGTGAAGTTGACAGTTCTATAATCTTCACTATATTTAAAATCAAGTTTATGTTCTTGATTATCTGCATTTTTTAAATTTACCGCATTGGTGCTTGTATCTATACAAATGTAATATTCGGTTTCTGTTGTGGTGTTTTCCTTTAACTCAAATTTAGCATTGACAACACCGCCACCAGCTTCCGTGTAAGGAAGGATCTCAACTGTAATTACACTACCAACTGTCAGTTTGAACATAGGACGTCCGTAATTATCGTTTACTGTATATTTATCTCGCACCAATTGTGATGCACTGCCTGCCAAAGCAATGTTACCATCAGCGTTGGTAGTGAATGTATAAACATTATCAACACCATTGAAATTGTAAGTTAAAATAGCGTTATAAAGTGATTTATTGTAGGTTAAAATTGCTGAATTGAAGCCGTAATACTTTCCACCTAACATATAGTAATTGTTGGCATTTTCATCCGTGCCTGCAAATTTAATTGTGTGGAATGTTTCGCCTGTGACTGTATCAAGCCTGCCGATTGACTGCTTGCCAAAGATGTCGGTAAGCACAATCTTATAAGTGCCTTCTAGGTTGTCAATAACAGAAACAATTTCCCCTTTTTCATTCTTATAATTATATCCGTCTGCTGGGTCGCATGTATAAACGCCAATTGATGTGCCATTTTTATACACTTCAATTGTTGTAGCATAGTAGGTTAAACCATTATTCGTATATTTTGCATTTCCAAAATTTATTAACCAACCATTGCCATTCTTTACAAATAAGTTTTGCGCATTCAACCCAACTTGCGCGTCATTTTGGTTTACATAGTTAATGTCGGTTGCAAAACTAACACCATTTAACCTAGATGTAACAGTTAATTTGTAGTTACCAAAGCCAGCCGATTTAATTTCATTGAACACTTGCGCTGTTAAATTGCTTCCAAATTCTGTTTTAGCATTTGTGTAGATATCCACAATTTCCGCACCGGTGTTAACATTTTTAACTGTAATTAAATTGAACTTGTCCTGAATGTTTGACACAACACCTGTAACTGCATCGAAATCAAACAAAGTTACTGAACTTGTGCCGTTCGTAACGCTTAAACTTTCATTGGTTTTAATCGCATTTTCTTTAACATAAGTAGCTTTTAAATCAAATGAAATGTTGTTAAACTCCGGTTTATAAAGCAGAATGTATTGGCTCATATTCCCCGCATTGTCAATTTCAACAACTTCATAATAACCAGTTTCAGCACTTACACCAAACACTTGTTCATAATTTGTAATGTTTGTAGCAGTGTTTTGTGCCCTATTGTAATTGCCAAAGTATGTGATAGGCAATGTAAGGTTTGCTGATTGCAAATTATCAATATGACGATAATAAACTTGGCTTACACCTGTGTTGTCAAAATCGGTATCCGCATTAACAATAAATGCATATAATTTTGCACTATCTTTACTTATTGCGTTAAAGTATGCATTCAATTCATTTGCAAAATACAACTTGCCTGTTACATCAGTATGCACAGCCTCAATAAACATTGTTTCAACTTCGTTTGCTTGATTGTAGCGCCCAACAAAACCATCGTTTGCTGTTAATGCTTTAGTGTTGTTAACCGGTGGTTCGCGGTCAATTTCAACCTTGTAGGTTGCTTCATAATAGTATACAACCCTATAAAGTGCAATGTTATTTTCAGTGTATGCTTCATAATATTTGTAACAATCTTTATAGTAGTCTAAATTGTTACCATTGAAAATTTTAAACCTAACACTTATTGTGTATTCAATATGTTTGGCACTGTTTTGCAAATCAATCACACCATTCACATCTCTCACAATGCCAGTAGGCAACAAAATCGTGCGCTTGTTGTCACTAAAGGCTGGCAAATTTTCTCCGCCCAAATTCTTGTGTTGATAATTATAAATAAACTTGCCATTGCTATCCTTAATAACTAAGTAGTTAGGGTCAATTTGTGCTTCTAGTTTAGTGTCGTCGTATTCCGGCAATTCAATTTTAATAAATTCCTGATTTGTGACTAATGAATATGTCCTATTGTTTGTATTATAAATTGGCTTTGCATCGCTGTCTGCATTTTCATAATTGTCATCACTTGATGCAACTGCAAACACATTAGTTGAAGGCGTCAAGTTGTTAATTTTAAAGCCAATTGCGTATTTGTTTGAAGTGTGTGTTGAATTTTCAACACTATCTTCCACCACAAACACATACACGCCAGGAAGGTAAAGCCAATCGGTGTTTGCTTCATTTGTGATGAACCTACCTGAAATCAGCCCGCGTTCCACATATTCCGCTAAATTAACGATAAGGTATTTATTATCTTTATAATATGCGTCACCTAAATTCATGTAATCTTTGTAATCGCTGGTGCTGAAAATTTTAATAGGTGTTTGTGTTTCGTTCGGTTTCCCAAGTTGACCATCTCTATCAAAATAATACAAACTGAAATTCAACCTACCAGCATAATAACTGCTTGCGTTTGCACCGTTAAAGAATTTACCAACTGGCACTTTAATTTCTGCCGGCAATTTGTTTGTGTTAAGCATTATGCGGTATGTTATATTTTCTTTTACAACACCATTTTCAGTGTATACAAGTGGATTAGGTGTCAAACCATACTGGTCGAAATTGTTGAAAATGTTACCTTCTTCCAACAACTCAATGCCAATTGATGTGCCTATTTCTTTACTTTTGTCGCGGACACTTTCCCTGTCAACAATGAAGTAATAATTTTGGCTTTCATTATTTGCGTAAGTCCTTGTAACGACATAAAGCCCTGCTTTTGTTTTGTTGTCCACAACATTTAATATTGCATAATATCTGTTGGTTTTGCCTGCCACAGCATTAGCCGTATCGCCTTTTTTAAATATAACACCAGTTTCAGGTGATGAGTTTTGGTAAAAATAATTGTCAGCATTGTAACTGCTGGTATTTAACGAATACAAATTGTAACTAATTTCTTTAATTTCATAATCGCCTGTCCCTTGTGTCCAGAAGAATGCAAGGTAATTATCATTTGTTGCATGGGCCCCTAAAATATTATTGCCTGTTGAAAGGTTAAGGTTGTTGTCCGGTCTAGACAACTCACTCTCATTGTCAAAGTTTTGAGTATTGTTAAAATAAACCTTACCAAGTGAATTATCTAAGTTAATTTCAATCCAAATGTATGAGCGTGAATCATTCTTTGTTGCCCGATTTTCAAACCCGTATTGATTTTGTGCATACACATAAACGCGTCGCATAAATGAAGTTGAATTTTCTTCGCCCGCCATTTTGTTGTTGCTGTCAACCTCGTATACTGGGTTTTGTCCGCTTTGTTTTTTAATTTCCCACCCATTTCTATTCGGTGTATCATTGTTTTGGTTATAAGCGGTAACAATTTGGTTTTTAACAACTAAATAGTATTTTGAATTGTCTTGCGCAAACAGACCTTCCAATGCTTTATAGTTACTGCCTGTGCCAAAATAGTAATTCAAATTCCTTAAAACCTGTTCGTCATTTTTTGTAAATGCTGAAATGAATTGTTGTGCGTTGTTAGGGTTAGAAACATTCGACGCCATCATTTCAACTACCTTGTGTGTTGCAAACTCAACTGAAACTTTATCCTTAAACACAAAATTGTTTTGAGTAAAGAATTGTTCAGCGTTTAAACCTTCACCTTCGGTGTAATAACTTCCGTCTGCTTGTTTTACCCTAAAATATTGTTCGGTGTTATCAAAAACAAACATAAATTTACATTCGTTGCCTGCTTCGTCAGTCAGAATAAACACGTAAACGCCTGCATTTTTCAAAACATGTGCACTATCAATCCTTGCAAACAAGTTTTCCGGTTTTTTAATTTCAAATGGGCCCGTTTCGTCGCCCAACTTATATTTATTTGTGAACCAAACAGTGTCGGTTGTGTTGTTAAGCATTTCCACTTTGTGTGAGTTGTCCTTAACAATAGGTGAAAAGTAATATTTTGCAGTTATTTTAGCCCCGCTAAGTTTGTCCGCCCAATTTATTGTTGCTTGATAATCGGTAACTGCATCAAGTTTAATTGGTTCGCCATTTACATCTGTTTCAACATTATAAATTGTGCCATTATCTGCACCAGTAGAAACGGCATACATGTTCACGCCATCAATTCCTGTTTTATCAATTGTGAATGTGCGGTAAAGTTTTGCCTCGCCTTCGTTGGTCGCCTCAATTAAATAACTTGCGCCCTCATTGGCATTAATGTCTAACCCCAATTTTTGTCCGCTACTAATTTGCCTTGCTTGAACAGCCCTTCTCAAACCGTCCATAGTGTAAAGTGTTCTGTTATCTGCTTGTGCTTCGTCCTTTGTTATGTACGCATTTTTTATGCTGTAATAACTTACAGTTATTGCGCGTTCAAACACATCAGGTTCAACCCAACTTACCTTAACATTTTGGTTTGTAAACCTACCTGAGCCTATCGGTGTGATGTATTGTTCATTGCCGTTTACATCTACTGAGCGAGCGTAAACATTAATGGCTGAAGTGTTGTTTGTATATCTAAACGCAAACACTTGATAGAAATCATTAGCGCCACCCCTGTCAACTTTAATAAGCACCAAGTAATAACCAGTTTCATTAAACGCAGTTGCATTTGTGTAAGGTTTTGGTTCTATATAATCGCCACCTTTTACAATAGGGTTTTTGCTTGTCAAATAAAAACTGTTAAATGTTGTAATCTTGCCGTCAGCATTAACTTCACTTGCAACAAATTTCACATTTGAACTTAACCAAATTCCACCCTGATTTGTGGTTTGATACATTGTTTCATCAACATCAATGTTAAGTTTGTTGTCATTATCGCTGTCCCAAATGTCGGTTTTATTTAAATCCTTCTTAAGGTTCAATTTAGCATTGTTAATCAAACTATCTTTTGTGTTGGCGGTATCAATCCTACCCGTGCGACAATTGTCACCCTTGCCTGAAACTGAGTTAATTGAATATGTAACGCCAAGCGTCCTTAAATCGGTTGGCACATTTTCGCGTTCATAACCATTAGGTACAACCAATTTTACTTTATCATTTTGATGTTCATTTATTGATAAATAACGCATTTGCGCTTCGCTGTAACCAACTTTTGAATATTTCAACTCGTAGCCGTAAATTTGCATGTAGGCGTCATTTATGGTAAAGCCCATGCTGTTTTGTTCGCCTTTATAAATATAGTCGAACATAAAATGATATTCGCCCACTTCAGTAAACACAAACACTGCTTTGTTTTTGTCGTCGCAAGGTATTGTAACTGTGCAATTTAAATTTGTGCCGGTTATCGTCCCAACCAAATTATAACTATCCACCGCGCCTGCTTGCCTTACATAACGATACGAATAATTTGTTGTTAAGCCGTTGGCTGTAAGGGTGTAATCTAAGGTGTATTTTGTAAAATCATAAGTAAGTGTTGGATATTGTTCACTTGAACCTAAATTAAAATATGTTTGGTTAGAAATCGGCATATTGATTGTTGGCATTGTTGCATATGCCACACCTGAGCCGTTTTCATAACTTTCAGGTTCAGTATATGTTGATTTAAACACTAAATCGAAACTGAATGTTTGACGTTTAAATTCTTCATTATGGCGATATTCAACCACAAATTCATAGTGCCCGTCATAACCCTTCCTTTGCGGAATTATGTAACTAAAATCTTGATAACTGTTACTACCATACTGCCTTACAACAGGAAGTATTATTTGGCTTCCGTTTCGTGTTGCTTTAACATTTAGGTATTGAATGTTGCTTGTATAGTAGTTTTCACTACCTTTTATTTTTGCTGTATTTGAATACAAGTTCTCAACTTCGCCACCACCCAAAATGTAACTGCCAAAACTAAACAAAACCGCTTCCGCCATTTCTTGTTGAGTGCCATTGTCGTCATATGCAGTTATTGACGGATTGTAATAATATGTATAATCAGTGCCACCAACGTTTTTTGTGCGTACACTGTTGTTAAGCATGATATATTCACCAGAATGGTAAACAGTTTTTGATTGTGTGCCATTTTGAATGTCAGTGTAATAATATGAAGGGAAGTCGGAGACATTTGCACGGATATTGTCAACGTAAAGTGAATTCAATTCATTTTGTTTGCCACTTTCTTCGTAGAGCACGTTTTTGAATGGATAACCAACATTCGCGTAATATTCTTGCGCTGTTTCATAATCCGATGTGTTACCTAAAAAATAATCGTCGCCAGTGGAAATAACGCCAACCTTTTCAACTGAAAGCACAATGTCGCCTTCATCTTTTTGGCTATACAAACTCCCTTCGCTTACCAGCGCATTTGTAAATTTTGTTTTGTTTAAATATACGCCTGTAAAAATTGCCACTGCCGAAAGCAACAGCGTCATAACAAAAACAAACATTCTATTAAATAACTTCTTCCCCTTCAAAATGCTTTCCCCTTTTTATCTTTTGCATTTAAGTTAATTTTATCTATAAATGCCAGCAAATTTTAAACTTTGATTTCCTAAAATTTTGAGCCAAACTTTAAATAAATGTTTAACATTTGCATCACCAAAACCTAAATGCTTCAATTATAACTTACAATCTAAATAATCAACGCGTTTTATTATTTTCTAACATCAGCACGTTTCAACTAAAATTATTTATTTATACAATCCTTCATCGCGCTGATTTTATAAATAATTATTAACGCAATTAATTATTAATGTAATTAATAAAATTATAACATAAAGAAAACTAAAAAACAAATAAAGGAATAAAATATTAAAAAAATACCAAAAACTTATTTTAGCAGGAAAAATAGGTTTTTAAAGGTATTTTTAATTAAATAATTTCAATATTTTTTAAAAAATTAAATAAAATTTTTATTTTTTCATAAAAATTAATAATTTTTTCATTATTTTTTATAATTTTAATTTATTTTTTATTTTTTTATTTTTTATTTTTTCATATTATATAAATCATCACATCATCTTATATCCAGCATCGATGTTCAAAATCTCGTGTCCCCTTGTAAGGAAAGGCTGGTAATATTTTGTTAAAATTTTACCAAAGGGTAGTTATGTTTCCACCACTTGTCATGTTGAGCACAATGCTTGTCACCCTGAGTGTAAGCGAAGGGTCTAATACGAAGTGCTTTTATGTTTCAAAACCAAACAAAAATAAACATGCTCCAAAGTGTACAACTCCAAGTTCAATCGATTAAATCAATTTTTGGCTACCCTTCACTTCAACAAGCTTCATTACTTTTGCAATCTGATTTGTGTTCGCATCTATATAGTAAAAATAATTTCCGTCAATGCGTTCAACATAAAATTCAAAACACGCAACTTCAATTCCACTATCCAACCTTATAACAGTTTTACGTGTGGACAAAATTTCATAGTCAAAACCTAATAAACTTTCCGCATCTGCTTCTGTGTAACTAAAACTTGGGCTTCTTTCAATGTGGTTAAGTGCATAATTTTGCGCTTCCAAACCAATTACATTTTGGCTTGTTAAATCTACCTTAATTTTAACTAAATCTGGGTAATAAACAACACCATTCTCAACTGACGCCAAGTTTATATATGCCACATTTTGTTTCACTTCCTGCCAAACAGGTTGCATACTTTCAAAACCTATGTTGTTTACAAAATTTTTAGCAATTTCTCGTGCCTGTTCCACTCCCATAATAGGGTCGCCAGTTTCTGCGTAAGAAGTTAAACTTATAAGCAAACCACCTCGCCTACTCACTTGCGCAAAATAAGTGTTATCGTCAGTTTTTACAGTGAAATCATAAGTAGTGATTGTTCCTTCCGTTAAACGGTCAAATTCAATTTTTACATTTTTACCACTAAATACAGTGTGCTCTAAGTAATTTTTTGCTTCATCTTGTGTCACTTCTGTTTCAGGTAACCCTAAAACATTTTTTGTTTCAAGTGCTGTTGAAAACGGTCCGTCAAAAATCATAGAAGGATATTCGACTTCTTCGCTAGACAAATTTCCCATACTTGTGCTCAATTCATTCATGCCAGAAGCGTTAAAAATCCCTGCGTCAATAAAGTTATAACTGGCGTCATACATGCCATAGTTTTGCTTGTTAAAATTTGCCTTAATTTCTGCAAGCACTAAGGCAATTTTATCAAACATCAATTCTTGTTCTTGTGTCAAATTTTCGTTTTTATTTAACACTTTAATATAGGCTTCACACATGCCATTTATTTGATTAAAAAATTTTGTGGTTGCCACCACATTTTCATGGTTAATTGGTAAAACGCTAAGCCCTGCCAAAACATAATTACAGTCGGTCATGATGTCGTGCATTGTGTCAAGTTTTGCCTGCTTGGTTGTTAGCGTTGAATACTTTGAAACATCAACCGCCATATTATTGACATTATCAACCATAGAATAATAACTTGACGCATAAACACCTTCCAAAATATTGGCGTTTTGTTTGCTTGATTTGTATACTTGATAATACGCAATTAATGTGCAAGTTAAAATGACAAGTAATGCAACAATCGTGACAATAAACCACGGCACCGCTTTTTGTGCATTACTCTTTTTCTTTGTTTGTTCGTCTTGCTCTACATTTGAATTGTTTTCAAAATCTTCACTTTTTATTTTTTTATTTGGCATAAATCCTCCTAAAAATTGCATTGTTAATAATGCGTTTTATTGTAAATTTTCATAACATTATTAAATATTATTTTTTATTATCACTTTGTTTTTTATATTTTTTTATTAATATTTGAAAATATTATTTAATTTTCACTAAATTTTAGTATTTTTAATTAATTTTTTAATATTTTTATTTTATTTTTTAATGATTATAAATTTGTATTTTAATTATTTAAAAATGGTTTTTTTTATTTTAAACTGCAAACACATGCTTACCAATTTGGGTAACTTTTTTTGTTGTGTAAATCCATTTGCTTGTCGCGGTTGCTGGATTGTAATAATACACTGAACCATAAGTTGGGTCCCAACCATTCAAAGCGTCATCTGCTGCTTGATATGCTTTTTGATTTGGCTCTAAATTAATTTGTCCGTCATTGACGGCTGTAAAAGCCCATGGTTGATAAATAACCCCTGCGACAGTGTTTGGAAAACGGCTGTCCTTAACTCTATTTAAAACCACTGCACCAATTGCCACTTGACCAGTGTAAACTTCGCCACGCGCTTCCGCATAAATTACCTTTGCAAGCAAGTATCTATCGTTACTGTTGTAAGTTGATGAACTGCTTGCCTTATTTGATAATGTTATGCCCATTTTCTTAGCGGTCAAAGGTCCAACAACACCGTCTTGTGTAAGGCCATATTTTTTTTGGAACTTTTTAACAGCCGCAATTGTTTTGGGCCCATTTATTCCGTCAACACTGCCTGTATAGTATCCCCACTTTTTTAACCTAGTCTGTACTTCTTTTATGTCTGCTGTAGCAGCGTAAGTTGTGCCAAAACTTGCACTGACTGCCACCGTTGCAGTCGACCTACTGGTATTCATTGCACAAATGCCACCAACGCCAAGCAAAATTAAGCACAAAATTAATGTGCTCCATTTTAAAATTAAATATAATTTACTCTTTTCATTTTCCATATTCACCCCAATTGCCCATATTGTTGACACAAAATTTAGAATTTATAATTTGAATTTAAAACAAATTTTTAAACTTGAATTTTATGCTTAAATTATTTGTTAAACCCTGCACCACTAAAACAAAACAATGTTAGTGGAAAATATTCTCAAACCAATTTTTTATGCGTGAACTAAATTTTAAATTATTTTGTCCATTGCTTACAAAACATAAAGGAGGATACATCACACACCACCAATTGTCGCCCACTGCGTCGCCAAGTTCAACAATAACTGCGTCATAATAGCCAGACTGTAAAGTGGTGTTACTGTAAGTACGCGTAGGGAAATATTCATTTGAAATTTTTACATTAACTGAATAATAAAGCCCAACTCGCACCAACTCTGCTTTGCCAATTGCAACCAAACTTTGCTTTTCTGCGTTTATAATGTCGATTGCTTGCTGTTTGGTTTTAACTGAGCAAAGTTTTGGTGTGAGATATTCCACCATTTTATCTTTAATTTGATACTTTATTGATTGGTCTACATCGCTGTTGCTGTTCGCCCTAATATGTATGCGCAAATAATCATACTCATTCACTTTGCTTTTAGGTAAACTGAACGCCAACACAATAACCACCAAAATTGCCAACAGACACCATATAAATTTTTTCATAACATAATTTTTGGGTAAAAGATATTAAAAAAACCGCAATAAATTTGATTTTTATGCGGATTTTAATATTATTTTGTGTTTTTTTAAATAAACACCTATTGTAGGCTAATTTAATTTATAAGTTAATTTTATTTTTTTAGTTGGCTAAATTTATTCTAAGCTAAAAAATGAAATATAAAAACTTACCTTTGTGGTCTACCCGCCGAATTAAACAAAGCACGCCATGTGGCACTGCCCACAATGCCGTCTGCAGTTAAGCCGTTTTCGGTTTGAAATGCTTTTACTGCGCGTTCAGTTTCTGCACCAAACACCCCATCGAGCGACGTAATTGGGTAAAGATAGGAAAGCAACAAACGTTGTAAATATATAACTGCACTTGCTCTGCTTCCGCGCCTTAAAACCACACTTGATGGATTTAAATTCAAAAGTGCTTGCCAAGTTTGTCGCCCAACAATGCCATCGGCGGTAAGATTGTTGTTTGTTTGGAATTGTTGCACCGCACGCGCCGTACCTGCGCCGAAAATGCCGTCAACCGTCAAATTAAAGCCGTACATATTTAATAAATACTGCAAAATAGAAACAAAATTCCCCCTGCTCCCTTGCCTAATAACTGGATAGTTTACAATTGACCTTTCAACATATGTAACGCCTAAATAATCGCAAACGCCAGCGCAAGCCCCTTCACCCACATTCAACACAAACGTCGGATTAAGCATGAGTTTTGCTTCATTAAAATTTGTCATAAACCCTGCTTCAATTAATGTGGCTGGGCACCTTACATTTGAAAGCATGCCAACCGAAAGTGTACCAATTTTTCGCCCAGGTCTTCCCGTAAATTCCACCACTTTGTTATACACATCTTGGCTCAGCGCCCTGCTTTGGTTAGAATAACTGTTATAAGGACTATAATACACTTCAATGCCTTGCGCGTTGTCGAACTGCGCTCCGTTGCCCGACGCGTTGTACGCAAAAGTTACAACCAAACTGACCCCTGCACGATTAGTGCGAACCACCCTTGTGGAAACACTAACATCTTGCACTTCTGGGTGGATATCATAAACCCTAAACCCACAACGCAAGCACGCCAAAATAAAGGCGTATTTTGCCTGCCTGTTAAATTCATTTTCATAAAAACTGCGCCCAATGTAAGGCATGGTTGGTGTACGCTTCCCCAATGTTGGCGGATTTAAACCATGCTCGTCATTTGCGCCTATCAAAAAATTTGATGCATTTGCCATTTTCACCCCTAATGTTTTTATGAAAAACAAGCATGAATTGTTAAAACTCAAACAAGGGTTTTATATCTGCATTTAAATTTGTTTTTAGGTTATCCACAATTTGCACACTTTCTAATAAATTTTCACAACATAAAACAAACTTTTTTAATTTGCTAATTTGTATGGTTTCCACATCTTCCAGCCACTCTTCATTGCTTAAAAACAATTTAAAATATTTAAAGTCCTGCCCTTTATCCATTTTACTAATAGGAATATAAATATCTATATTAGGGAACCGTTTCCTTAGACATATTAATAAACTGGCAATTGCCAATTCTGTAGATGTTTTCTTACACAAAACAAACGTTGTGTATCCTAAATTTATTGCATTCATAATGTGTTGCTCATTCTTTAATGCTACAAGTTTAATTTCGCTATCATCTTTGCAAATTTCTTTTTTCATATTATCTCCTTTTACCTTTCAAGTATATTTTGGTATCAATATTTTACCCACAAATATAAAAATATACCTTATAAGTATATTAATAATAAAATTATATACCTAATAAAAATAATATAAAAAAGATTTTTTGATTAAAATACAAAAAAGAAGGTATATTTTGTATGAAAATCGAAAAAATGTCGAAATCTGAAATTTTAAATAGAATAGGTTATTTCTTAAAGAAAAAGAATATGTCTGCATATTCATTAAGTTTGACGCTAGGTAAAAGCCAAAATTATGTTTATAGAATACAATCTGGCAAAACAAAACTTTATATGGAAGTTCTTTTAGACATGCTCGAAATCCTTGATGTTTCAATGTTTGAATTTACTTACCCAGATTTACAAAATTATGAAACCGACATTAAAGTTTTTGAATTGATAAAAAATCTAAACGAAAAAGACTTAAACAGTCTAAAAGGCTAGATAGGTTAAAATTGAAATTTATGAATAAAGATAAAGATGTAAAAACTGAATTTTTAAAAAGATTAAATTATTTTGTGGACTTATCTGCATTGTCAAAATACGAAATATCATTAAGGTTAGGTAACAATGACAATTACATGTCTAGGGTTTTAACAGGTAAAAATAACATTGACATTAACAAATTTTTCGATATTTTAGATGTTTTACAGATTAGTACGGAAGAATTTTTCTATCCAGACTACAAAAATTACAATGAAGACAAACCTTTAATTGAATTACTGCTAAAACTTAATGACAGCGAAAAAGAATCACTCATGACAATTTTTAAAAATAAATAAAAGTAAAAAAGATAGCATTACAACTGCTATCTTTTTTTATATGATTTTAGGTTGTTTATTTCCTTATTTCTTCGTCGATGTAGGTTGCTTCGTAGTCGGAAACATGGAACAGCAAGGCATTTGGATACTGCAAATAAGCCTGAGTTAAATCGTCGCCTTGTTGTGCGCGTGGGTCGAAACCGCCCATGTGCCAGTTAATGCAAACCGCTTCTTCACGCGTAAGGTGAATGTAACTGCTTATCATATAAACCGATTTTTCACCATGCCCAAACGGCAAACTGTTGTTTTGGTTGTAAGCGTAATAAGGCACTTGCACCCACTGACCATTAACCTTTTGGTTGCGTAAGTCTTTGATGTAACTGCCAACTTTGCAAATGTCGTGCAAAAGCGCGATTATTGCAATGCTTTCGTCCGACAAAAAGTCGGCATAATGTGCGCCATACTCGTTCATTATATTCTTTTTAAAGCGGTCGTAAACTTTCATTGAATGATACGCAAGCCCGCCGTCAAAATTCGAGTGACGCTTACTTGATGCTGGCGATGTGAAAAAGTCACACCCATTCAAAAGATAATCTAAAAGTTTATCGGCACCTTCGCGCTTAATGTTTGCTTTATAAATATCCACAAATTCTTGTTTAATTTGTTCAATTGTTTCGTCCATATTCTCACCTACCTAGCCATATGATTTACATGCAAAAGTTTTTGCGCCTTTTTGCTGTTTGGTTTGCCTAAATACTTTTTATAAATTGCCTGAATCTCACTTGATTCGTAACTACACTTTTCTTCCGCCCTTGTGTCACACGCAAACATATTTTTCCCACGCACGCTAACGGCTTTGCTATTGTTTTCCTGCCGTGGTTGTCCGCCACCGCCAACACAACCATTTGGGCACGCCATAACTTCCACAATGTCAAATTGATGTTTTTTTAGTTTTGGAATGATGTTCCTAACATTCATTGTGCCAAACACAACGCACAAGTTTAAAGTTTTTCCGCCAAGGTTTACTTTTGCCGTTTTGACGCCCTTAACCCCACGCAATTCTTTTAAATTAAGTAAATTCAATGGCGCAGTTTCACCTGTTTGCATGTGGTAAGCAGTCCTTACAATTGCCTGCATGACACCACCGCTTGCACCAAACATAACGCCCGCACCAGAGCCTTGTGAAAAAGGTTTATCAAAATCAGTGTCGTTTAAATCTTTTAAATTGACGCCATTATTTTTAAGCAATCTGCCCAGTTCTCGCGAAGTGATTACGACATCTGTATCTTTGCCATAGTCGCCACGCAAGTTTAACAAATTTGCTTCCATTTTCTTAGCGACGCATGGCGTCAATGCAACCACGGTTAAATTTTGCGGATCAATGCCCTCGCTTTTTGAAAAAATATTTTTTATTACACTTGCCTGCATAGCAATCGGGCTTTTGCAACTAGACAAATTTGGCACAAACTGCGGATAAAACGTTTTAACAAACCTTACCCAAGCTGGGCAACAACTGGTAAACATTGGTAAGTTTTGCCCAGTTTCAAGGCGCGACAAAAGTTCACGCGCTTCTTCCATAACAGTTAAATCTGCACCGAATGCAACATCAAAAACATAGTCCGCGCCTAAATTTTTAAGTGCGGTAACAATTTTATTTGCAACAAACGTGCCAGTTGGCATATTGAACATTTCGCCAAGGCTTACGCGCACGGCAGGTGCCACAAGCACAGCTACTTTTTTGTTTGGGTCGCGAATAGCGTCCATAAAAGGTGCAACGTCGTCATGTTCGGTTATTGCTTGCACTGGGCAAAAATTAGCGCACTGACCACAATTTATGCAAACAATGTCTTCACTGTCATATTTCCAAAAATTTGCAACACCCATTTGCTTTATACAAACATCTTTACATTTGCCACAAAGCACGCATTTTGTTTCGTCACGCGTTATACTTGGGTTGTTGCGCGCAATTGGCACGCGAATTTCTGCAAACCTATCCAAAATTTACCCCTTTCTTTTGTGTTAGTTAAGTTTTTTAATTTCTTTATTTTGCAAAACATCTTTAACCGATGTAACATAGTCTGCCACTTCAACAATGCGCTCGTAAAAAGCCTTCAGGTTTTTAGGACGCATGAAAAGTGACACGTTATACTTTTTCATAAGTTCAGTTTTTGTGTTGTAAACTTGTTCAATTGGGTCATCGGCGTCATACAAGACTGCCAAGTTTGGCTTAGCGTCGAAAGTTAAACCACGCTCACGAATGAGCATTGTGACCGGCTCAAACCCGATGCTGAAACCAACCGCTGGCACATCTTGCCCAGTGATTTTGCCAATCATGGTGTCGTACCTACCACCACCACCGATTGCACCGCTGAAGCCATTTGTGTAATATTCAAAAACCGTGCCAGTGTAATAGCCTTGCCCACGGACGATTGAAATGTCAAACACAACTTTAACGCTTGGTTTTATTAGCGCGGTTAAACTGCTTATAAGATATTTCACATCATCAACGATTGTTTGTGGTGCACCGTATTTTATGCTTGCGTCAATGCCATTTTCAAGCACATCGTTAAGGCTGTCCACCAAACTGTTGATTTTGGCAATGTCAAAGCCTTTTTCGATAAGTTCCATCATAACACCGTTCAGTGAAATTTTGTCAATTTTATCTAATGTCACGCAAACTGTGTTAACTTGTTCCGGCTCAAACCCCGCATTCAAAACGATTGCATTTAAAATGCGCCTATCGTTAATTTTCACGGTTAAATCGTCAAAGCCAATTAGGTTGTAAGTGTCGATACTGGTTTTCATAAGTTCAAGTTCAGCCATTATGGTTTTGTCGCCAAACACGTCAATGTCGCACTGAATGAATTGGCGGTCCCTGCCTCGCTGTGGGCGTTCGGCACGGAAAGAATAATCAATTTGAACCGCTTTAAATGGAGTTGGCAATTTTTCACGATTGTTTGCATAAAAACGTGCAAGTGGCACAGTTAAATCGTACCTTAAACCTTCTTCGGCAATGTCCTTAACTGTTAAATTTGGTTTGGTTAAGTCCAACTTATCGCCACGTTTGATTGTCCTAAAAATCAATTTTAAATTGTCGCCACCATCACTGCTGTCCAACAAATCCAAACTTTCCAAAATCGGTGTTTGGATAAGGTTGTAGCCATTGCTTTGGTAACTGGACAATATTTTTTGCCTAACCAATTCACGCACCCTAGCTTCCTTAGGCATATAGTCATTTGTTCCCCTGATGGGGTTAAAATTCTTCATAATTTCTCCTATTATGTTGATTATAAAAAACCGACACAATTTTGTCAAATGAAAAATGTTAGGCTTTCTTAAGGGGCTGATTTTTAAGTTGGGTATTGACAATTCCTAATTTTGTTTTATTATATAAGTACAAAAGCGAGGTTAAAATGGGTAAAGATAAAGAATATATTCAACCGATGGGTTTAGATGATTTTAGGATTAATCACGATTTAATTGTTGAATCGGACAATCTATTAAAAAAACTTGCAATTAAATTGACCGACAAATTTAGTTTAACGTTAAGCCCTAACTCTAAAAAAGCAGTTATTGCCAGTGCAAGACAATTATGTAAACAAGCAGACAATTTGTTAGCCTCAAACCATGATATCTCCACATATCAAAAAGTTGTGGAACTTTTATCTAAAGCTTGCGACGTTTTGGTTGACATAAAAAACGAAACAGAATTGTTTTCAATTTGCACAGATGACTTAACCATTGCATCAACCCACTTAAAACAAAGGATGAGAGAACAAGCTAAGTTGTTCGTATCCTATGCCGACGACTTGAGTAAACATAAAGATTGGCAATCTGCAATTAATAATTATTATGTGGCAATTGATAATTACACAAAGATAGGCGAGATGGAAAAAGTAGAAGAACTTAAATCAAAAATTTACAAGTGTGAATGTATGATTCATTTTGAAAAAGCACAAGAACTTTACTTGCTGGCAGAAGAATATATGTTACACGAAAATTACGATAAGGCAATTAATTGCATTTCCAAAGCAAAGGATTATTACAGCTGGTCAAATAAAAAAGAATATATACCCAATTGCGAAAAACTGATGGATAAATGTGTTAAAGACAAAAAAGAAATGATTGAAAGGTGTAATAAAGAAGCCACCAAACACTACAATATTGCACATGTTGCGCTTAATGAAAAAGATTATGATGGTGCAATTGACCTATTAAAACAAGCAAAAGCTAAATTTTTAAAAGCAGGTAATTCAAAAAGTGTTAGTGATTGTGAACTTAAAATCTCCATCTGCCAAGATTTACAAACTGCAAATGATTTATATTTAAAATCCATAAAATTAATTAAGCAAGAAAATTATGTTGAAGCGTTAAAAAACCTTAAAAAAGCCAAAAAAATTTACACAGACAACGATTTTAACACCGATTCTTCAAACTGCGCAAAATTAATTGAACAGTGCAACGACAGTATTAAACAGTGTGAAATTAAAGCATATGAACTTTACAAAAAAGCACAAAAACACTTTTTACAAAATGAAATTGCCAGTGCAGTAAATTATGTAAAAGAAGCCAAAACTTATTACCAAAAAATCGACTTGTCAGGCAAAATTGACGAGTGTAATTCATTGCTTAACAATTGTGCACGTGCAACCACTGCAAATAATTTGGTCAGTGACGCAAAACTTGAAATTAAAAATGAAAATTACCTTGACGCACTCAGCCTTATAAACCAAGCAAAACAAATTTATCAAAACATAGGTTTATCAGACGTAGCAAACGATTTAACTGCACTGACAAACAATGTGGAATTAGCCAAAAGGGCCTGCATTGAAAAGGCTAACAAATTCTACAACACCGCCATAACTGAATATAACCACAACAACTATATAAATGCAATTGACTGGCTTAAGTACGCTTACACTTTATACAAACAAGTGGGCGACAATCAAAGTTTAGAGAAATGCAGTAACTTTATTAACGCTTGTAATTGTTTAATTGATGCAACCGAATTGTTTGATTCAGCAAAAGACGACTACAACAATAGACAATACAACTCTGCGATAGAAAAATTAAACAAAGCAAAATATACCTTTTCTAATTACAAATCCGACAAATTAAAGGAAACTGAAGAATTAATAAGTAAGTGCAATAAAAAAATAAATCACAACTTCGCTTGCGAACAATACAACAAGGGTTTAAAATACGCTGAAGATAGGGGTTATAACTACTATTCAAATTTAGAAAGTGCCATTGAATTGTTTGAAACTGCTGAAAAGTATTTTAACTATGCAGGAAGCGAGCGCGACGCCGAAGATTGCAGAAAGCGTATTAAAGAATGTAAAGATGAAATAGATTACATAGAAGAACAAGAAAGAAAAGAACAGGAAGAACGCGAAAGAGAGGAAGAAGAACGCGAAAATTATAGAATAGGCGAAGATAAGTTTAATTATGGCGTTTCCTACTATAGGCAAGGTGATTATAGCATGGCAAAATTTTACTTTGAAGAAGCCGAGAGTTATGGATACGACGAAGATTCGTGCAGACAATACATAGATGACTGCAATGAAGATGAAAACGAACAAGACGACGATGACGATATCTACCTAGATGATGACGTCGACCCAAGCGACGATTAAAAACCGCTCTAAACAATCCTTTTAACTGATTAACTGACAACACACCACGCAACAAAAGGCATACACAACCTAAAACAAAAGGATTAACATGTGTAGGCACATAAAAAACACACTATTAATTAGTGTGTTTTTTTGTGAAAACAATAAACCATATTTATGAGCGTGAGCAAAGTAAAATTAGTTTATTAAAATAAGTTTTAAAATTCAAATACTTACAAAGGCTCCGTTTTGCGCCTAACAGCAAACTAATTTTACGCGCGAAAGCAAACAAATTAAGTTCATTCATTTGAGATTTTGACATCGCCACATAAAATGTCGTTATATGAATATGTGAAAATCGAATTAATGTCAATCAGCGATTTGACAGTGAAAACGCTGTTATAAACATCGGCAATAACCGCCCTATAACTTGAAACTTTTCGCCTACCACGATTGATATCAAGTTTTACTTCTTTGCCTTTTAATTCCATTATCTTTTGCTTGATATTGTCAACAGTATTTGGCATTTTTTTCATAGTCCACCCCAAAATATTTTGCGCCCATATTTCAACTTTAAACTGCCACAACAATATTCGACAAATTTTGCAAGTGCGTTATAATATTTATGTATATTGACAAATCAAAATGTTGTGCTATAATGTGGGCATGAAAAAAGAACTTTTAAAACATGAAGATTATAGATATGAAACCTTCATTCATGATTTTTGTATCGAAATGCCGGGCGAATATTTTGAAGGCATAAAAGACGAATTGCACATTCAAATATGCGACAGTTTGGATACTGAAGAATTTGCAACGGGCGCATACGTCCCAGTTTGTGGTAAAGTTAAAGGCACAAATTATTTTTGTTGGGGTATCCGTGCATTGGGTGATAACATGGCGTTTAACATATACTGCCCAGACGACGACAAGGTTTATGTATGCGACATTGTGGACGACATTGTTTGCATATGCAACATTATTAAAGATGGCAAGGTAATAGATTTTGACAATCGACCATTCTTCTATGCAAGGGTTAAATCAAAAAACTTTTATAAGGGCATCACCGATTGTTACGACCTACTTGTAGACATGATAAATAAAAGGCTTACCAGTGAAATTAATGAAACAGAAAACCGTTGTTTGTTTTACTATATGCAAAAAGATAAGTTTTTTCATCCTATGCTTTCACAATTAACCGCCACTTTGTTTGATATATACCCACAATTGATTGCTGGGTTTGCGCATAAATATGGCTTGGAAAGTTTAGACAATTTCTGCAAAGACGCTAGAATTAATGAAATCTACAAAAAAGACCACGATTTTTATGAGTTATATGAAATGTTGGTGCATTTAAAACAGCCTGAACTAATGGATATTTACGAAAAGATAAAACCAGAAATCAATAGTTATTCTCCATTTGCGGAGCATTTAGACACAAGTTTAGACCTTTTATACTATGACCCAGAAAACATTATTTACGATTAAACTACAACTTTACGCCTATTCGTTATTAACATTAATCAGAATAAACCAATTTACTTCGCTTTCACTCGTAAATTTGGTTTGTTGTTAATCACAATAAAAAAGCACACAATAAAAGTGTGCTTTTTTAACATATACTTTTTACCCTCGGATAAATACATTCTAAATTTTCAATTAAAAATCATCATCGTCTTCTGGTTTGCCGTCGTCGTCATCGTCATCATCATCGTCATCGTCGTCGTCATCATCGTCGATCATGTCTAGGTCTAAATCCTCGTCATCATCGTCGTCATCGTCGGTGTCTTTGTCAAGGTCGTCGCTAAATTCAAAATCTTCCACCATGCCAGATGTGTCTTCCATTTCGTCTTGGTCGTAGATGGTGTCAGTCAATTCATTTTCATTTTCGTCGTCATCTTCTTCGTCGTCATCGTCAGCAATATATTTGTGCCAATCAGCAATTTCTTTGTTTTCTTGTTCTTCATCAACATTCATGCCCAATTCTTGCTTGCAACTGTCACAAATTTCTTGGTCGTTTTGTACAAAGTTGATTTTGCAAATTGGGCATAATTCTAAATCGCCTATATCATCGTCTGACGATTTTATTAACTTCATTTCCTTTTTGCAAACATCGCAATATTGGTCTGATTTTTTGATGTAATTTAATTCACATCTAGGACATAAAATCCAAACTGGTTTTGTTGATTTTGCCATAATTCTCCTTCCCTTTTTAACTTTAGCGCTGTGTGTTAAAACAATTTGCTTTATATAGTATAGTTAGATAAATTCCATTTGTCTACTAAATTTTTAATCTTTTTTTAAAATTTAAAGCACATAAAAACATAAACAAAACATGTGTTCGGTTTTAAACACAACAAGTGTATTTTGGCGTGCAAAAAATAAAAGTCTAATTTTAAGCAAAACGAAACGGTAAGTTAAAACTTAAAATCGCTTTAAACACCAGTTCCACAGTTATAGCCTGACTTTCATTATCTTACACAAGAAAATTAAAATAAACCAATTTACTTCGCTTTTGCTCGTAAATATGGTTTGTTGTATTTAGAATAAGCCGATTTATTTCGCTAAGCTCATAAATATGGTTTGTTGTATTAAGAATAAACAAATTTATCTCGCCAAGCTCATAAATTTGTTTGTTGTATTCACAAGAATACTAAAACTTACGTTTTTTTGCGTTGGAAAGAAAAAGGCATAAAAAAATTTTTTAAGCACCTTCAATCAACATTTTATCGGCAACAAGTGCGATAAATTCACCATTTGTAGGTTTTTCGTTTGATGAATAAACCTTAATGCCAAATAAATTGTTAATGTTTTCAATTTTACCCCTGTTCCATGCAACTTCAATTGCGTGGCGAATTGCACGCTCAACTTTTGAAGCACTTGTGTCATACTTTTCAGCAATCGTTGGGTAAAGTTTTTTGGTTATTGAATTGATGATTTCAGGGTTTGCAATTGCAAGTTTGATTGCTTCACGCAAAAATTGATAACCCTTAATGTGGGCAGGTATGCCAACCGTTATGAAGATGTTTGTGATCTTTTCTTCAATATGATTATTCGCTTTCGCACCCACAAAGTTTTTGTTTTGCGTGGGATTAGTTTGTAAAATGTCATTCACACGTTCAACTAATGTTTGAACATCAAAAGGTTTAATGCAGTAATATTTTGCGCCCATGCTAATTGCTTTGTTAATAAAACCATCAATTGAAAGTGATGATTGCACCACCACTTTTGTTCTTGTTTCGCTGATGCTTTCAAGCACCTTAAAGCCGTCACACTGTTCCAGCACGATGTCCATAACGGCAACATCAGGTTGATGTGTTTTGATAAGGTTAATCAATTCTTCTCCATTTGAAGTTGAACCGATAACCTCAAACCTGTCCGTTGTGAAATGTTGCTTTAAATTTGATAAAACATTTTTATCTTCATCTGCCAGTACAAGTGTAATTTTTTTCATTTTTTTATTATCCCCCTTTTGTCTGTCGACATGATTACATAATACCAAAAATTAGTGCAAGTTTTAAACAAGAAAAGTCTATAATTTTGCTTTAAAATGTGTTTTTGTGTGGTTATTCAGTTTAAAATGTCGAATTTAAAATTGAATAATCAATATTTGCAAAAAATGCTAACAAATTAAGGTATTTCCGCGCATTTTATATAATCGTATCTACACTAAGTTCCCGTGTCCCGTTATAAGTGATCTAAATAATCCTATCTTCTTATGTCCCCGTCATTGTTATTTTAAATTATCCTATTTCCTTGTGTCCCATTGCGAGGGGAAGGCTGGTAAAATGCTTATCATTTTACCAAAGGGTAGTCATTACTTATCCTATCTTCTTGTGTCCACGTCATTGTTCAAATTTTCGTGTCCTATTTCAACAGCCCTAATTAGCACCAAAGGGTAGTTATGTTTCCACCACTTGTCGTGCAGAGTACCATGTTTCGTCGCCCTGATGCTGACAATCATATTCTATACAAGCATGTCACCCTGAGTGCAAGCGAAGGGTCTTGCACGCAGTGCTTTTAAAAGCCTACCAATGCAAATTTAATGTAATTTGTTTTCCCTTAACTAGGCATATTTTAGCATTTTCACTTATACATTATTAGGACAGGAGGTTGTATGGAAAACAACGACGCAATTAAATTATCTTTTGCAAAAAATTTAGACAAACTTAATTTTAACACTATCATCAGTGTTCCAATTGACACAAATGTAAACATAAAAACAATTTTGAATTTAGACAGCAAATTGACCGACAAAAAGGTGGAATGCGGTTCAGGCAAGGCAAATGTTTCTGGCAAAATTGTGCTTAATATTTTGTATGTTGACACGGACAACATGACAAACACCATAACAGAAACCCAAACATTCAATGAAAGTTTTGTTGACAACGCCATTTCTGCCGATAGTTATCTTTCAATTTCTAACGCGAAAGTTGTTAACTCTGTTGTTTCAAGCGTGGGCAGTTTGAAAATCAACTGTGAAGTTAGCGTTGACCCTATTTTATATTTAAACCTTAGCATGCCAAACAATGTTTCTAGTTACGAAAACATGGTAATTAAAAAAGATTTGGTTGAAGCGTCCACAATTGCCGATGTGGTGAACACCAAATTTGAATACAGCGTAAACTTGGAAACAAAGGACAATATAAACAAAATTTTATGCTACAACGCCTACTTTGCACCAACCAGCACCACGGCTTACGATGAATACGCCGTTGTTGAAGGCAAACTTTACAGCAAATTGTTATACGAAACACAAGAAGGCGAAGAGTCCACCGTGAAAGAATTGTGCGAATGTTCAAGTGTAAAAACCGAACTACCAATGCAAAACTTGACACATGAAAACATGTTAGATTTAAGTTTTGAATGTGTTGCCACAACCGACAACATTCAAACTGAAATTGAAGACAGCAACAGCGTGTTAACCATCACTCATCAAATTGAAGCGTCGGGTGTTGTGTGCAAAACTGTCGCAATTGATGTTGTGGACGACATTTACAGCACAGACAACGAAATTGAACCAACTTTTGCAACACGCGAATACAACAAAATGAACAATTGCGAGCATTACACCGGTCAAATTAATGGCGAAATAAGCATTAACGACGGCGAGCCAGCAATTGACGCAATTGTTGCCAACCTTAACATCGTGCCAGAAATTACAAACACATATGTTAAAGATGATGTGATTTTCATTGAAGGTATCATAAGTTCGCAAATCATTTATTTAGACGAAAACCGCGAACTCAAGGCAAAACAAACTGAATTGCCTTTTGTTACAAACACAAAAATTCCATGCTCGAAATTAGATTGCAGACATGTTGATATCTCAGTTACCGACAGCAAAGCCAAAGCAAAGCGTGGCACAATTATTGAACTTGAATATTCCGTTTTTGTAAACATCTGTTGTTACGACAAAGGCAGTTTCAAAATGGTTGATAATTTAAGCATAGGCAAAGCCCTTGATTTCAGCATGTACGACTATCAAATTTTCATTGCCAAACAAGACGAAACGATGTGGAACTTGTGTAAACGCATAAAAATCACACCAGACGCTTTAAGCGAATACAACAAAAACTTACCACCAGTTATGCTCGGTGGCGAAAAGGTCATTATTAAAAGATAAGAAAAACACTAAATTATTGAGTGTATTATTATCAATATGTCATTCTGAGCGGAGCGAAGAACCTGAATGATTTTAGTAAAAATATAGTTCTTTATGAATGTATTCTTGCAATTTCTCAGATGTCATTCTGAGCTAGCGTTAGCGAAGCGAAGAATCTTGCAAAACTTGTTTTGCTTTTGAGGAATTAATTTTCAAAAGTGCTACGCACAAGACCCTTCACATTCGTTCAGGGTGACATACATAACATAGTATAATTACAGGTACTTAGGGCAACTCAATATAGTATGTTTGCTTACATCAGGGTGACATACTCGATATTCTATATTTTGGTTACATACTTCTCACGCTTAAATGCCGGTAATATTAAAAATGAAAAATCACCAGTTCAACTGGTGATTTTGTTTTAACGCATGTTACTAAAATAAATTATTCCTTGCTTTGATTGTCAGCGCTATCAACAGGTTTTGTAATAGGGAACAAAATGCTGTCACGGATGTTTGGAAGGTCGTATATCATCATAATGAAACGGTCAACACCGAAGCCAAGCCCAGACATAGGTGGCATGCCATGTTCCATTGCAAGCATGAAATCTTCATCTAAATCCATTGTTTCGTCGTCGCCTTGTGCCTTGTCTTTAAGTTGGTCGACAAGTGCTTGGCGTTGTTGAAGCGGATTAACAAGTTCGCTGTACGCGTTCAAAATTTCTGCACCGTTTACAACCACTTGGAAAACATCTGTAATTCGGCTGTCGTTGTCATTACGGCGTGCCAAAGTTTTTAAGAATGCTGGATAGTTATATAAAATTGTAGGTCCAACAATGTTTGCACGGATAAGTTTTTTGTAAGCATAGTCAATCAAGGCACGGCATGATTTATAACCGTCTAACTCGCCCACTGCAAACTTTTTAGTTGCATTGATTTTTTCACGCAAAAGGTCAGCGTCTTCAATTTCAAGGAAATCAAAGCCCAACAACTCGCGCATTTTTTCAACATAGTTAATGCGTTCCCAGTTGTCTAAGCCAAAATCTAATTCATTGCCGGCAACAGTGATTTTTGTTGTGCCAATAACATTCAACATCAATTCCTTAATGAAGGTTTGGAAAAATTTAATGTTGTCTTCAAAATCCCAGTAAGAAGCATACCATTCAACTTGTGTAAATTCTTGCAAGTGGGTTGGGTCCATGCCTTCGTTACGGAAATCTTTGCCTAATTCAAACACTTTGTCAAAGCCGGCAGCGTTAACCATTTTAAGCCAAGTTTCTGTTGCTATGCGAAGGTTACAATCTAAATCTAAAGCATTGTGGTGTGTAAAGAATGGTTTTGCACTTGCACCGCTAACGTTCACTTGCAAAACTGGTGTTTCGACTTCAAAGAAACCATTCTTTTCAAGATAATTCCTAATGAAAGAAACAGCCTTGCTTCGAGTGATGAAAACTTGACGCGATTTTTCATTTGAAATAATGTCCAAATATCTTTGACGGTAGCGCGCTTCAGTGTCCACCAACCCGTGGAATTTTTCAGGCAAACCGCGTAGTGCCTTTGAAAGCAATTCATAACTTTCAACTTGCACTGTCAATTCGCCAGTTTGAGTACGGATAAGTTCACCAGTTACACCCACAAAGTCGCCAATGTCGCAAAATTCTTTAAACTTAGCAAGCGCATCTGCCCCAACAATGTTAAAATTAAGGCTAATTTGCACACTTGTGCGCAAAGGTTTGGTTGCGTCAATGTCGTGGTTATCACCAATTGCATAAAGGCGCGCAAAAATAAGTTTACCAAAAGTACGTTTAAAAATCATGCGCCCAGCAATGTTAACCTTTGTGCCAAGTTCATATTTTTCCAAATCGTGAATTTCATGTGTTTTTTCAAATTTTGCTTTGTAAGCCTTTTCGCCTAAACTTTCAAGTTTTTTAACCTTTTCAACTTTAATGTCAAATTCACTCATCGGTGTAATATTATTTTCCATGTCTTCTCCTAAAAAAGTGTTTCGCCAAACAAAAACACCCGTAATTTAATTATTGCTTAGATTATACAAAACACAAACCCAAAAGTCAATTAATCTAATTATCTTACAATTCAATTACTTGCTTTGGTTCTAATTTTTTCATCTTTGATTTTGTTATGATTTCAATTTCGGCACCTACAGCAAACATTTTATCTTCATCAACAACAAGGCTTGCTTCTTCTGGCAAACAAACAAGTTTGTAACCTTCGCTTAATAATCTTTTTATTCTTTGCATCGTTAAAGGAATTTGTTCTTCTTTTTTCTTGTAATGTACAAGTAAACTATATCCTTTTAACATGTCGTATCCTGCTGTGTCCTTCAATCCAACATTATTAACATCACAAATTGACTTTATTCCAAGCCCATCATCTTTACATGTTTCTATGCTTTTGCCCCAAATGAGAGCCCCTGCACTTCCACCCATAATAACCGTATCTTTTTTTAAAGCAAATTCTTTCAAGTTATTATATGCACAACTCTCTTTAAGAAGTTTTAAAAGTTTAAAAGTATTTCCACCACCGATGAAAACCCCTTTAACTTTGTTTAGCCTTTCTCTAGTTATTTGTTCGGGCGAAATTACCATGTCAATGTTATTAATTCCATATGGCTTAAGATCATTAGAAAGCCATTCCAAACAACCAGTGTATTTATCATCTTCCCATGCAAATGGTATGTACATGATTTTTTGCCCTTTAACACTATCTGCAAAAAGTTTATAACTATCTCTAACTTGTTCATTTGATCCACCACCGCACAATATTATTCTCATAAATTTCTCCTTAAAATTATTGTAACATAATAACTTTTTAAAAACAAGATTTTTTCTTTATGCCTTAACATCTGTTTAACCAAATCTCAAACCTTATCAAAACTATTTGTTTGACAAAATTCAAATGCTTTTGTAATATTTTTAAGGAGTTTAAAATGCAATTTTTTGAAATATTAAAAGATATAATGATAGATAAAAATCTTAATCAAACACAACTTGCAAACATAATCGGTGTAAAACAATCACAAGTAAGTGAATGGTTAAAAGGCAAAAGCGAGCCAGGGTACGACAGTTTGAAAGCAATTTGCATAAATTTAAACATTTCTGCCGATCTGCTTTTAGGTTTATACGAAAAACAAAAGTTTTAAATTTTATTAAATTGCACCCAAAATATTTCGCGCCATAAGAAAACAATTTGCAAAATATGATTTTTATAAACACAAAAAAACTTAATCATGACGATTAAGTTTTTTTCTTTATTCATTTTAATTTATCTCTTAAAAATAGGTTTGATTACAACATGGCGTTTTTCGCCTTCGCCAGTTGACTCGGTTGTAACATCTTCACGCCCTTGCAATGTTGTGTGAACAATGCGCCTATCGTACGCATTCATAGGGTCCATATGAATGTTGCGTTCAATTTTAATTGCCTGTTCAGCAATTTTGTTTGCCAAATCAATGATAGATTGATTGCGGTTTTGTTTGTAACCATCAACATCAAGGTACATTCTAACTGCACCTTCGCCCTTTGTTTTTACGCCAGATAAAAGCATTTGAATCGCCTGCATATTTTCGCCGTGATAGCCGATAAGTTTGCCAACATTTTCACCGCGAATGCTGAAATTCAATTCATTTTCTCCAGCAGTGCATTCCACTGTTGCGTTTTCGTCAACAAGGCGTGCAAGCCCCAACAAAAATTCAGTTCCGCGCGCTTGTAAGCGAGTTGTGTCCACAAGTTTGCGTTTCTTTTCAACGGGCTCTTGTTTTTCTTCAACTTCTTCAACCGTTGCTGGTTGCTCAACTGCAACTTCAACTTGCTTTTCGGTTTCTTGCATTTCAGGTTCGGTTGGTTGTTCTGGTTCGGTTTCGCCCCAACTTAAAACAACTTTTGCCTTTTTAAACAAGCCACCTTCGTCAAGCACTTTTACATTCACATCTTCGCGTTTCATTCCGCATTCAAGCAGACCATTTTGAATTGCAATTTCCACAGATTTACCTGTTGCTTCAATTTGCATATTTCCTCCTTCAACTTAAAAACATTAAGTTTTTGTAATTTCTTTTCTTACAACAAGATATAATTATTTTTTGTAATTACGGCTATATTCAACCACTTCAACATTCTTTTTAGGAATTAATACATCAGTTCCATTCTTCGCCTTACGCCTGAAAATGAGTGTTAAAATAGTGGTTATAATTGAAGTGATAACCGAGTTTGTAATAATATACAGCGTGAACACAACGTTCGATGTCAACACGAATGCAATCATCGAAGCAGGTATGATAACCATCATAACCTTGTTCATGGTGTTGAGTTTTTGCCCTTTTGGTGCAAGTATTTTCGCACTCAAAAATTGTGTCAAAAATGATACAGCAACTGCAACCACAATTAAAATGTAGTAACCATTGTTGTCCTTTTCGCCTTTTAAAACTGTCGCTGTAATAACTTCATAACGCGTTTTTGCTTCAGCTTTGGCGGTTTCGTCAAAGTTCTGGCTTTTTGCGTAGTCGTCAAAATTTACAAATTGACTGGTGTTTGTGTCTGGGCGCCAAACATTTTTAACCCAAAGCCAACTGTTTTGCTTTTTAAAGTTTTCGTATTCCTTTTCAATTTGTGCTTTAATGTACACATTTTCGTCATTATTGTAGATTGATTTATCTAAACTTGTGTCTTCTGCCCAGCTTTTTTCAGCTTGAACATAAGCGGTGTCAAGCTGATTGTATGACGCATAAATTTTGTCGTTACCATAACTCCTTATGCTACCATACAAACTGAAGAACACAACAAGTGTCACAATCAATGGCAAAAGCATACTTAAACACATGCCACCAACATTGATGTTGTATTTTTTATAAAGTTTGTTGGTTTCTTGATTAATTTTGTTCCTGTCACCTGCGTATTTTTGGTTGATTGCGTCAAGTTCAGGTTGCAAGCCAGACATTGCGCGCTGTTGCTTGCCAGATGCCAAACGCTGAAAAATGTCGAGTGGCGACAAAACAATTTTTAAAACAATTGTAAACACAACAATTGCCCAGCCATAATTGACAAGCCAGTTGGCAAAAAAGTCAATTATGTGTGTCCACATGTCAGCTTTTAAAAACATAGTGTTTGTTAACATTTCCATTTATAATTTCCTAATAAATTTAATTTTGGCAAGTCAAGCCCTGCCTTGTTTTTTGGTGTGCATTTTAAAATTCGTTTAACAGTTAAAACTAAACCCCAAATTGCCCCAAAATTTAAAATTGAATTAAAACCATATTCACTGCAAGTTGGCAAAAAATGGCAACTTTTTTGCATGCCGTGCCTAATTATTAGCCTGTAAACCCAAATTAACAACAAAAATATTGCCGTTAAAGGAAAGCACAATATATAGTACACTTTAAACCAAAACTCAGCCATTTATAGGCTCGCTTTGATTTGTTTTTGCTTCACTAGGTGTAGTTTCCACAAGCAAATTTGCCTTTTTTAATGCACGCAAAAGTTCCACTTCAATTTCCACACTTGTTTTATTTTTTGCCATTTCTTTTGCGGTTATAACATAATTTTTATTTGCAAATTTTTCAATATTCAACCTGCACGCTTCGCTTATAATTCGCTTAACCCTGCCACGCACAACGCTGTTGCCAACTTGTTTGCTGACAGATATGCCAATCTGTGGGGTTGACCGCCAATTTTTTGTGTAATGAATGTAAAAACTGGTGCTGTGCACTGTTTCACCCTTTTTGTAAACATAGTTAAATTCTTTACGCTTTTTCAGCCTGTTCGATTTTTTAAGCATAAATAATCCTTATTTGCTTAATTCTTTTTTGCCTTTGTTTCTGCGCCTTTTTAAAACCCTACGTCCAGATAATGATTTCATTCTAGCCCTGAAACCATGCACTTTACTGCGTTGTTTTTTCTTTGGTTGGTAAGTTTGCTTCATAATTCCTCCTAAAATTTTTAATGGTTAAAAAAATAAACCAACGCCTAAATTTCGTTAGTTCGACAACAAAATTAAAGGCGTCAATAGGCATGTCAAGGCAATAAACCTTTCAGTAAACATAAATTAGCAAAAAGCCAATTTATTTTTAGATAAATCTAAAACGGAAAAATCCTATTATCTTCAATATAACAAAAAAAACAACCATTGTCAAGAAATAATTTCTTTCAATAGGTTTGTTTTTTCTAAATGTAAATAAATCAATTCATTTACTTTTTATCAGTCCTGCCCGAATGCGTGAATACGTGTTGCTGAAAATGTAGTTTTAATATGTACTACTGTTGTTTCTCTAGCCCTTCAATCCACGAGATTGTCGGTCCATATCTTCGACTACGATGTCGTAAATTTCGCCCAAAGTACGGCAATATTTAAGCACGTCCCAAGGTTCGTTTGTGTGAAAATGAATTTTAATTGTTTCGCTGTATTTGCCTAAACCATCACCGACAGCAATAAGGCAATCGCCTTTAAAATTCTTTAAAAAATAATCCCTTACTTTATCTTCTTCCAAATTTTCACCTGAAATTAAAAGTTGTGTGTCATACCTAAATTCAATCATAAATTCTCCTTAAATTTTTACCTGCCTTACCCCATGCTCGTTAGCAAAAAAGTGCAATGAACAGCCTTTATATAAAATTATGCAACAAAGCAAAAAAAAAGTAAAGCAATGTTAAACACTCTTTACTTTAATTTTTAATTGATAAAGCACAAAGCTTGTGCATTTACTTTAAAGTTAATAAAATAACGCTTAATTAATATATTTGTCTGCACTTATATTGTCGAACTTTGCATTTTCATATTCGTCGATAATACTAGACGAACTATCATATTTAACATTATCACAAATTACAGGTTGTTCTAAAATAACCTGCGGGTGAGTGTATTTTTCAAGGTATTTATATAAAACAATTGTCACATAACAAGTGTCTGAACAATTGTGTCTAAAATCTGGGCTATAAATTTCAAATGCATCAACTTCACCAATCTCATTTTCAGGTATCGCTTGCAAAATGTCACATATTGTTGGCTTAAAGAAAAAGTCGCAATCGTCTAATTCGATTTCAATTGTATCCACAACCTTTAATTTAGACTGGTCACACAAAACCCTACTCGAAGGGTTCCACGCGAACGATTGACAAGAAATATCCGATGTGCCTATGTATGTTAAAGGCAGATTTACATTCTTTTCAAAACATAAAGAGGGTTTACCATCGTTTGATAAACGCATTAAAGGTTTAATTCTGAAAGCATAGTCAATCATCATAAATTTGTCAAAATTCATATTAACCCTCACTATTGTTATATTCTTAGTGTATCACAAATCAACAATTTTTGCAATATATTGATACAATTTTTGCAAATCTATTTCCAAAACAAATTGAATGTGTTAATATATGTATGTAAGTTTAAGTGTACCTTTTAAAAATGGCAATATTAACGCGATTTATTATATTAACTTTAATTTTAAAACAGCTTAATACTTTCTTTATGCGGTTATGGCGGAATGGCAGACGCTCGTCACAATCTGCGCTTTGGCAATTTTGCTTTTCGCAAACTTCGCTTGTTGCTTGATTGCTCCTCTATCCCTTTAAACGCACTCTGTTAGCCTTTAAAGGGAACCCTGGAAACTAGCGCTAACTTTATCTTAACTTACCATTAATACAACTTAATACTTTCTTTATGCGGTTATGGCGGAATGGCAGACGCGCTAGTTTCAGGTACTAGTGGGAGTTATCCCTTGCAGGTTCAAATCCTGTTAACCGCACCAAAAAAATTTTAAACAATTAAATTGTATTTCTAATTTTATAACAAATTCACTTAGGATTTGAACCCAAGGGTTCAATCCCTGTCGGGGCGGACCGCACGTCATCAAGGCTCCCAAACAAGTTTTGCTTTGCAAACTTTTTGGGATAAAGGAAACACCAAGCATCAAAACGATACATTTGAAATTTATTTCAAATTGAGTACAAAGCGCAGGTGTTGACGCGCTCCCCTCGTTACGCTAAAATCTGCTCATTGGGGCAGTTTTTTTAACGCTACTCGCCTGTTAACCGCACCAACGTCGCAACCTGCGCTGAGTAATCGTTTTGCAGACGCAAAACTCATTTTACACTTGGTTGCTCCTTTTCCCCTACAAACCCACTTCGTTTGGCTTTGTGGGGGCTCCATTTTATGACAAACAATAGATAAACAATAAGATTAACTGTTACTGAAGCGAACTCAATAACTAGCGGTGGGTGCCTAAAAAGTAGCACAAGTTTTAGCGACTTGTGTTTTTTAAGGTAAATTTGTTAAATTATTATTTCGTTCTACTCAGTTTTTAAATATCTTGTTTTGTTAATAAACTAATTTATTTCGCTTCTCTCATAAATATGGTTTGTTGTATCCACAAAAAAAATTCACCCATAAGGTGAATTTTTAAATTTAAAGCTTTATTTTGTTGAAGCGACAGTTTCCAAAACACCGCCAGTAAGACCTAACAGCATAAAGTAACCACCCACGCTAACTAATGTTTTAACATCACTCAACATTCCACTATGATTTGCAAGTTTGTTTGCAACAACAAAGAAAGTGATGAAAGCAACGAGTGCAAAAACAGCCAAAGCAATGCCTAAAATAATGTTCAGTAAATTAAACCTAATGCCAAGCAAAGATATAATTTCAAATACAATCACAACCATACTTACAAGCACTGTAAGGAAATAGCACCAAGCAAACAAATTAGTTACAAATGCTGTATCTTCAGCATTTTTTAAGAAAATTAAACTATTTGCACCTGTTGTAAAATCTGTTGAATTTTTACCATTAAAAAGTGCTGTGATAACATCTGTACCTTTAATAGGTTCACTATTAGATACAACACCTGCAATATTTGATTTAGTTACAAAACAAGGCATGAATAAAGTGCAAACAGTAACTAATGCAAGGACAATAATACAAATTGAAAAGATAACCCTTTTCATGTTATTTTTCTTTTTTGATTTTTTCTTTGCCATAATTCCTCCCCTTTTATTTCATCATAAAAAATTTAACCTTCCGCTGTCAAGCAAATTTCTAAAACTTTTTAAAGCAATTTCGTAACTTTAATTTTGCGAAAACAAAATTCCATAATGCTATCAAGTTATATTTTTTTGCAGATATATAACATGTGGTTAGAAATACCCTGCATTTCCAAATTTTCACATGTGTTTAAATGATATTTTTTGAAAAGTTCAAATTCATCGTCCGACATTTGAAATTCTTTCGTTTTTTCCATAATGTCCAAAATACTGTCAGTTGTTGCAGAATGTAGTTTTTTAACATGTTTATTTTTAAACAAATTCTCAAACTCTTTAATCCTGAACCCAGTAAAAACTTGTTCTGGATATTGTTTAACTTTATAATTGTTATCAAAATTTTCTTCCAAACCAGCTTTTAAATTTCCATTCATGTAACAATCAAATATAAAAGAATCAACAGGCAAGTATGCAAACATAATTATACCGTTTGTTTTTGTCACGCGGATTGCTTCATCAATAGCTTTTTCTTGGTCTTCTCTCGTATAAAGATGATACATTGGCCCAAAAGACAAAACCATATCAAAACTTTCATCTTCTAATTTGTCCAATTTGATAGCATCTCCTTGAAAGGCTATCAAGTTCTTCAACCCTTTTGCATTACCTTTTAAAACTTGAAGATTATGTTTCACATATTCTACTGACGTAACATCCATACCCTTTTTTGCAAGTGTAATGGAATACCTGCCCGTTCCAGCACCAATTTCTAATATTTTCATTTTGTTTTTTATATATTTGTCAATGTACGTCATAGTGGTAAAGTATTCAAGTTGCCCATGCCTGCTTTTAACAAGCCTAGCATCTTCATCATAGTTGTTGTAAACTTTATCCACAATCTTTTTCCTGTTGTCCACACTTTCTCCTTTCCAATTATTTTCTTCATAAAGAATAACATAGATCAATTATTTTTTCAAAATGTATTACATTCTAAACCTCATATTTTTCAAAATTATCATCAAATCGCAAGGTTGAATTTCATTAACAAAAAAACACAAGTCGCTAAAACTTGTGCTTTCGAGAGTTGGCGCAGAGAGGGGGATTTGAACCCCCGAAGGCTTTCACCTTATCGCTTTTCGAGAGCGACACGTTCGACCACTCCGACATCTCTGCATAATGAATAACTTTGTCTTACAAATATTTTGTTTAATAAATTAAATAATGTGGGTGAACGTGTTTAAAGTCTCCTAAAAATAGAAAATTTTTGGGAATCAAGGAAAAGCCAAGTTTATGCTGAAATTTGCGTTTAGCAAATAAATTTAAACTTGTGCTTTGACGCTCGACCACTTTTGTATCTGCATAATAGATGATTTAGTCCTGCAAACATTCTGTTTGATTACCCCAACCTAAGCATGCGTATTTATAATAGCACAAAATATTAACAATGTCTATCTAAGAAATCGGTTTTTATGAAAATATTGTTTTCGCACAACAAAAAAGTTATCCTCATTATTTTATCTTTTGTGGATAACTTTAAAACATTTTAATTAGCTATTTCCGCTGTTTTTCTTGTGAAAGAAAACCCTAAAACTAAGTTACTATCTTGATTTTACTGGCAAAATAAGGAATGTGAAATCATCACCTTCGCAAGGTGTAATGATACATGGTTGGATTGCGCTGTTAAGTTTAATTTTGACATATGGGTTATCAATAACGCGCAAGCAGTCGCTGAAATATTTTGAGTTGAAAGATATGTTTAAATCATTACCCTTCACCCCAACAGTAATATTTTCCTTTGTGTTACCAATTTCGCTATTTGATGTGAGCATCATATTCTTTTCTTTGATGTCAAATTTAACCAAATTGTTTTTATCAATACGGCTCAAAACACTGGCGCGGTCAATTGCGTCTTCAAGTTGCTCTTTATTGATAGTAACAATTGTGCCAAAATCTTTAGGCACGATTTGTTTATAGTTAATAAATTGCCCATCAATTAAGCGATTAATAATAATTGTGTCGCCTAAATCGACCATAATATTGTTTGAATGCACATAAACCTTAACAGTGCCTTCACCGTCAAGCATGCGGATAATTTCATACAAATTTTTGCCAGGAATGATAAGTTTAAAGTCGCTTGTAGACATAACCAACTGCTTATTTGCGATTGAAAGACGGCAACCGTCCACAGCAACCGCGCGGATACTTGTTCCAGTTGTTTCAATCAAAATACCCTTTAAAATAGGGCGACTATCGTCCTGCGCAACAGCGTAGTATACATTGTTGATAAGTGTGCGGAAATCTTCTTTGTTAATTTCAAAGAAATTATTTTTTTCCACTTCCTTCAACCCAGGGAACTCACTAACTTCCATACATTGCAACACGCCTTCGCTGTCCGTGTAGGAAATTTTAAGTTGATTGCGTTCGTTCAATTCGCACTCAATTTGTTCATTTGTAAGTTTTTTAATATACTCACCAAACAACCTGCCAGGGACAACTGTTTCACCCGCACTTATAACTTCTGCACGAATAGTTTTTTCAATGCTAATTTCAAGGTCGGTTGCCGTAAGCACAAGTTTATCGTCAGCACAAACCATTTTAATGCCTTCAAGGATTTGGCTTGTAGTTTTACCACTGATAGCTTTTGAAACAACACCAATTGCTTCGCTAAGTTCAAGCCCATCACATCTAAATTGCATATTTACTCCTTTTATCCATGCCTAACTTACGGAAATTCAAGTTTTTATATCTAAAAGATATAACCCCTAGCGCCTAAATTTTTTGCAAGTTTTAGACCGCAATTTTTACAACATCATATTAGCAAACAAAACCCAATATGTCAACCAAATGCGTCATTTTTTGTCGAATTTTTTTGGCTTTATATACTTAAAAATAGTTTGTTTTAAGAGTATTGCGCAACCCACACGCCAGCGCTGTTTTTCTAAATAATTTTTGATTTTTTGGGTAGTGATTTTTTTATTAGGCGATGTGCAAATGTGGATAACTTTACCCCACCACAACATTTAGTGGCTTTCGACAAAATTTGCTAAAATTTGCAACAATTTTTATCCACATTTTCTGTGTATAACCCTGTGAAAAGTTATGTGCATAACAAAAAAAACGATGTGGACAACCCCTTCTAAACCCCTTAAATATAGGCGATTAGGGCAAATTTTGACTGTTTTCTTTTAAGTTTTCTTTATATTAAATTCACGCTCGCGCTTATTAAATTTTAAGTTAACATGTAATATATGTACGCACGCGTATTACGCCCGTTTTTCTTTTAATATGTAAAAAATAAAATCTGAACGCGAACTTTATATTTATTACCTTTTTATATAAAGTTTAAAAAATCAAATTAATTATCACCAATATTTATTTTTATGCGTTAAATTTATTTAAATCCCCTTAAAAGCATCATAATACTGCGGATTATAACCTGCACAAGTTAAATAAAACCAAACATCAATTTATCGTATGTCATGATTAGCTCACAAACCTGCCATCCTCACATAAACTTTTGCATTAACAAAATTTCCATTTCAAACATTCAACAAAACAACACCTTGTATCTTTCTTGGCATAAATTTGCCTTTACATTATATACACGCACGCGAACTTAAAGTAAAAAATTACAAATTTAATATTTTATTTCTTAATATTAGTTTAACTACATTTTAAGTAATACAAAAAAATATATTCAAATTTTAAAAGTTTTTATACATAAAACAAATTTTCTACCTTTTAAGTTTGTGCACTCGTATTATATAAGTTAACTAAAAGTATCAGAAAACAAAATTTACGTAAATTTCAAATCACATTGACAAGTTATCCACATTGTGGTACAATATCAACAAGGAGAATATTATGTTTTTGCTTGACCAATGGAAAAAAGTTTTAAACAGATTGGAAGCCGAAGTTACAGCGGTGACATTCGATTTATGGATTAACACCCTTACTCCAATCCAGTACGCAAATGATGAACTGATTTTAATGGCACCAAGTGTTACAGCGAAAAACCAAGTTAACCAACCAGGCATTTTTGAAAAGATAACAAAATGCGTTAGGGAAGAATTTAACTCATACACTTTTGTTCGCGTAACCGAAAAGCAAGAATACGAAGAGAGTGTCCGTAAGCAGGAGCAAGAACTTGAAAAGATAATGTCCAATGTGACTAATCTAAAATCTAAGTTCAACCCAAAATACACTTTCGACGCGTTTGTTGTTGGTAAATCAAACCAAGTTGTATGTGCAGCAATGCAAAATGTTGCTGAACATCCAAGTGAAAAATTTAATCCACTGTTTATCTATGGTGGTGTTGGGCTTGGTAAAACTCACCTGCTTCATGCGGTGGGTAATTACCTAAACACGCATAGGCCTGACCTTAATGTCCTTTATGTTACATGTGAAAAGTTTACTAATGATTATGTTGATTCAATCCGCAAAGGTAAAGACAATTCAAACAACGATTTTAGGGACAAGTATCGTAACGTAGATGTGCTTATGATTGACGACATTCAATTCATAAGCAACAAAATGGGTATTCAGGAAGAATTCTTCCACACATTCAATGACCTTTATCAAAACAATAAACAAATCATCATTGCTTCCGATCGTTCACCAAAAGAAATGACAGCTTTGGAAGAAAGGTTAAGGAGCCGTTTCAGTTCTGGCCTTATCCAAGACATTCAGGAACCAGATTATGAAACAAAAGTTGCAATTATCAAAAAGAAATGTAGCCAAGAAGGTTATTTAGTCGACGACGACGTTATTGACTTCGTCGCATTAAAAACCGGCACCAACATTCGTGAAATGGAAGGCATATTAAGTAAAGTTGTGTTTTACAGCGGTTTGCTTGGCAAAACTCATGCAAGCATGGAAGACGCTAAGGAAGCACTTAAAGATTATGTTGAAGAAGAAAAAACAAATTTAAACGCAGAAAAAATTATGAACACTTGTTGCGACTTCTTCAAAATCAGCAAGGAAGATTTAATCGGTAAAAAGAAAAATAAAGAAATTGTTGAACCAAGGCAACTTTGCATTTATCTCATAAACGACATGTTAAACATTCCGCTAACCGCAATAGGCGACTTATTCGGCGGAAGGGATCACACAACAATCATGCATGCAAGGGATAAAATAAGTAATCAAATTAAAGTTAATCCACATGTTAAAACTTTGGTAAACGATATCCGCAGTAGATTGTTGAAATATTAAAATAAAAAACAATTATATATTTTAAAATTCAGTCTAAAAAAATAAAAAGTGGGAATTTGACCCACTTTTTTCATATTTAAAGCATTTAAAATACGAAATATTTAAAATTTTTTATTAAAAGTCAATAAAATTTAAAATTTTTCCTTTCTAAACTTTAATTCAATAAAAATAAATTTTACACACAAAATAATAAATATATCATTTAAAAAGACTTTAAATTTAAAATCACTTTACATTACTTTATGCTAATGCTCCATTCTTAATTTCAATTATGTTGGCTTTAAAATTTATGTGTGGCAATGCAGTGCAAGTAATTAATGTTTGATATTGTTTTGTTAAATTCAACAATCTGTTTTGCCTGTCATCGTCAAGTTCGCTTAAAACATCATCAAGCAAAAGCACAGGATATTCACCAATCTCATTTTTAATAACTTCCATAAGTGACAGTTTAACAACTAAAGCAACTGTTCGTTGTTGCCCTTGACTTGCAAACTGCCTGCAATCTAACCCATTAATTTTAAACACAACATCATCACGATGTGGGCCAACGCAAGTGTAGCCAAGTTCAAGTTCTTTATTTAAAACTTTGTCAAATTGATTTTGTAAATCTAATTTAATATCCAAATTATCTTTCTTTTCATAACTATAATTTATTTCTAAATCTTCGTCCATTGTAATAGTTTTATGAATGTTTTTTGCAAAAATTTTTAATTTATCAATAAAATCAATGCGTTTTTCAATGATTTTTTCAGCAATTTCAATTAATTGTGGAGTAAACAATTTTAATTGTTCAATTTTTGTATCAACTGAGTTTAAACTTTTTAGTATAGCATTTCGCTGTTTTAAAACTTTATCATACCTTAATAAATTGTATAAATATCCTTTATCAAATTGGCTTATTGACACATCTAAAAAGTTTCGCCTATCTTCTGGTACTTCTTTTATGAGCTTCATTTCATCTGGGCTAAAATAAACAACAGACAAAATACCAACCAGTTCAGTAAGTTTTAAAATGTTAAGGTTGTTTATTTTAATTGCTTTCTTGTTTGATTTATCTAAAAACATTTTTATATTTTTGTTGCCAGCGATTGTTGTAAAATCAACTTCAATTTTTGCTTTATCCTGTTCAAATCTTATCAGTTGCTTTTCCTTACTGTTTTTGGGGCTTTTGCCAACGCTAAGCAAATATAAACTTTCTAACATGTTTGTTTTGCCTTGCGCATTTTTCCCCACAACAAAATTTACACCATCAAAAAATTCAGCGGTGGTATTTGTGTAATTTCTAAAATTGATTAGGTTTAATTTTGTTATTTTCATTTACAAAAGTATATATTTTTTTTATTTTTTTGTCAATACGTTTAAATTTTTATTAACATTTTATAAATAATTAAAATTTTTATTTATTTTTATATTAATTTTAACTATTAATTTGTTTGTTATTTAATTTATTTTAAATATTTTATTTTATAAACAATTAACCAATCATTAAAATTAGTTCTTACGCGCGCACGCGCGCGTGCGCGTATACGCGTATATATATGTATAGGGAATAATACTTTAAACCAATAATTTAAATATTTATTTTTAATAGTATTTTAAATTGAAAAACAAAAAATAAATAAAAAAACAGCATTAATTGCTGTTTTAATAATAAATATAAAATTTTAAATTAATTTGTATTTAAACAATTTACATTAATGGTTTTAATTTAGGTAAATTTTTATCTCTTGGAAAATTTGCAGGTGTTGGTTTAATTTTTTTAATAACAATTATATTTCGTTCACCTTGTTCGTTTGGTAAGTTGAATTGAAAAGTTTTAATATACTCGCCACCTAAAACCGATAAAGCGTTTTGCGCTTCTTCAAGTTCTTCCTCAAAATTATTTCCCTTAAAAGCCAACACCATCCCGCCAACCTTTACAAGTGGTAATAAATATTCTAACAATGTGTTAAGTTTTGCCACTGCGCGCGCCACTGCAACATCGAATTTTTCACGGTTAAGTTTTGCAAAATCTTCGGCACGTGCGTGAATGTTGGTGCTTTCAATATTTAATTCTTTTGTCAGTTCGTTTAAGAAATTTATGCGTTTATTTAAACTGTCAACCATGGTGATTTTTACATCATCTCTAACAATTTTAATAGGTAGGCTTGGGAAGCCTGCGCCAGCGCCAACATCAACAACGTTTGCGCCTACAGGGATTGCATCAATCGGTAAAATACTGTCCAAAAAATGTTTAGTAAAAACTTGCGCCTTATCGGTTATTGCTGTAAGGTTCACTTTTTGATTATATGAAACAAGCTTTTCGTAATATTTTTCGAAAATCTCTTTCTTATTATTTATCAATTGAATTTGTTGTTTAATATCCATGTATTTAATTATTTATAATAAATTTTTATTATTTCTTAACTTTTTGCTTAGAATTTCTATTAAAATATGTGGCTAAATATAATTTTTTAATTTTAAATATACGAGCAACACATTAATATCTGCTGGGCTTACACCATCAATTCGTTTTGCTTGTCCTAATGTTACAGGATTAAATTTGTTCAATTTCTGCCTTGCCTCCAGCCTTAAACCTTTAATTTCATTATAATCAATTTTAGGCAATGCTAAATTTTCAGTCTTCTGTTGCTTTGAAATCATTTCAGTTTCTTGCTTAATATAACCTTCATATTTTATTTCAGTGTTCACATATTCAAGAACTGTGTTAGGTATATCGTTGAAAATGTTAAACTCTTTTTTGATATCAAAAATATTAATGTTGTTTCGCTTAATTATCTCTTTAATTGTCAAGCCAGAATGTGGCATATTTTCATTCTTTTGTTCAAACAGGTTTTTAAGTTTTTGTGGGTTACACATAGTGTTCAGTTGGGCTTTAACAGCCTCAATTTGCTGTAATTTTTCTTTAAATTTCGCATATTGTTTTTTACCCACAAGCCCCAATTGATGTCCTAATTCAGTAAGGCGAATGTCACAATTGTCTTGCCTTAAAATAAGACGATATTCCGCACGGCTTGTCATCATACGGTATGGTTCAATAATATCTTTTGTCACCAAATCATCAATCAAAACGCCGATGTAAGCTTGGTTACGCCCTAAAACAAAAGGCGATTTTTTATCAATATATCTCTCAGCGTTTATGCCAGCCATAATGCCCTGCGCACCAGCTTCTTCATAACCGCTTGTTCCGTTAATCTGCCCAGCAAAAAACAGCCCATTTACCTTTTTACTTTCAAGGTTATTCTTAAGTTCGGTTGCATTGATACAATCATATTCAATTGCATACGCAAAGCGCATAATTTTAACATGTTCAAACCCCGGTATCAAACGATACATGTTTCGTTGAACTTCGCTAGGCATACTGCTTGAAATACCTTGCACATAAATTTCGTCGGTTGAAGCGCTTTCTGGCTCTAAAAATAATTGATGTCTTTCTTTGTCTGCAAAGCGCATAATTTTATCTTCAATACTTGGGCAATATCTTGGGCCAATACCATGAATTTTGCCTGAATATAGTGGTGCGCGGTCAATATTTGCACGGATATAGTCATGCATAGCAGCTGATGTGTAACCTAAATAACAAGGAATTTTATTTTTTGCGCCTTTACCCAACGCGCTGAAACTCACATTTAATTCATCACCAGGTTGAATTTCAAACTGACTAAAATCAATACTTTTTTTGTCAACTCTTGCAGGTGTACCGGTCTTAAAACGACGGATCTCAATGCCTAAATCTATTAAAGATTTGGTTAACATTGTGCTTGGTTCAAAGCCATTGGGACCAGTAAATTTTGTGAAGTCACCAATAATAATTCTGCTGTTTAAATATACCCCTGTTGCCACCACAACGGCAGTACATTTAAATGTTTCACCCATGCTAGTTTTTACGCCGATAACATGCCCATTTTCAACTAAAATCTCTGCAACTTCACACTGTAAAACATCAAGGTCTTTTTGCTTTTCGATTGTGCGCTTCATTTCAGTGTGATAGACAACTTTGTCAACTTGTGCCCGCAATGATTGCACTGCGGGTCCTTTACCAAGGTTAAGCATGCGGAGTTGTAACATTGCTTTATCAGCATTTTTACCCATTTCACCGCCAAGCGCATCAATTTCACCTGCGAGCTGACCTTTAGCTGTTCCCCCAATGCTAGGATTACATGCTAAAAACGCGATGCTATCCAAATTTAAAGTTGTTAACAATGTTTTTTTACCAAGGCGTGAAAGAGCAAGGCATGCTTCACTTCCAGCATGTCCGCTTCCTATAACTATCGCATCATATTCGTCAACAAAATCTTTAATCATTTATATTTTAATAATTTGTAAAACTTATTATATCATAAAGTTTAAAAAAAACAATAAAAACTATCAAAATATACTTAAATTTACATATAAAAATGCAAAAGATAAAAAATTTTACAAAACCATTATTAAAGTAATTTAAAACGCTATAATGAAATTATTTTCCTAAACAAAACTTGCTGAAAATACGATCTATTATCGTTTCATTTGTTGTTGTTCCACTAATCTCACCTAAGGTAATCCACGCAGATTTTAACTCTGCGCTAATAACATCCATTGTCATATTATCAAATAATGCACTGGCGCTAATAATGTGTTCTAGGGCACTCTTGATGCACTCAATGTGACGAATGTTGGTTAAATAAAACCTATTTTCATTTAGCCTTTCACCAATAGTGTAATCAAATATCTTTTGTTTTAACAGGTCTATATTTTCGCCGGTTTGGGCACTGATATTGATATAATCTTTGTCTAAATTTTCACCAAACATGTCAATTTTGTTGTAAATCTTTAAGAATGGTTTATCTGTCTTCATATTATTTGGAGTATTCTTATCACTTATTAAAAGAACTAAATCTGCATCATTTAATGTTTGTTTTGCTCTATCTATACCAATTTGTTCAACGATATCATCACTTTCATGTATTCCAGCTGTATCAAAAAGCCTAAAAATTATTCCATTATATTCATATTCAGCTTCAACAACATCTCTTGTTGTGCCGGCAACATTTGTAACTATTGCCTTGTTTGAATTTGTTAAAGCATTTAAAATACTAGATTTACCAACATTTGGTGCCCCAATAATGGCAATATTAACACCATTTTTTATTTTTAGCCCATTTTTGCTATTTGAAATCATCATTGTAAGGTCATTAATTAAATTTTTCAATTTTTCTTGCAGGCTGTTTGATTCATCGTCAGTGAATTCATATTCTGGATAATCAATTTTCGCTTCAAGTTCTGCCAAGATATCTGTTATTGTATTTTGAAATATTGTAATTTTATCTTTTAATGAGCCGATAAGCAAATTACTTGCTTGTTTTGCCTGCATTTCACTTTCAGCATTTATAATATCCATAACGCCTTCTGCTTGGTCAATGCTCATTTTCCCATTAATAAAAGCTCGCTTACTGAATTCACCGGGCGTTGCCAATTTTGCACCATATTCAACACATTGTTCAATTATTTTCTGCGCTAAAAAATAACCGCCATGAGATTGAATTTCAACCACGTCTTCACCGGTATAACTATTTGGCGCAGAAAAATATACCACAAGCGCAGTATCTTTTATGTCTTTACATGTTATTTCCTTTAAATACATATGCCTAGGTTTAAATTCTAATTCTTCATTAATTATATTTTGGGCAATATCTTTTACCAAATCACCACTCATTCTTATTACTGCAACACCACTATTTCCTGCTGGGGTTGCCAAAGCCACAATTGTTTCCATATCTTTATTATACCACATATTTGCCAAATTTCAATATGATTATTTACGATTAGTTTTATTTATATTTTAAGTTGATGATTATTGCCTACGTATGACGATTGTAGTTTTAAATAATGTTCAATAAAAAACACCGTTGTCCGGTGTTTTTAAATAAAATCTTAATTAAACTAGATTTACTAGCAGAAACGCAACCAATTGTAATATTATTATGAATTTTTATCTAAGAAATCTATCATAAATCCTATCCAAATCATCTTGTGAATAGTAGTCGATGTAAATTCTGCCTTTTTTATCATTACCTATTAATGAAACCTTTGTACCTAATTTCCTTTGCATATCTGCAATAAATTCTTGTAAATCGTCACTTATTGGCTTATTTGTGGGTTTCTTTTTCTTTCCGCCTAAGATAGAATTAACTTCATGTTCCAAATCTCTAACAGTTATCTTATCTTTAGCAATTTTCTTTGCTAAAAGTAATTGTGTTGCATAATCCTCAACTGCAACAAGTATCTTCGCATGACCAAACGACACCTTACCCTTTTCTACCAATTCTAAAACTTCTGGATATAATGATAATATCCTTACTGAATTTGCCACAGCAGACCTAGGTTTTCCTATGCGTTCAGCCACCTTTTCTTGTGTTAAACCATACTCGTCCATTAACTTTCTTATACCTTTAGCCACTTCAACAGGATTTAAATCTTCCCTTTGTAAGTTTTCAATAATTGATATTTCTGCAATTTGTTTGTTTGAATAGTTTTTAACAATTGCGTCAATTTCAGTTAATCCGCACAACTTGCACGCGCGAAACCTTCTTTCGCCAGCGATAATCATGTAACTATCGTCGGTTTTATTCACTATAATAGGTTGAATTAAACCATGTATTCTTATACTTTCAGCTAATTCGTTTAAACTTTCTTTATCAAAAGTTTTTCTTGGTTGATTCGGATTTGGATATACTTTATTAATATCTATCTTCTCCACATCACCGCGACGCATTTCATAATTTGTGACAGACCTTTCCTCATGCTTTTCTTCTACAGCTTCACCGTCGTAGACTTTTAACAAACTGTCCAAACCTCTACCTAAACCCATTTTCATAATATTCCTCCCATTTACCTATTACTATGATAACAAAAATCAACTTGCGTGTCAAATAAATGAAAGTTAAAAAAGAATTACATTTAATTATATTATTGATTAGTAATTATGTTTAAAAGGATTTTAAGTACAATGTTCCACATGGAACAATTGATGTTAATAATTAAAAACCCCTACAGCTTGTAAAACAAAAAAATTATAAAACATTTAAATTACACATCAAAACACATAACAATGTTACTATTTTATTGATATTTTCAAATTTATTAATAATTGTTCCACATGGAACAATTTAGTTGGTGAGGTAAATAATACACTAATAAAGATATTTTAATATCATTGTTGATTTGTTGATATGTCTAATAAATTGTAATTTCAATTGTACAAAAATATTTATAATTTCATTATGGTATGATTAATAGATTTAATATTAGTTGATAAAGGAATTTTATTATACAAATATTTAATTGAAGGCTAAAGATTGACTAACAAAACAATAAGAAATAAACAATGTTATCAATGTAGTTGATTTAAATTAATTTAACATAAAAGTTTTTAAAGTACATTTAATTTTATCTGTAAATATGTTATTGATTAAAAAAAATGTTCCATGTGGAACATTTTTTAATTGTTGTTAAAGTGATGTAATATTCTATTGGTTTATGTTTAGATTTAATCGTAAAATAATGTTTATTGTTTTGACAAGAACTCTTGACTTAAAGCCTTGTAAGCTAAAGCTCCTTTACTTTTGTTGTCGTACATCATTATTGGCATGCTGTGGCTTGGGGCTTCAGCTAAACGAATGTTTCTTGGAATAGTTGTTTCATAAACTTTAGTTTTGAAGTACTCTTTGATTTCGTTTGCGACTTGTGAAACTAGGTTACTACGATTATCCTTCATTGTTAAAAGCACCCCTTCAATTTCAATGCCCGGGTTAAGGTGCATTTTAATAAGACGCACAGTATTCATTAGTTGCCCCAAACCTACAAGCGCAAAATACTCACATTGTAAAGGAATAATGATACTATTTGTTGCTGTTAGAGCATTAACTGTTAATAAGCCTAAAGATGGTGGACAATCTATGAATATGTAATCATAATTCGATTTAATTTCTTCTAGCGCCTCTTTTAAAACTTTTTCACGATTCTCAACATACACAAGGTCAACTTCTGCACCTGATAAATCAACAGTTGAAGGCAATACGTCCAAAGTCTTCACAACTGATGGATAAATTGCTTCCTTTATGTTGATTTCACCTAAAAGTACTTCGTAAACAGAATTTTTACCTTTTTCGATTTCCACACCTAAGCTTGCACAAGCGTTCCCTTGTGGATCCATGTCTATTAATAATACTTTTTTGCCTGTATCGGCAATATATGAAGCCAAATTAACGCAAGTGGTGGTTTTACCAACACCGCCTTTTTGGTTTGTGACTGCAATAATTTTTCCCATTAGATAGTTCTCCTATAGTAATAATAAACTAAAAAAAAATTAAATGCAATTAAAAGTTAAATAATTTTGCAAAAAATCATTAAAAAATGTGCATTTTTATTAAATTTTAAATAAAATTTATTTAATTTACCTAAGAACGAATGGTTTTGATTATACTTTTTTATTCTACATTGCATTTTGAAACATTATTGGTTGATTTATAATTCATTTGACAATGCCTAATAAAATTGATACACTTAAAACACTAATAGAAGGTTTAATTATGAAAGCAAAATATTCAATTGTGGTTCCGGTATTTAATGAACAAGAAGCAATCCCATTGTTTTATAAAGCAATTGTGCCAGTGATGGAAAAACTTAATGAAGAGTTTGAAGTTATATTTGTAAATGATGGTAGCCGTGACAACACTATAAAGGTTTTAAAAGATTTAGCTGAAAAGGACAAGAGAATTAAAGTAGTCAATTTTTCACGCAATTTTGGGCAACAAGCAGCAATCTATGCAGGGTTTGAAAACGCAGAAGGCGATGCAGTTGTTGACATTGATGTCGACTTACAAGACCCAGTTGAAGTTATACCTTTAATGATCGAAAAATGGAAACAAGGGTATGACATTGTACACGGCAAAAGGTCAAAAAGAAAAGGGGAGTCGTTCTTCAAAAAAGTTACATCAAAAATGTACCTTAAATTTTTGAAGAAAATCAGTGGGTTAGATATTCCAGCAAATGTAGGCGAATTCAAACTTTTTGACAGGAAAGTAATTGACACATTGCTCGCTATGCCTGAACATGATAGGTATATCCGTGGTGTTACAGCGTGGGTTGGCTTTAAACAAACCGAAGTGGAATTTGTACGTAACGAGCGCAGTGCAGGTGAAACAAAATATTCGGTTAAAAAATTGTTCAAATTAGCTGGGCGCAGTGTTATTTCTATGACAACTTGGCCTCTTTCGCTTTCAATGAAGACAGGGCTGTTTGGAGGCTTTTTAAGTTTGATATGTTATTTAGTCTTCATCATTTTGGCATGCTGTAAGATTGTGTTACCTGTTTCAGCCTGGTTATTCCCAACAATTACTTTAGTTGCGTCCATGCTGTTGGTGTTTAATGGAATTTCAAACATCTATTTAAGAAGAACCTATGAAGAGGTGCAGAACCGTCCACGTTACATAATTAGAGAAAAACTTAATTTTGACGATGATAATGCCGGTATCAAAGAATAAGCGATAAAATTAAAATAATTGTTGAAAATGTGTTTCTTAAAAAAAATAGAGTGAACACATTTTTCATGCAAGTATTGATTAGATAATTATCCCATAATTATTATGCCTAAAACTGGATTTAGTGCAGATTGAGTGTTTATTTAAATAAAGTAAAGGATATAAGCCTAAAAGGAATAATATGACAGAATTTTTAAACAATTTGTTTTCCACAGTGTTTGGCGAAAACATAATTTTAGCAACAATATTAATTGCCATGGTGCCGATTATTGAATTAAGAGGCGCCATACCTTTTGCAACCAACCCTGGTTTTTGGGGTGACCTTGCCATGAACAACTGGACCGCTTTTGGGTGGAGTTTGCTTGGAAGTTCTTTAATTGTGCCAGTGATAGCGCTTATATTCTTACCGCTTATAAACTGGCTTAAAAAGACAAAATTGTTCCACAAATTAGCGGTTGGAATTGAAAACCGAATTAAAGGTAAATCAAGCAATATTGAGGGCGCAGAAGAAAAAAGCACAACTTTCAGCAAAACGTGGTGGAAAAAGGTGATAGCAGTTTTCGTTTTTGTTGCCGTTCCATTGCCGTTTACCGGAGTGTGGACCGGTACATGCGTGGCTGTGTTTATCGGTTTAGATTATTTGACAACATGTGTAAGCGTAATTTTAGGCAATGTGGTTGCCGGTGTTGCTATAACTCTGATACTGCAATTCTTCCCATGGCTTAATAATTGGTTGTTTTATATATTCTTGATTTTAATTGCAGTAATTATTGTTGCAGAAGTTATAAGGCATTTTGTTAAAAAAGGAAAAGAAAAAAATGGAAGCAATAAAATTCAGTTAGATGACAATGATAATGCTAAGGAGTAAATAATGACAAAAAATGAGACCTTTTCAAACGATGTAAACATGAAAACAAAGAGAAAATTTGATTATTTTCTATTAATTTTGATAGCCGTAGCAATAATAGAAATAATCCCGGCAGTAGTTACCGGTGGACATATGGCGGGTTTTGATTTGGCATATCATTATGCAACCATTCGTTCAGTGAACGATGCATTTAACAGTGGCCATTTTTTTTCAAGGATAAGGTCGATCATAGCTAGCGATTATGGCTATGGGTCAGGATTGTTTTATTCGTTAATACCATCATCAATATGTGTGTTGTTTATGAATCTTTTCCATTTACCTTTGCAATGGGCGTTGGTGTTAGAATATTTTATCGTGATTTTATGCTCTGGTTTAGTAATGTATAAGTTTTTAAATGCAATATTTAAGAACAAGATTAACTCGCTGGTCGGCACAATTGTGTACATGATATTTCCATACTTTTTGACAAATTTGTTTATTAGATATGCCTTCAGTGAAGTGTTTATAATGTTGGCTTTGCCAATGGTTTGTTATGGTTTATATAGTTTGATAGAATTAGGCAATTACAAAACATTTATTTTTTATTTTACTTTAGGATATGTTTTAGCTATTTGTACTCATCTCAGTGTAACAATTTACATAACATTGTTTTTGGCTATTTATTTATTGATAAATTTCAAAAAATTGTTAAAAGATTATAAATGGTTCACATTTTTAGTTTCATGCTTTCTAGTTCTAATAATAAGTGTTTGTTTCTATATACCAATGCTTATCAATTTTGGCGTCACACAAACCAACAATATGGGTGTCAGCGGAAAATCGATGTACATGGAAGTCCTATCATCATTTAAATGCGGCTCTGTATACACTGCACCTATTATATATGTTGTGATACTTGCTTATGCGATTTTTGCTTTTACTTATTTTAGTCGTCCAAAAAATGAAAGGACACAAAATGAAAAAGTGTTTTTTATACTATCAACTATTACTACTGTTGTAGTTACACCTTTATTCCCTTGGATACTAGCTTTCGGCCCGTTCACAATGGTTCAGTTTGTGTTTAGATTATACAATATAAACGCCGTAATGATTGCGATAATGGCTGGTTATGTAATTAAATATTTAAGATTTAAAAAAGCTTTAATTCCAATATTTGCTAGCTTTGTTGTTGTAGTAGTTGCATTATTTTCAACAGGATTTTACAGTGCAAATAAATACAATTGGCTTCCCGATGGGCGAGTGGTAGAAGTTAGAAGACAGTATGCGGAGTATGTAGATGCAAACCTTGTAACATATTTTTCGGATTATAATGGCTTAGGGGCAAACAAGAATGGAGATTATTTCCCTAAAGGATTAACACAAGAGTATTTAAACAAAAGGGTAAATGAAAATATAATCTTAGACACTAATTGTGACATAGCAGAGATTGGGAATTATCAAAAACAAAATTTATTCAGTTTTATTGCCAAAAAATCTGAGAATGGTTATGTGGTACTTAATATCCCATATTCACAATTTGAGTGTGTAGAATTGTATCAATTAAAATGTGAACAAGAAAATCGTTATCAAAATGTCAATGTCGGTGTACATGAAGGCAAAACAAAATTGTTATTATCTGACTATGACGATGAGATTAAAATTGTAATTAAATATGAGGAAAATAGCAAGTTGGATCGTTATCTCAAAGCAAATCCATTCGAGTTTAAGGTGAAATCCGGTAGTGCAAATATTACCAATTTTGAAAAGGAATGGACAACCGATTATACGGTTGACATCGACACAACAGTTGAAACAAGAATTGAATTACCTACACTATTCTATAAAGGATACAAACTTACATACACAACTGCAAATGGTAGTTATAATTTAACTGCAGAACATGGCGAAAATGGTTTTGTTGAAACAGTGGTAAATGAAAGCGGGACTTTGCATGTGGAATTTGCGCCAAAATATGTTGACGTTGCCAACGCGGTAAGCATAATCGGCATTTGCTTGTTCGCGATTGTTATGCTCCTATGCTTACTTGTTCCGCGTGAAAAGTTTACAAAATTTGGGAATAGGGTAACCGAATATTTTAAAACACATAAAAACGCTGGCGAAATTTTAAGGTTTATCATTGTGGGTGGTATCGCGACTTTGGTGGACATGTTCACAATGGGCGTAGTGATGTATTTAATGCAAAAAAGTATTTACTCAGGCTTTTTAAATGTATTTATACATGCGCCAACACCTTCAACATTGGCGACAATAATTGGCACGACAGTTGGTTTCTTGGTTGGCTTAATCGTTAACTATGTTTTATCAATTTTGTTTGTGTTTAATGAAAAGGGTAACAGTAAAAGCGCAAAAGGGTTTATGGTTTTCGCTCTTTTAAGCGCTGTTGGGTTGGGTATCAACATTTTAGGTACATTTATAGGTTTTGATTTGCTTCATTTGAATCAATGGCTTGTAAAGATTGTTATGGTATTTGTTGTGTTAGTATATAACTACATTTCTAAAAAATTACTTTTGTTTAAAAACAAAAACAAGTCAAAAGAAAGCGAGAATAAATAGGATACAAAAAGTTTCAACTGTCGGTTGAAACTTTTTTGTGTCAGTAGATAAAAACTAGTTAAAACGCATAAGAGTGTTTATTAGTGAAACAATAAATAAAGATAAAACATAATTTTTGATAAAAAAACAACGCGACCCAAAGCCGAGTTGAATAAAATGAGGACCCCACAAAGCCAAACGAAGCGGGTTTGAAGGGGAAACGAGAAAGACAAGAGAGAAGGCAACATTTTGTGTTTTTTAACTAAAAAACACAAGTTGCTAAAACTTGTGCAAAACGCATCAGGGCTCCCACAAAGGCTATTAAGTGCCTTTGATGGGAATGAGGAGCAAACGGCAAAAGGTCAGAGGTTGTTTTTACAAAAAACAACCCGACAAATATGCCAGGTTGCGACGATGGTGCGTCCAGAGGGATTCGAACCCCCGACCTTTGGTTCCGTAGACCAACGCTCTATCCAGCTGAGCTATGAACGCAAGTATTAAGATAAGAATTGTTAACAGATAAACTAAGTTAATGTTGGGCTACGGAACCAACATGGGAACCCTGTTAAAGCCAAACAAACTTTTTGAAACTGCATTAACATTTTTTTAATGCTTTTATATGATAACATAATTAAACAAAATTTGCAACATTTTTTAAAAAATTTATTAAAATTTGTGTTTTATGGCTAATTAAAAGCGTAATGAAACAAATTTACCTTATAACTGATATAAAATAAGTTTACTATAAAACCTGCGCATAAGTTTGAAAAGAAAAGCAAAATGCTATATAATAATGTATAGCATAAGTCAAATTGAAATATGTGAAAATAATAAAGGAGCCTACCATGGATATAAAGAAAATTGCAAAAAAAGCGCATATTAAACCAAAAGATTTAATCTGTTATGGTGACAATATTGCAAAAGTCAACAACACAATTGGGAACAAAAAAGGCAAGCTGGTGCTTGTCACCGCCATGACATCTAACAAAACAGGTATAGGCAAAACGACAATATCAATCGGCCTTGCTGACGCGCTTAATATGTTACACAAAAATGCAATGTTGGCATTAAGGGAACCTAGCATGGGTCCAGTTTTTGGCATTAAAGGCGGGGCTACTGGCGGTGGGCTTTCACGCATCGAACCTAGTGATGAAATAAATTTACATTTTACTGGTGATTTCCATGCCATTGCACAAGCAAACAATTTGTTGGCAAGCATTATTGATAATCATATCTTTCAAGGCAACGAATTAGGGATTGATGTTGACAAAATATTTTTTAAGCGTTGCATTGATTTGAATGACCGCAGTTTAAGGCAGTTTACATACAATATTGGCGAAAATAAAATTACATCTAACTTTAACATAACGGCAGCCAGCGAAACAATGGCTGTGTTATGTTTAAGCGAAAATTTGCAAAGCTTAAAGGCAAATTTAGGGAACATTTTGGTGGCGTTGAATAAATCTGGTAAACCAGTTTATGCAAAAGATTTACATGCTGAAGAAGCAATGGCAATTTTACTTAAAGATGCCATTAAACCCAACCTTGTTCAAACACGTGAAGGAACGCCAACGCTTGTACATATGGGGCCATTTGCAAACATTGCACATGGTTGCAACAGTGTTGTGGCGACAAAATTTGCACTTACACATGCCGACTATTGCATAACCGAGGCGGGCTTTGGCAGTGACCTTGGCGCAGAAAAGTTCTTGGACATTAAAACCGATATTTTACATAAAACCCCTGACGCGTGTGTGTTGGTGATTGTGGCAAAAGTTATAAAAGAACATGGTGCTGGCGACTTGGTTGCTGGTTTTGAAAATGTTAAAAGGCATATTTCAAATTTAAAAGACAAATTCAATCTCAACACAATTGTTGCAATAAATAGGCATGCGGACGACTCTATTGAAGAGATTGAAACATTAAAAACCCTTTGTTTGAAGCAAGGCGTACCTGCCGTTGTTGCTAATGGATATGCTGAAGGGGGCAGAGGGTGTTTAGAACTTGCAAGATTAGTAATTAAACAATGTACAACCCCCAAAATGATGAACAGAATTTACAATACGAATGACGATATCAAGACAAAAATTGAAAAGATTGCAACACAAATTTATGGGGCAATTAAAGTGGAGTATTCTAGCTTAGCGGAAGAAAAACTCGTGCTTGCAAAAAAACTTAATTGCAACGATTTTTATGTAAATATTGCCAAAACGCAGTTTTCGTTCAGTGCGGATAAAAATTTGCTAGGCGCACCAACAAATTTTGTGTTTACAATAACCGATGTTGAAATAAGGGCAGGCGCTAAAATGATTGTGCCTATTGCTGGTAACATGTTGTTGATGCCGGCACTTGGCAGAAGTTCAAATTACAAAAACATGAAAATCGACGCTGACGGAAATATTGAAGGACTGTTTTAAAATAAAACAAATTTAACCAAAAATTTTAGAAAGTTTTTTTGGGTTTACTATTGTAATCCTGCTTAATCTATGCTATATTAACACTAGTAGGAGTTAATATGGGAATTGAATATGACATGCAAGAAATAAAAGATGAATTTTGGGTTTTAAAAGAACTTGAATGGAGCAAGGAAACTGTTAAAAAGTTATTAGAACTTGCAAAAAAATGCAAAGATGTGATCAAACATATTAAAGATGCGGACGATAATCGAAGCATTATAACAAAAAGGTACTTCCATACTTGCAAACAAGAACTTAATTCTTTGAAGCAACAAATCATGGACTACCGATCAAAAATGCAGTTAGCATTGGATATGGACGCTTCATACAAAAAGTAAAAATTACTTCCACCGACAAGGTGGTTTTTTTATTGTCTAACATAAAGGACGATAAAAGCATTTAATGAAACGATGTTGCATGTTAAATTAAATTGTTTCCAAAGTACAAAAATATGCCATCAAAAACAGCTTCAACAAATTTTAGTTTATATTCTTTTGAATTTAAAAGCGCTTCTTCGTTGGGGTTTGAAATAAAGCCACATTCAATCAACACGGATGTGTAATAACTGCAATTCAAAATGTAATAATCGCCAACTTTGCTGTTTGTGTAGTTAGCATTGCAACTGGCGTGCAAACTTTTTTGTATCAAATCACCAACTGTTTGGCTTGCTTTGTCGCCCTGTCGATAATATGTGCTGGCACCACGTGCGGAAGGATTTTTAAAACTGTTCATATGTATGCTAACCACTAAATTTGGGTTTGCTTTTTTTATTATTTTAAAGCGTTCATTCATATCACTCAGTTTTTTGTTTTTGGCAAACGCGTTGTACAGGCCATCATCGTTTTTGCGTGTTAAAATAACCCTATAGCCCGCATTGACCAACCTGTCCTTTAAAAGGAGAGTGTATTCTAAATTGATTGTTTTTTCAATCGTACCATTTGCACCAACGCTTCCGCCGTCACGCCCGCCGTGTCCTGCGTCCAGCACAATTGTAATGCCGTTAAATTTAGAAGCCGTGTAACTTACAATTTGTGTATACATAACTGAAAGTAAAAGCATAATTAAAAGGCTGACAATTAAAAACTTGTGTGTTTTAAAGGCGTTGAAAATGCCAAGTTGTTTCACTTTATTTTTGCTGTTTTTGTTTGCATTTTTTAAGTTTAAATTCGCTTTAAATATATTTTCGGACATACTAAATTATATTAATTTGTTATTTAGTATATGTTCTAAAATGTAATCTCTATTATTTTCATACCTGCCGTTGACCATTAACTACCAATATGGTTTTTGTTAATAGATTTTGCGTGAGGTAAAAAAGAAAAACTAAATGTGAAGTAAACCGCATTGAAATTATGTTGAAAAATATGAAACGCTTACAACATGCAACTTTCCTTTTACATTTTTTGTTTGAAATGATATAATTTAATTATGAATTACGAACAGATAAATCAATTTAAACATTACAAAAATGTATGTTTAATTGCGCATAACGAACCAGATGCAGACGCATTGTGTAGCATGATTGTCTTTAAAAATTTTTTGTCCGCAACTTTTAAAGTGAATGTGGATGTTTTTGCAGAATACACAACCTTACCACACAATTACGATTGTTTAATTGAAAATCAAAATTTAAACAAAGGGAAGAATAAATACGATTGTGCGGTAATGATGGACGCACCGAAAGCTGACAGGTTAGGTAAATTTGAAACTTTATTTTTAACTGCACCAAACAAACTTGTGATTGACCATCATGCCACAAATACGTTTGATAAGGCAAAGAATTTTGTTTCAATTGTCAGCAGTACATGTGAAATTGTTTTTGACATTTTAAAACATTTTAAATATAAATTAACCAAAGCTGATTACGGCATGACATATGCAGGCATTGTAACAGACACAAACAATTTGACAGTCGGAGCGATTGGCAAACACTCATTTGAAATTGTGGGCGAATGTGTGGAAAATGTGGAAATTTACCCAATTTATGAAAACTTTATGCTTAACAACACAAAGTTAAACATGCAGGTTTTGGCAAAAGCAATTGAAAATGCAAAGTTTTATGAGCAAGGCAAAATAATCGTTTCGCATATTTCAAAATTACAAGCAAAGGCTATGCATGTAACACAAGATTGTTACATAGGTATAATTAACAAACTATCCACAATTTGTGGGGCAAGGCTTGTTGGGTTTATTTATCCAGAGCAAGGGCAGTATTACGTCAGCATGCGTGGACGTGGCTTTGATGTCAGCAAAATTGCAAAAGCCAACAAAGGTGGTGGGCATGTGGGGGCTGCAGCATATTTATCAAACTCAAGCCTATGCAAAACAAAAATTAATTTAATTAAACAATTTAAAACAGAATTTAACACACAAGATGTAAACTCACAGTCGGTTTTTAGATTTTAATTACAGGAAAAGGAACATAATCAAGCTAATATATTTTGTTGTTAGGGCAAAGACATATTGTATTTACCTCTCCAGTAAACATTTATTGTGGTTACACATGAAAAAAGGTATCAATTTGGATACCTTTTTTATTGTCATTTGACGCTTATTACATTATTTCAACTTAAAACTTTAAAAGCACTGCGTGCAAGACCCTTCGTCTACACTCAGGGCGACATATAGAATAAATAAAATTTAATCATCTTAGTTGTGAGATAATGATTTAAAAACCGCGCGAAGCCATATTGTCGTCACGCACTTTGATGTTACCTGAATTAGATGTGATTGTAAGGCTGTTGCCGTTTTCCGCTGTTGTGTTAATCAAAAATGATGCTTCGCCAGTTTGTTCATGGTTAGGCAAACCTAAATTATCACGTGCGGTGTAATTAACATTAGAACTGCCAGAGTTAGAATTTGTTGTAAGTTTAAACTTGGCATCGTCTGCAAATTGAAGATAAACATAGCCAGAATTGGCTTCAATTTTACTTACGCCATTTACATCATGCATACGCACATCTGCTGAACCAGAGCCAGTGATTTTTAAATTGACACTGTCTGCACCAACGACCGACAATTTGCCAGAAACCGTGGTTAAATCTGCCACGCGGACATGTATATTTTCCTTGTTGCTTGGTGTTGTTTCGTCAAATGCAAGGGCGATGTTGCCATAATTTGTTTTAGCGGTAAGTGATGCTGTTGAATTAATAAGGGTGATGTTACCATTGTTTGTTGTTGTCAACGCCAAACTTGATGTCGCTTTAACAATATTTATGTTGCCATTATAAGTTTTAATAGACGACACTGCTGAAATTGTGCCGATGTTAACTTTGCCATTATTGGTTAATTCAATAACGCCATTTGCCGTAATTTTATTTATATCTACATTTGTGTCAGTTGAAACGATTGTAACCATGCCAACAGTGTCAATTGCCACACTGCCACCAGCTTGCTCGCCTTGTTTGAGTGAAAAATTAAAACTTACGCAATTTTTTAACTTAATCCTTGCGCGGTTATTTGATTTAACCACAAAGTTGCCAAAACTTGAATCTTCTGCCAAAAAGTCAGCAGAATAAGTGTTTAATGTGACATCATTTTGGTGAAGTTTAAAAGCCTTTTCAACCCTTAAATCACCGCGGTTTAAATCTGCAACAATTGCCCCAAATATTTCACCTTGTTTTAATTTTAGTTCACCACGGTCGGTTTTGCAAGTTAAGTTGTTTAATTTAAGGTTGGCGTCGTCAAAATTTACAAGTGCATTTTTGTTGTTGAGTTTCAAATTCAGCGATGCATTTTTTGGCATATTAATTATGACTTTTGAGTTGTTAGGTACGCAAGCACCATATGGCTCGGTGATGTTGATAACGAGTGTTGCATCGTTAAGGCTTGCATCGATTGAACCTGTGCTATGTTTTTTTGTTACAAAACCAAAAGAATTAAAATATACAGTGACATAAACATCGTTGCCGTCAGTTGAAACAACATCAATGTCATATGACCTTGAGTTTAATTCAACAAGATTTATGACATTATCAGTTGCACTAAACATTTTTGATGTCTTCTTTTCATTTTGGCTGATATAACAAATGCCGAAAAGGCTTTTACCAGGGAAAAAGAATAGGAATAAAACACCAATTGCCATAAGCCCGATAAGTGCAAGGATAACAATTAAAAAATATTTCCAAAATTTCTTCATATTTTTATTTTACCTTTTAATAACCAAATTGTCAATAAGAAACCAGTTAAAAGGTAGGTTTTAGATTTTGGTTTTAATTAAAACTTATGACAAAAATAATAAAAGCTTATTCATTTTAACGCTAGCTAAACTTGTCAAAATGCACGCAAAATGTTATAATAATTTCAAGATAAAAGGTGGATTTATGATTATTGTCATTGAAGGTACAGATGGTTCAGGCAAAGCAACACAAACTAAATTACTGAACGAAAGTTTACAAAAATTGGGCTTTAAAACTAAGGTTATCAGTTTTCCAAATTATGCAAGCAATTCCAGTGCGCCCGTAAAAATGTATTTGGGTGGTGAATTGGGCAATAATGCAGATTGCTTGAATGCTTATCAAGCAAGTGCGTTGTTTGCTGTGGATAGGTTGTTGACAATGAAGTTAGTTGACGTTTCCGCTTATGATTTCATCATTTTGGATAGGTATACGCCAAGCAACATGATACACCAAGCATGTAAAATTGCCAACACTTCCGAACGCGTTTCCTGCCTTGATTGGCTTAATGATTTTGAATATGGCAAACTTAACCTTCCAAAACCGGATAAAATTTTGTTTTTAGATTTACCAACCGAAATAAGCCTAAATTTAGCACACAGCAGGAAAGATTTAAAAAATGGACAAAAGCAAGACATTCATGAAAACGACACCGCTTACATGCAAAAAGCATATGATTGCGCAAAATTTGTTGCCCACAAATACAACTGGGAAGTTATAAAGTGCTATGAAGGCAACCAAATCCTTCCAATTGAAACAATCCATGAAAAGATTTTGGAAGCGTTGGACATTCCATATGGCAAAACATCAAATTTGTGATGGTTTTCTTTACTTATGTAAATTAATGTGGTAAAATGCTAAACTATAAAAGGATAATTATGTTTACAAGACGAGAATTAATAGATAAATGGCTTAAATTTTACAACTCAAAGGGGCATGTAACCATTGCAAGTGCAAGCGTTATACCAGAAAATGACCCAACAGTTTTATTTACAACTGCAGGTATGCACCCATTGGTGCCATACTTATTGGGTCAACCACACCCAAAAGGTAAACGCCTTTGCGATGTGCAAAAATGTATTCGCACTGGCGACATTGACGAAGTTGGCGATTTTTCACACCTTACATTCTTTGAAATGTTAGGCAACTGGAGTTTGGGCGATTATTTCAAAACCGAAATGGTCAATTGGAGTTATGAATTTTTAACAAGCCCTGAATATTTGGGGTTAGATAAAAATAGGCTTGCTGTAACAGTTTTTGCAGGTAACGACATTGTTCCGCGTGACAGTTTAACAGCAGAATTATGGGAAAAAGCAGGCATAAAGAAGGAAAATATTTATTACTTGCCAGATAACTGGTGGATTTTAGGCAGTGGGGTTGGCCCATGCGGTTCGGACACTGAAATGTTCATCGACACAGGCAAACCAAAATGCTCACCAGATTGCAACCCTAGTTGCGATTGTGGTAAATTTTTGGAAATTTGGAATGATGTGTTCATGGAATTTAAATCTAATGCCGACAAGACAATTGAACCATTAAAACAAAAGAATGTGGACACAGGCATGGGGCTTGAAAGGGCATTGTGCGTGCTGAATGGTGTTAAATCAGTTTTCGACACTGAAATTTTCCAACCAACCATTAAACTTTTGGAAAAGTTGTCAAACAAATCATACGCTGACGACAGCCTAAAACCTTCATTTAGGATAATTGCCGACCATATCCGCACTTCAACCATCATGATAGGCGATGAAAAGGGCATTGTGCCTAGCAATGTTGGGCAAGGCTATGTTTTGCGCAGGCTTATTAGGCGTGCAATTAGGCATATGAAAAATTTAGGCATTCCAGCAGGGCATCTTGGTGAGATTGCTGAAATGTATATTGATTACTTTAAACTCGATTACCCAGAACTTGAATCAAACAAGGCTAAAATTGTTGCTGAATTAAACAAGGAAGAAGAAAAGTTCTTAAAAACACTTGAACTTGGCAACAAAGAATTTGAAAAACTTGTAAATGGCATTGAACGCAAAAACCAATTCATGGCAGGTAAGGACGGCTTTGTGCCTGAAACACAAATCAATGGCAAATCTGCATTCAGGCTTTACGACACTTTCGGTTTCCCTATTGAACTTACTGTGGAAATGGCAAAAGAACGTGGGCTTACTGTTGATGTGGAAGGTTTTAACCAAGCTTTCCATGAACACCAAGAATTGGCACGCACAACAAACGCGGGAGTGTTCAAAGGTGGTTTGGCAGATGACAGTGTTTGGACAACCCGTTTGCACACTGCTTGCCATTTGCTTTTGTCAGCATTAAGGCACAAATTTGGCACACAAATTGAGCAAAAGGGCAGTAACATCACAAGCGAACGTTTGCGTTTCGACTTCAACTTCGACCGCAAATTAACCGACGAAGAAGTTAAAGATATTGAAAATTATGTAAACAACGCAATCAACCGCGCAATTCCAGTTGAACGTCTTGAAATACCTAAAAAGCAGGCTATAAGTGAAGGCGCTTATGGTATCCATAAAGCGGAAGACGATGAAATAATTTCAGTTTACCGCATTGGCGATGTGGACTTCCAAATTTGCGGTGGGCCACATGCTAACAATACCAGCGAACTTGTTAACTTTAAAATTGTAAAACAAGAAGCAGTTTCTGCTGGCGTGCGCAGGATTAAAGCCACAATCAACAATAAATAACACTTGTTTTGTTGTTAAATTTAGATACGCTTTAAAATTATCAAAAAAATACACTTCGCTTTTGAAGTGTATTTTTTGTTTGGTGGCAACAATCGTCGTTTGCGGGAATAAACAAAGAATATTTAGTTATTTAGCGCAATCAAATAATGTTTGGGTGGGTAATATTATTCATCTTCTATGCTTTCTGCGTTATACATTTTTTTGAATGCTTTGTTTGTTTTGTTAAGTTCGTTAAATGTGCCAGTGTCAACAATCTTTCCGTTTTCCATAAAGAAAATTTTGTCCACATTTTTAATTGTGCTCAACCTATGCGCCACAATAATAATTGTGCTTTTACCTTTGATTTTGTCAATGCTTTCTTTGATTGTGTTTTGGGCAAGGTTGTCCAAACTGCTGGTGCTTTCGTCCAAAATTATTATGCGTGAATTTTTTAAAAGTGCACGTGCAATTGCAAGGCGTTGTTTTTGTCCGCCAGAAAGTTTAACGCCACTTTCACCAACAGGTGTGTCAAGCCCATTTGTCAAGCCTGAAATAAATTCGTCAAGGGCAGAATCTTTTATTGCGGAATTGATTTCTGCTTCGGTTGCATTTGGTTTTGCCAGCAACAAGTTTTCTTTAATGGTCATGTCGAATATGTAAGGAAATTGATTTACAAGCGAAATTGACGAGCGCAAAGTTTGTTTGTCCAGCTTGTTGATGTCAACACCACCAATAAGCACTTGCCCTGCGTCAACTGTGTAAAGTTTGGAAATCAAATTTAAAACAGTGGATTTACCGCAACCAGATTTACCAACGAATGCAACAGTGGTGTTAGGTTCAATTTTAAACGACAAATCGTCAAAAACTTGTTTGGTACCAACAACTTCGCGTTTAGGGATAGGGCCTTTTATTTTATGCTTTTTGTTGTACTTTTTCTTTGCCATAATTTCTTCGGTTGTAAATTCTTTGTAGTCCAAATAAGCAAATTTCACATTTTTAAATTCAATGTCGTTGCCTAATTTTTTGCGGTTTACTGTGCCAAATTTTTCCAACTCGTAATTTTCATTTTCATACAATTCATTGATACGTTCATACGCAATTTTAACGTCTGCCATGTTTGTTATTATGTTGGCAATTACATTACTCAATTGGTCCAATTTGTAGCGATTATTGTGAATAATTAAGAATGTTGCTAAAGTCAAAAAGCCTTTGTCAAGCAACATAATACCAACAACATACAAAACAACAGCGAATATTGTAAATGTAAACCAGTCAATTACACGATATTTTGCATTGTCTTTTTCCGAATTGATGACAGTTGATTTATAGTCATCAAAATTTGCTTTTGTTATGCCTTTTAAATTTGTTTCAAGGTTAAGTGATTTTATGTCGCGTTCGCTTCTAACAATTTCACTCAACAAACTTGTCACACCTTCGCCCGCTTTGTGCATTTTTCGGTTGTTTTTAATTCTTGCTTTCCTGCGGTAATAGGTTATAAGCATCATAAGTCCAAAATATACAACCATAACAAGTGAAACCCACACGTTCAACGTTAAAAGGTAAATGCATATTATCACAGAAGAAACTAACGAGCCCAAAAGTTCAAGTGAATTGCTCAGTTTGCTAAAGATTGTGTCCGGGTCAGTCCTTATACGTTGCATGAAACTGCCGGTTTGGTGGTTTGAATATGCTGACGATGAAATTTTAAATGCCTGTTCCGCTACGTCCAAACTCATTGCCATGATGATGTCAGTTGAAAGCCTAACATAAATTGCCGGAATTAAATATTTTAGGATAACGGTAACTAAGTAAAGTGCGCCTATAATTGCAACATATTTTAATGCCAGTTCATAGTTTGCTTGCGTTACTGCCAAAATCAAGTTAGCTGGGATTATTGCAAATGGAATATCAATTGCCATGTTAATCATAACCAGTAATATGTAAGCAAACAACCCTAATTTATGTTGCTTCAAGTAAGGCTTAATGCTAAACTTGTTTACAACCTTTGCGCCTTCCAAGGAAGATTTTTTATTGTGTTTAACACTGTCGACAGAATTAGATGTTTTGTTTTTTGTCTTCATAAAAATACCTCCTTTCAAAAAAAATTGACCGCAAGCATTTTAAACTGAATTACAATGCTTGCAGTCTGCTGGCTAGATACTAGCACATCGGTTTTTAAAAGTAAATACTTTTACTTGAAATTTTTACAAAATTCTGCTCATTTTGGCACCATATATTGTTCATTTTGCTTACTTACGCCACAATTTCTTTAAAATAGTCCCAAATTGAAGGTTCGTCAATTGTTTCATTTGAGCGTAAGTTGATTGTTTCCGTCACAACGCCGTCAATCACAATTTCAACATTGCCAACAACATCACCTTTTTTAACGCTTTTAAGCTTGTTTGGCAAATTAAAGTTCAATGTTGCGTTCACATCTTCCCCTTTTTTTGCCACAACAGTGTAGTCATGTTCAGGGTAAAGTGTGCAAACCTTGTCACTACCTTTAATGGCAATTGTTTTATTCGCCATGTCTTTTGCACTTAAAATGGTTTTACTTTCAAAATTGTCAAAACCATAATTTAACAAATCGCTTGCAATTTTAAAGCGGTTAGGGCTGGTGTCTGCACCCAAAACACACGAAACTAATTCCATGTCAGCCCTGCGCGCGCCAACTGCCAAACAATATTTTGCTTCGTTGGTCGAGCCTGTTTTTCCGCCCATGCAACCATCGTAAAAGCGTGAAAGTTTGTTTGTGTTTGTCATTTGAGTTGTGCGTCCGCTTGGGTGCACAAATTCTTCATTCCAAATTGATGAATATTGATGATAAACATCATAGTCAAGCACGCGGTTCATAAGCACTGCTTGGTCGTAAGCGCTTGAATAACCTTCTGGTGCAGGCAAACCTGTGCAGTTTACATAATTTGTGTCCTGCATGTTAAGTTCTTTTGCTTTTGTGTTCATCATGCGGACAAAATTGTTTTCACTGCCGGCAATGTGTTCAGCAAGTGCAACACTGCTGTCGTTCGCACTGCAAACAATAACCGACTTTAATAAATCGCCCAATTTGTATTCGGTGTCCGCGTCCAAAAATATTTGGCTTCCACCCATGCCACTTGCAGTTTTGCTTACCATAACATCGTCGGTTAAGGTAAACTCATTGTTGTCAATGCCTTCTAGTGTAATAAGAACAGTCATAAGTTTTGTGACACTTGCAATAGGGTATTTTTGGTGGCTGTTGTGTTCTGCCAAAACTTTGTTGGACTTACGCTCAATAAGCACACTTGCTCGGCATGGTTCGGCTGGTGTTGCCCACACTGGTTTAATTGGCTTTATGCTGGCAATACAGCCAATGCTTGCCAACGCCAAAATGGAACTTAAAATTGTTTTTCTTTGCATAATAACTCCTTCGTTGCCTTAGTTTTTGTAAACATGCAAAAATTATACAAACAAAAAATTTCTAGTTATTCACTAGAAAATTTAAAGGTTTTAAAAATAAACCAACTTACTTCGCTTTAGTTCGTAAATATGTTTTATTGTGAATTACAATAAAAAAGTTGAGGGTTACTCAACTTTCGCGCCACAACTTGGGCATTTATTTTCATCTTTATTTACAATTGTACCGCAGTAAGTACAATGCCTTGCATTTGGGTTCAAGTTTTGTGCTGGTGTGGCAGTTTGTGTTTCAACTGTTGCACTGGCTGTTTCTTTTGATTTTAAAACAATCACCACATCAACGGCAATGCCAATCACAATAATTATGATTGAAATGCTTATAATCACTGGACCAGTTTTGCAATTCTTGACAGCGTTGACATATTCGCCATCACGGTTGATGTCCATACCTAAATAATCGAATGGGATAGAGTCTGTGTCACGATTAATTTGGTTTTTTGAATTGCTTATGGCAAGCAAAATGTCGTTGCCGGCAATATATGAATTTTCAATAAGTTCTTCGTTTGTGTAAACTGAAAAACTGTAGCCCAGCACCCAATTTCCTTCCAAATCGTCATCGCGTTTGTCGTCTAAATAATCTTGATACATGGTTGAACTGTAAGAATAATCAATTGGGAAAGCATAAGTTATGTAGTACTTATCGCAGTTGTCACTTTGGAAACTGTCGGTTATCACACCATGGATTTTGTAATCGCTGTTGCTTACAGCATATTCAATCATGGCTTGATAGCGGTTGTAATCTGAAATGATTTTTTTCTTACTCTTATTCCCACCACTTGTCATAAGCACACCAGCAAAAAGGGTAAAGGCACAGATAAGCACCAGCACAATAACAGCAAAGAAACCCATTTTGCGTTTGCCTTCAACCACATATCGCTTGTTGCCAAACACAAAAATTTGTGGGCCATAAAAAACCCTTGTTGAATTTGTTGAACTTGATTTGTTGCCAGACGAACCAAAATGGCTCCCACCAAAACTGCTTCCACCGCCGAAATGGCTACCACCACCGCCTGAACTATGTGAACCTGATGGCATAATACGCTCCTTTATAAAATTAAGCATAAACAACTTTAAAAAAATTGTCAAATGATGTTAAATGAAATTTGTTTGTATTTTGTGTGTTTCATGTTATAATAACTATATGCAACCAGCAGGGCAAAAAGGCAAAAATTTTATTTCAAAGTTAGTAAGCAGTTTGCTAACTATTTTTTGTGTCCTTTTAAGCTTGCTTTCAATTTGCTTTGCTGTGTTCAATTTATATTATAAAAAGACGCGCGTGCGCGGGTACAGTATGCGCCCAACAATCAACTCGAATGTTTCAAATATGGAGCAGGACGGTGACTATGTTTTCATAAACACACATGCAAGTTTAAAACGTGACACTGTTGTTGTGGCATATGTCAGTTGGTGGAAAAAGGGTTCAATAATCAAACGTTTGGTTGGCATGCCTGGCGATTGTGTGCAAATTGTGGATAACTCAGCAACTTATGATTTATGCGTTAATGGTGAACTTATTTATAGCAAAGCAAAACAAGACCAAAACGGCAACATAAATTTAAACGTCAAAAATTATTATGAAAGGAAATACCTTAAATTTATTTCCAACAGCACAATCAGCAATTCAGGGGAAAACATTGACCACACTTTAAACATCGGCAGTTTCAATGGCAAACCTTGCATTAAATTAAATGAGGGCGAATACTTTTTGGTTGGCGACAATTGGACGGACACAATGGTGGACAGCATGACACATGGTCCGGTCGACAAGCAATCAATTGTTGGCGTTGTGGAATACATCATTGATGTTAACGACAACTATGTTTGGGAATGTTTGAAACAAATTTTTAAAATTTTGTTTACAGTTTAAATTAAATTTAAATTTATTTTGGTTAAAGGCACTTGATTTTTATTTTATATTGTGCTACAATGGCGTTGTTAAAGTTTAACAGCGTTTTTTGTTGCAAATTTAATTTCATTTTAAGTTTACAACTTTAAAACGAAACATGTTAACTTACACATGGTTTTAATGGTCGAAAAAGGTTAAAACCGTGTCCTTGCCCGCTATAAAAGTGGGTCTTAAGTCCAAAAGGAGGTTTTATGAAGAACTACGAATTGATGTACATCATTCCAAGCCAATCAACTGATGAAGACAAGGAAGCCCTTATCGCTTCAGTTAATGGTATGATTGAAAAAGATGGTGGCAAAATTGAATCAGTTGAACGCATCGGTAACAAAAAACTTGCGTACGCAATTGAAAAGAAACGCGAAGGTTTCTATGTGCTTGTGAATTTCACAGCAGATGCTAACATTCCTAACAAACTTGGTGCATTGCTTTCAATCACAACTGGGATTATGAGATATATTATCGTTGCAAAATAATTGTTATTGCAACAAACGTGCTTTTAAGCACAAAAAGTTTTACAAACAAAGTTGCACAAGGCAACTTTTGCAAGGAGAATTATGAACAAAGTATTTTTAATTGGTAATTTAACACGTGACCCTGAACTTAGCCAAACACCAACTGGCGTTTCGGTTTGCAGGATGTCAATTGCAGTTAGCCGTAGGTTCAGCAACGCAGAAGGCGGTAGGGAAACTGATTTTTTCAATGTTACCGCTTGGCGTGGCAATGCTGAAAATTGTGCAAAATTTTTAAAGAAAGGCAATAAAGTTGCCGTTGCTGGTTCAATCCAGGTTAGGAATTTTGAACGTCAAGATGGCTCAAAAGGCACATCTGTGGATATCGTGGCTGACGAAGTTGAATTTTTGTCTTCCCGCAATGACGGTAGTGAATCAAGTTCAACAGAAGGTGGCATGGGTGTTGGTAGCACAGGCCCTGTTAGTGACCTTCAACCAATCAGCGATGACGATTTACCATTTTAATTAAAATTTTATAAAAGGAGCATATTATGGCAGAAGAATTAGAAGTTAAAGAAGCACAAACTGAACAAGTTAAGCCACAAGTTGAAAAGAAAAAAGTTTTCAAACCACACAACAGGCCTAAAAAACGCGTTTGTGCTTTCTGTGATGATAAAAATTTAAAGTTTATCGACTACAAGGATGTTAATCGTCTTCGTAAGTTCGTTACAGAAAAGGGTAAAATTATCCCTAGCCGTCAAACAGGCACATGTGCACGTCATCAACGTGAATTGACCGTTGCAATTAAACGCGCGCGCAACATTGCTTTGTTACCATTCAGCGGTGACTAATAAAAAGATAAGATGCAGTTATGCATCTTTTTTCTTTGCAATTAATCAAACAAAAAGCAGATAAAAATTTAACATCAAATTACAACATCAAGTTTAAAAGTGCTTCAGAACTAAAAAAATTTTAATTAAATTTATTTGGTTTATTGACAAAAATTTTAAAAGTGTTAATATGTAATCGTTAAGGAGAAATTATGGAAAATAACAACAATGAACTAGATTACAAACAGGTTAAATTTATTAAAAATTTTTTAACTGATGAACGCATCGCAAGGTTAAATGAATTGATGCGTGACAGTCGCAATAAAAGTTTGGTGGCACAATACAACAACTATGATGAAGTTAGTTTGTATAAAAAAGCAAGGCATTTTTTAGACGAAATCAAGTATGAAAACCTTGAAGGTAGCGAAAAACAAGAAGTTGAAGATAGGGCACTTATTATCTTTGCAAGCATGCATCCATACGTACATATGAAACAGAAAGTGTTGCAGGTTGAAGAATTATCCCCAACACTTTAATCAATTGTCAACATCGACATTTGATAATTTGAATTGCAAAACAAAAATACACTCTAGTTTAATGAGTGTATTTTTTTGTACACAAATTGTTACTTTGAATTAGTCTTGTAAGCTATTCTGAGCTTTAATAAATGCCTCATTTCAATACATGTCATTCTGAGCAAGCGTTGCGAAGCGAAGAATCTTGCAAGGCTTGCCTTGCTTTTAAACAAAAGGCATCAAAAGCACTTCGTGCAAGACCCTTCACATTCGTTCAGGGTGACATATGGTGTTGCACGCTTAAGCTGACGATTGAATATGTTCAGAGTAACTTATAAATCATGTCTACACATCAAAGGATTGTCTTAAACAATCCTTTTTTCAGAACAAATTAAGAACTGCAAAAGCAATTATTCGACTTGTTTTGCATGCGATTTGCGCAAATATTCATTTATAAAAGGTGTCAATTCTCCGTCCATAACGCCCGCCACATCGCTTGTTTCGTAGTCGGTGCGGTGGTCCTTAACCATGGTGTAAGGTTGGAAAACATAACTCCTAATTTGGCTTCCCCACTCAATGCGCTTTAAATCGCCCTTAATTTCATTTAAATTTTGGCGGTGTTTTTCTTCTTCCATGGCAACAAGTTTACTTGTTAAAATTTTCATTGCATTTTCGCGGTTTTGCAGTTGGCTACGCTCGTTTTGGCAAGTTACCACAAGCCCAGTTGGAATATGTGTTATTCGCACAGCTGTTTCCACTTTATTCACATTTTGTCCGCCAGCGCCACCGCTTCGGTATGTGTCTATTTTAAGGTCTTCATTCCTTAGTTTTACTTCGGTGTCCTTAGTTATGCTTGGCACAACTTCAACCGACGCAAAACTTGTGTGCCTTCTTTTATTGCTGTCGAATGGGCTGATGCGCACCAAACGATGTACACCCATTTCGCCTTTCAATTTGCCGTAAGCATATTCGCCTTTTATCCACAACACAATGCTTTTTAAACCTGCGTCGTTGCCTTCAAGTTTGTCCACAATTGAAAACTCAAATCCATTCTTTTGTGCATACATTTTATACATTCTTGCAAGCATAACAACCCAGTCTTGTGCTTCTGTGCCACCAGCGCCTGAGTGTATTGTTAAAATTGCATCGCTGTTGTCGTACTTTTCGTCCAACAAAGTGCGGACATTTAATTCGTCCACTTTGTTTTTAATCTCTAACATTTCACCAAACGCCAAGTTTAGCATTTCAATGTCAGTTTCATTTTCAAGCCCTTTCACTGTGGCAATAAGGTTGGTTATTTGCTCTTGCAAAAATTGAACCTGGTTAAACAAGTCCTGCAACGATTTTATTTCCTTATTTGTTTGCATGGCGTAATCTAAATTATTCCAAAAGTTAAGTGATTCACGCTCTTTCATCAAACTGGTAAGGCGCGCACTTAAACTATCTAGGTGCAAACAGCTTTTTGTCAGTTCAAACTTATCCACTAAATTTGAAAGTTCTTCCCCAATGTTTTCGATATTCATATTTTTATTATACCAAAACAAAATGCAATAATCAAATAAATTTTGTTGTCAAGGTTTTCTTTAGAATAGTTAAAACCGCTTTACTCCAACAAAATTTAGCCTAAATGTTGGTAAAATGTTGTGTATTTAGTTTCCGTTTGTTGTATAATAAGAGCATGAAAAAAGAATTAAAAGTTTTAGCGATAGAATCTAGTTGCGACGAAACAAGTTGTGCAGTTGTTGTGGACGGAAGGAAATGTTTGTCTAACATCATTTCAAGCCAAATTGACATACACACCTTGTTTGGCGGGGTTGTGCCAGAAGTTGCCAGCCGTAACCACATCATGGCAATCGACAATGTTGTTAAGTTGGCGTTAGATAAGGCAAATGTCACCATCGCAGACATTGACGTCATTGCTGTCACATATGGCGCAGGGCTGATTGGCTCGCTTTTGGTTGGTGTAAGTTATGCAAAAGCACTTGCCTATGCTTCACATAAACCGCTTGTCGCAGTCAACCACATTTATGGGCACATAGCAGGCAATTACCTTTCAAACCCCGATTTAGAGCCACCTTTTGTTTGCTTAATTGTGAGCGGTGGGCATACAGCAATTGTTAAAGTAGAAGATTACAATCACCACACCCTTATAGGTTCAACTTTGGACGACGCAGTGGGCGAATGCTTTGACAAGGTGGCAAGAGTGCTTGGGCTAGGCTACCCAGGCGGGCCAAAGGTTAGCACTTTGGCACTTGAAGGCAAACCAAACATTCAATTTGCAAAACCTAACGACAGTTTGGGTTACAATTTCAGTTTCAGTGGCAAAAAAACTGCGGTTATTAACTATATACATAAACTGGAACAAGCCGGCAAACCCGTTCCCAAAGCAGATATTTGCGCAAGTTTTGAACATTGGGCAGTTGATGAGTTGGTGGAAAAAACAATCCGCGCATGCAAGGAATTTGGCATTAAAAAATTGGCAGTTGCTGGCGGTGTAAGTGCTAACCGCTATTTGCGCGAACAACTTAAAACCCAGGCACAAGCAAACGAAATTGAATGTTTTATGCCAGAAATGCAATATTGTACAGACAACGCTGGCATGATTGGTTCAGCAGGTTACTATGCGTATAAAGAAAACATCGGCATTGCAGATTTAAGTTTGGCACCAAACCCAAGCTTAAGTTTGGATGACTATTTATTGAAGAAAGATACAAAATAAATTAACCTTAAGTGCGGTGTTTTAATTTTGTATTCAAGCAAACTTTTGCAAAACTAAAGTAAACACCTTAAACGACACCCCAAAAAATTTGTTGAAATTTGTAAAAAAATGAATTGTAAATTTTGACATTTTAATTTATAATTAATAAAAATATATTCGTGTTAAAAATTTAGCACTTTGAAAAGTTAATTTTCATTAACACAAAGGAAAAAGAAAAAATACAAATTACAAAGGAGGCATTATGTTCTACGACAATTTCACAAGCGACCAGATTTGTGGCATTTTCACCAAATGGCATTTTGTGGCGATAGGCGTTTTTGTTGTCACAATGATTATTGCTTTGTATTTGTCACGCAACTTCACGCAAGAAAAGGTTAGAAAAATGCTTGTTTTCAATGCCATTCTTGTGACTATTATGGAGTTAATTAAAATTGTAATCCGCCTAATCCGCGGTACAAACATTAATGGTTGGGTTCCACTTTACTTTTGCAGTTTGTTTATATTTGCTTCATTGTTTGGCATTTGTAAAAATAAGTTTATTAGGAACATGGGCTATTGCTTCATGGTTTGCGGTGGCATCATTGCTTCCGCTTGCTACACAATCTACCCAACAACATCACTTTTGCTTTACCCAATTTGGCACCCAGCGTCATTGCATAGTTTGTTCTATCACTGGATTATGTTCTACACTGGCGTCATGCTTTTAGTGAAAGGCATCTACACACCAAAAGCGCGTGACTTCGGCTATTATTTTGCGTTTACAACAATCTTCACTGCTTTAGCGGTTATAATTAACCTTGCAACCGGCTCTAACCTTATGCTTATCAGCCAACCTTTCGGTATTGAAATTTTGCAAGCAATGTATGACATCTCACCAATTTTCTATGGGCTTTCTGTGTATATTGCGCAATCGGTTTTGTTGTTTTGGGCAATCTATGGTATATACAAACTTGCATTGTTAATCATCGGCAAAAGACACAACACTAACAAACCAAACCTTGATGAAGACGAAGAACCACATTTGACTGAAACCTAATAAGTTATTTTGAAAATGTAAAAACACTTGTTTAATGTAGCAAAAATTGCTAAAATGTAAACAGGTGTTTTTTAAATAATTTTAACTTGCGTATGTAAAGCGGTTAATTGTGGATATAATAAAACACAAATTTGCAAAAGTTTTCATACTCGACCATTTATCTTAATATGCGCCAGACGAAAATGGATAGCACAATGGTCTTCGTTTCGTCACAACTCGCTATTGAACTAGTTTGCGCGTTACACTTGCAAACTTCGCTTATTAGCGGTTGCTCCTTAACCCCTTCAAAACATTCGTTTTGAGGGGACCCCAGAATGGTTCCTCGACTATTAATCTTAATATGCGCTCATGGTGTAATGGATAGCACAATGGTCTTCGGAACCATTAGTGAGGGTTCGAATCCTTCTGGGCGCGCCAAGTTATAAATTTATGTAAGAGTATGTTAAATTTGTTGTGAAAAATTATAAAGGAGGAAATATGAAACATATAGCAGTAATAACTGGTGCTTCATCTGGCATGGGGCGTGAATTTGTGCGTCAACTTGACGGCAAGTTTGATGAAATTTGGGGTATTGCCCTAGAGAAAGACGGGCTTGAAAAAGTAAAGGAAGAAATTAAAACACCTTTTAAACCTTTGGCGTTAGATTTAACAGTTGATGAAAGTTTTACAACTTACTTGAACCTTTTGCAAAGTGAAGAAATTGTTGTAGATTGGCTTGTTAATGCTTCAGGCTTTGGTAAATTTGGCAGATACGACGAAATTGATGTTAACACATCTGCAAATATGGTGGACCTAAACTGCAAAGCAACCCTTAAAATGACCGAACTCACTTTGCCATACATGCAAAAAGGTGGCAGAATTGTGAATATTGCGTCAGTTGCAGGCTTTCAACCTATCCCATACATTGCAACATACGGTGCAACAAAGGCATTTGTTATAAGTTACTCTCGCGCACTTAACCAAGAACTTAAACCAAGGGGAATTAAAATCACAACAGTATGCCCGTTCTGGACAAAAACCGCATTCTTCGACCGCGCATTAAGGACAAAAGCAAAAAACGAAGTTGTGTCTAAATATGTTGTAATGTACGACCCTAAAAAAGTTGTGGCAACCGCAATTAAACACACCATAAAAGGCAAAGAGATGTCTATTTATGGCTTCATTGCACGTAGTCAGGTGCGTTTGGTGCATTTATTGCCTAAAAAGACAGTTATGAACATTTGGATAAAGCAACAAAAATTAAACAAAAAATATAAGTAATCATTAAATTAAAAACTTACGTAATTTTAATTAACGAACCAAAAGTTTGTGTAAGTTATTTAAAAACTTACTTTTAAAATTTGTTTGGATAACTAATTTCTTTCCCTTATGTTAGTAAATCTAGTTTATCGTTAGCGCAAAAAATTGGCAAATTAACCTTGCCAATTTTTTTATATCAAAACAAACTTTAACAAATTTTATAAATTTAAAATATCATGTGGAAATGGGTAAATTCCATTTTTGAAGCCAATAAAAACTTTAATAAACTTTAAAAATGGCAAAATTTTGCCTTGTATAAAATTGCGTTTAAATGTGTGCTTTGTTTTAATGTTAAAACAACACATAATTGAACAAAAAATATATGTGGAGATGTTATGTGTATAAAAAATTGCAAATATTTTAACAAGATGTATATTTACAAATATCCATGCCCACCAATTATTGTAAGGGGTGGACCAGTGGGTCCAACTGGACCAACAGGACCTGCTGGGCAAAACATTGAAGTGCGTTCTACCACAACCTTGCCAGAAACTGAATATGCTGATGTTATATCGACAAAAGAAGGGTCAACAACTTATTTAGATTTTTTAATTCCGCGTGGTCAAACCGGGACTGCGGAAACCATTTTGGTTGGTAACGTAACAAAAGGTCAACCAAACGAGTTGCCTGAAGTTGCGGATAGATTCATTGATGATGTCCATTTCCTAGATTTTAAAATTCCGCAAGGTGAACGTGGCTTACAAGGTAAAACAGGGGAAAAGGGTGAACAAGGTCAAAAAGGTGAAATCGGAAATACTGGTGCAACAGGTCCACAAGGTAAGCAAGGTCCTGCAGGACCACAAGGTGTAAAAGGTGACACTGGTGAAACTGGGCCTACTGGCCCAACTGGTCCTATTGGCCCACGCGGATTACCGGGTGAAATTGGTATAAGTCAAGTTATAACAATCGACGGAACTGAAACACTTGACCCTGGGGAAGACGCTCAAGTTCAAGACGATTTTGACCGAAACATCCACCATTTAACCTTTTATATTCCTAGGGGAGAAACTGGTCCGCGTGGTCCAACAGGTGAACAGGGATTAATGGGGCCACAAGGTCCTATGGGCCCAGCTGGCGAAACTGGTCCCAAAGGTGATACAGGGCAGGCTGGCGTGGCCGGTCCGCCAGGACTTACGCCCAACATTAATGCAACAATTTATAATATGAATCAACAGACAATAAATAATAACGCCGCGATTATTTTAAGTAATGTTGAAGTAAATAACGGTATGCGTTTGCAAGGAACATCTAGCATTGTTGTGCCATCAACAGGTACTTATTTAATTTCTTTTTCAATCAATAATTCATTAAGTGCATCGGCTGGAGATTCTGTAGGTGTAGCGGTTAATAATAATTTAATTTCATGTTCAAAACGCCCAATAACTGCTAGCACAAACACAAGTGGCACAATTGTTAAAGTATTAAACAAAAATGATATTGTTAGTTTATTGCCCACTTTAAGCCAATCTCGCACCATAACCGCATCAGGCGCACCAAGTGCTATGCTTACAATAGTTTTGATTGCTAATTAAATACGGACTTACCTGTTTCGCTATATGATAGTTTTTGAAGATTAAAAAAATATATATTTTAATCCGTTTAAAACAGTTTATTGTAACACAAAAAAATCCACATTGAAAAATGTGGATTCTTGCTTTTTCTTAATTAAAAGCATCAGTTTTTAATTTATACTTCACTGTTTTCAACAGTGCTTTGTTTTGTTTCGGTTGAAGCTTCACTCGTTTCGTGAGCAACTTCTTCTTCCATATTATTAAGTTTTTCAAAGTTTGTTGTATCAGTGTGTGGGATAACTTTCCAACCGCAATTCTTTTGGAATAATGCGACAATATCAATAGGGAATTGAATTAAGATGAAAAGTGGCCAAATAAAGCACATTAAAATCTTTTTCCACCATGGGACATCTTTAATACGTTTCCTTTCAGCAATGAAGATGATAACAGCATTAACAAAACAACTTATGTAGAACATTAGCATTGACCAACCCATAATTCGTAGCCAATGTAACAGTGCAGAATTAAATGCAACGCCGGCCAACGGTGCGAACATGTAGCAAATGAATTGAGCAAGACCGATACCAAAAGTAACCAAACAAATAGGTGTACAATTTATGAAGATGTCATATAGTGAAACTTTATTGCGGTGACTGTATTTTGGTGAAAAGAAACTTTTAATTAAGTCTTTAAATCTTGTTGCCAAAACAAGCAAATGTCCGCGTGACCACCTAACCCTTTGGCGCCACATAATTTTAAATGTGGTTGGTTGTTCATCGTAAAACACTGCATCGTCACAGAATTGAATTTTTGTGTTATTGATAACTTGGTCTGCGGTAAATTCCCAGTCTTCAGTCAAAGTGACATAAGGCCAACCATTTTCAACAATTTTTGAGTTAACAACATAACCACAACCTTGTACACGTGTTGAACAACCTAATGCTGTACGTCCACGGCTTTCCAAACGGCAACCAGACATAAAGTACAAGCCGTACATACCAGAAATCATATTCGTGCCAAAGTTTTTAGAATTCCTGAAAGATGTTATAACACTTTGCCCACCAGTTGCGTCAAAGGCGTCATTCATTTTTTCAAAATAATCTGCACTTAAAATGTTGTCTGCATTGAAAAGAAAGAACCCATCGTAGTTTTGAACGCCATAATCTTTGCGGATTTGGTCAAATAAATATCTAAATGCGTAACCCATTGTACGTTCGTCAGGGTTGTTATATTCATATACAGTTGCACCGAGCTCCCTTGCAATTTGTGCGGTTTTATCAGTACAATTGTGTGCGATTACAAAGACGTGCAACTTATCTTGTGGATATTTATTTTTATAAACACTTTTAATTAAATTACCAACAACGGCCTCTTCATTTCTTGCTGGAATGATAATGCCATATTTGTGTTGAACCTTTGCTTTAGGAAATTTCTTCTTAGCAAATAAGCCTACAATTGCAAAAAATGCAAAATGAATTGTAAATAGTGCGACTAATGAATAGATGACACCGAAAATAATGTCGATAATGCTAACATAATTCATATATAACCTCTCTAGCGGAAACAATAATACCACACTTTCAATAAAAAGAAAAGGGGTTTTTTCAATTTTGTAAAAAATTGTGTATAACTTTGGCGATAACTTCGCTTCCATTGTTATATTTTGTTGTCACAGCGTTGTTTAAATAGTTCTGTAAATTGTCGCTTTCAATCATATTCTTTAACTCTGCATACAACTTTTTTGGGTTTTCGCATTTTATGCCATAACCATTTTCGGTTATGTACCTATAATTCTGCGCTTCTTGCCCTGGAATGTGCCCAGTAACCACAACCGCGGTGCCACTTCTTGTGCCTTCAAGCAACATGTTTGGGCCAGCTTTTGTTAAAAGTATGTGCGCTGAGCTTAAAAGTTCATTCATATTGGTGACAAAACCCAAAACCTCAACATTTTTTAAATTGCCTTTTTCTTGTTCAGTTTTGAGGGTGTTAAATAATTTTTCATCTCTACCACAAACGAACTTGATATTTACATTGCTTAACTTTGAAGCTTCGCTAGCAAACCTTAAATTCTTTTTTAAATTGATTGATGGGTTTACCATTAAAATGTTAATCGTGCCATTGACATGTTTTGGTGTGGTTAAAATGTGGATATCCTCCCTAATTGGGAAACCTGATATTACCAATTGCTCCTTTTTAAAACCGAGTTTTAGATATTGGTCGTAAACTTGCTCGGTAGGCACAAAACTTACAACAGCACGTTTATCGCGCCAAACCTTAGGTGGATTGATCAAATCAATGACGGCAATCATAAATGGAATATTTAACTTGTTCTTTTTAAGCAATTTAGAAACCGCTTTTGTAAACATGCAATGGTCAGATATAATTAAATCTGGTGCATATTCTAAAATTTGTTTTAACATTTCATTTTTGCAATGATTGTAAATAAATTGGTGCATAATGTTTGGAAAATGTTGTGTAAAAGAATGGCTAATTTTCCAAATGACTGGGTGGTTAGTGGTTAAAGGAACATAACAGTTTTCCATTTTTTCACCCATTTTACCCATTGTTTTGAAACAATCTAATTGTTTGGTTTCATAGCCCATTTCGCGTAATTTATTTTCAATCGCATTAGCGCCTGATTTATGTCCGGTGCCAGTGCGTTCGGACATTAAAATTAAAACTTTTTTCATTCGTCCACCCTAAAGCACATTTTATTTGCCAATTCTGTGTGCATACATTTTAGCACTTAATAAAAAAAAATTCAACCAAAATACACAATTGGCAAAAATTGTAAATTTAAATTGAACTTTTAATGTATTGTTTACAAAAGTTTTGAATTGTAAGGTGGGTTAATTTAGGGTATCACCACAAACAAAATCTAGCTAATATCTTTTTTAATTTTTATAATGTATTTTAACTTGGTCACCTTCAATGTGCTCTGCTAAGATGACGTTTTTAAGGTCGTGCTTGCTTTTAATTTCACAGCAATTAAAAAGCCAGGCAGTGTCCTTATTTAAAACAGCCAGCGCACTTTTGTTGACATTTCCGTCAATGATAAGGTAAATGGCAGGCTCGGTTTTAGGTTCGAACTCAGTTTTAATGTCTTCCAAAATTGTTTGGCGGTAACGATCTTTTGGTAACACACTTATATCGCCGTTGTTTTCTAAATAAACATACGAAATTTCTTCCAAATCAAAATAACTTTTTGCACGGCACAAACCTAAAAGGTCGTTTACATCTAATTTGGACTTTTTTAAATTAGCATAATTAATTTTGCCGTTTGTAACCAATTCAATTTGTTTACCTTTAAGCAATCTTTTAAAAGGAATTTTTCGCTCTAAAAAATTGATAAGCAAGGTTAAAAACAAAAAAACAACCATGCCAATAATGTAGTGATACCACGGATTTTCATAGTCAGTGCACCATTGTCCTGCGATGTTGCCAATGGTTATGCCCACAACATAATCCACAACCGTTAACTGCGCAACTTGTTTTTTGCCAAGCATTTTTGCGATGATAAATATTGAAATGTATGAAAATACAGAATAAACCACAATGGTTAACCAATTAGGCATGCTTACCTCCTAAGCATAGTGTGGTTAAAACGTGGAAAATAATTTATTGTTAGCCGAACATTTTTTAATTTAAAAGGAGTTTACACGATGCATTAATTTAAATATGTAATGTAAGTTTAAAAATTGTGGATTAGCAAGAGATACCAACATGTCTGTTAAAAAGGTTTTTAATTTGCAATTTTTATATTAAAAAAGCAACTTAATAAGTTGCTTAAAATTAATTTCAGTTATTTTAAAGAAAGAGATTTAATGTTATACTTCTTAGTTTTTTGGTTTTGTCTTTTTGTGTTTAGCATTTTGTTTAACGCTATAAAGTTGACCATTATAATATGTTTCAATAACATCAAAACCTTCATGCAGGGTAGGCAGGTTATTTTTAATGCGTTTAAAATATAGGTCGATTGTTGTTTCTTTATCTTTGATTTTATGTGAAGCTGAATTGTTTGTTTCACGTTTAAGCATTTGGTTTAAGCAGGTTAATTTGTCCACCAACAAAAGTTTACAAACAATTTCTGCACTATGGCGTTTTGCTATCATCAAAAATTTGTGTCTGCGTCTAGTTGGCATATTGGTATAATCAATCACGCAGTTAATGTTGGCGGATAAATTCCTTTCAAGTTCAGCATACATTTTATTTAAAATTTTATTTCTAATTTTGTGGTCGTATGGCTTTGTGGAAATTTTTTTAAGTGGCAAGGTTTTGTAAATTTCATCGGCAGAAATAACAATAGTGTTTTTTTCAAGTTTAAGTTTGTTTGCGCATGTTGTTTTGCCGGCACCAACACAACCTATAAGGATAAATACTTTACTCATACTTAATATTATATGAAAAAAGCACAAAATGTCAACCATGACAGATTGTGCTTTTATATAATTGTCGTAACCAAGCCCCTAAATTGCCAACTAAGGGTGTAAAAAGTGAAAATTATTAAAACTTCTAAACTAAAAATTAAATAACATCGGTTTGATTTTCAATAATATTTTTTTTGTCCGTTTCAACAAGCATTTGCAAAAGTTCAGGTGTAAATTTTGTCAAAACTTCCGCCCATGAGATGTTGTGCAATTGACCTTTTTCATCACAAACAACAAAAACAATGTTTTGGTCGCTATAATAAATGGTTGAAAATTCTGGCAATGCTTCATAAATTGCATTTTCGTTAAATTTTTCGTTGCGTAATTTGCGAATGATATTCCTTCCGTAAGGGGTCAAACGCATAAGTGCCAATTTACTTCTGTTGGATAATTTAAAATAATCTTGCTTAGGCAGAATGATATTTGAACCTTCAATAGTCATTTTTAACCTCGTTTTCGTGAATATACCACGAAAGCGCAAAATTGTCAATACCCCTATTAAAACGCAACGCTTTAAAAAACGACAGCAAATTGCACAACAGCAAGGTGCAAAACAAAAAATACCACCTTTTATCTGTCAATGAAATGGCAAATTAGTTTTTAAATGTGGTATTATAATAAAATTATCAGATTTAAAAGATGGAGCGGGTGATGGGAGTCGAACCCACCTTACAGGCTTGGGAAGCCCGCGTACTACCGATGTACTACACCCGCACAAAGGTTTACCGACTGCGGATGCACTAACATGCCCGCACAAAAGTTTACTGACTGCGGATGCACGCCCACCCGCATAATATCTTACCGACAAAATTGACTTATTTTGCAGTGTTTACATATTAACACACAAAATCGAAATTAGCAAGCATAAATGTGCAAGTTAAATGAAAAGCAAAAATTTTTACAAAATATTTAAAAAAACCTTGACAATAGAATGTTTTTTAAGTATACTCTCAAGTATCTGGCGGTGTGGCTCAGCGGTTAAAGCAATCGGTTCATACCCGATAGATCGGTAGTTCGATTCTACCCACCGCCACCACACAAAGCAACAGGTTTGTGTCATAGAAGTGGGTAATTTCCCATAAATGAGGTTTTGAAAAATAAACATAAATCGCGAAGCAACTTGTTTGCAAAACCTTTACATTTAATATTAATTAAATTAGTTTTAAATGTACCGATTAATAGGAAACAAAGTAATGAAAAGAAACCACAAGGAAGCGGGTATCCGTTCCGTGGTGTCTTGTCATAAATGTGGGCAATTGCCCATAGATGAAGTTTGCGTAAATTTATTTAGCAAACGATAGAGTAGGGCAAATTGCCCACATGGTCCCATGGTCAAGTGGTTAAGACACCGCCCTTTCACGGCGGTATCAGGGGTTCGAGTCCCCTTGGGACTACCAAAAAAAGAGGAGCGTTAGCGCTCCTTTTTGTATAGAAAAATCCACCAGATTATATGGTGGATTTTTTACTGCTGTTTTATCTATAAACTTTATTTGTTCAATTTTTTTACAAACAAAAGCGAACTAAATGTTTATTGCAATTAACAACAAATCAAATTTAAGTAAAAATTATTTTTGTTACATTATTATTTTGCATCATTATGTTGCATGTTAAAAAGATGTCTTCTTTAGTTCCGATTTTAAAGTGTTTGTTATTTCTTTTATCTTTTTAAAAGTGTCTGGTGTTCGTAAATTCGCTTTTGCGTAATCAAAAACATTCCTAATTTGTTTTGTTGGGTTACCAAAAAGTTCCTTCATCCAGTCGTGCCTAGGCATAATCCAAACATGTAAATGACTGGTGGGCTTTTCTTCAAAAATAATGTTATAAAATTTGCAAACACCACAAGTTTTTAATATTTTAACTGTTTCATTTACAAGTTTAAACATTGCATTTCTTTCATCATCGGTCAGTTCGCAAAGGTTTTCCACATGTCGTTTTGGTGTTACAACATAAAACCCCGTAATAGGCAATTCCCAATCTTGCGAAAGTGTAAACATATCATTTTCAAAAGCCATTCCAGCCGGCAAAGAAAATTTGTGGTTCACATAAGCACAACTTAAGCAACCCTCAAATTCCTTTATTTCATTTCCTGCATAATCAATCACATTCCACCACCCATAACAATGTTTACGACGTGTTAAAACTTCATTCATTTCCTGCCTGGTTATTTAAATAAGCAAGTGCCATGCCTAATCATAAAACGCGTTCAACGACATTGAATTAAACCGACATTGAATTAACACCCAAACTAAAAGTAAAACTAATTAAACATTAAATTTAAACACGATTATGTCGCCGTCTTGCACAACATAATCTTTGCCAGCACTTATAATCTTACCTTTTTCACGGCAGAGGTTATAATCGCCCAACGTTATCAAGTCGTCGTATTTAACAACGTCTGCACGGATAAACCCACGCTCAAAATCGGTGTGGATTTTTCCTGCTGCTTGTGGGGCAAGTGTGCCACGGTGGATTGTCCAAGCGCGCACTTCTTTTTCGCCTGCGGTGATGAAACTTATAAGCCCAAGCAAATGATAACTTGCAACAATCAATTTTTCAAGCCCAGAACTTTCAATGCCCAGTTCTTGCTTAAACATTTCGCGGTCTTTTTGTGGCATGTTTATCAGTTCTTCTTCTGTCCTTGCGCAAAGCGAAATAACTTCTGCCTGTTCAGCCAAAGCAATTTGTTTTATTTTTTCAATATTTTCGCGTTGGAAATCGTCCAATTCGTCGCTTGTGTTTGCCACATAAATGATAGGCTTGCTTGTGATAAGGAAAAATCCGTCCACAATTTTTTGCTCTTCCGCGTTAAGTTTAAGCATGCGCGCTGGTTTTTGATATTTAAGCAACTCCAAAATCTCATTAAGCAATTCAAATTCCTTAATTGTTTGCTGGTCGGCTTGCCCACCGTGAACAATTTTTTTAATGCGGTCAATGCGTTTTGTAACCGCGTCAATATCGCTTAAAATAAGTTCCAAATTAATGGTGTCAATATCGCGCACAGGGTCAATGCTTCCGTCCACATGTATAATTTTATCGTTTTTAAACACGCGCACCACATGCACAATTGCGTCAACTTCGCGGATATGGCTCAAAAACTTATTGCCAAGCCCAGCACCTTCGCTTGCGCCTTTAACCAAACCTGCAATGTCCACAAATTCAATTTGCGCTGGAATAATTTTATTTGTGTGGTACATTTCAGCCAATTTATTCAACCTTTCGTCCGCCACATCGACAACGCCCACATTTGGCTCGATCGTACAAAAAGGGTAATTTGCACTTTCTGCACCGGCCTTAGTAATTGCATTAAATAATGTGCTTTTGCCAACATTTGGCAGACCAACAACGCCTAATTTCATTTTATTTTCTCTCCAACTCTTAAGTAATATTTGATATTTCCTAATAATACAATAATCTAAGGAAAATTTCAAGTGAAAAATATCTTAAAATACACATTAATTGGCTTTATCCAAGGCATAACCGAATTTTTGCCGGTTTCAAGCAGTGGGCACATTGTCTTGTTTGGCTCGCTTTTTGAATTGGACAACCTTTTGTTACTAAGTGTGGTTGCGCACATCGGCACACTGTTTGCGGTTATCTTTTGTTATCGAAAGCAAATTGTGGAACTAATAAAAAATCCATTTAACTCAACAAATTTATGCCTAATAATTGCAACTGTTCCAACTGTAGTAATGGTGCTAATTTTCAACAATTTTTTGGAAGCAAATTTTTCAATCCATGTTCTGGTTTGGGGGTTTTTATTGTCGGCATTGTTGCTTGCTGTGGCAGACTTCAAAAAGACCAACAACAAACCAATAAACAAACGCAACGCACTTTACATGGGCATTGCACAGGGGCTTGCCTTGTTACCGGGAATTTCGCGCAGTGGGGCAACGCTAACATGCGGTTTGTTGGTTGGCGTTGAAAAGCAAAAGGCGTTAGACTTTTCCTTTTTGATGAGTATACCAGTCATCATTGCAAGTGCGGTTTATGAAAGTTTTAAACTTTTCAGTTGCCAACTTACAATCAATTGGCTGGGCATTATAATTGTCATGATAACTTCATTTGTTTTCGGCATTTTATCAATAAAAATCATGTTGAAATTAGTCAATAAAAATAAGTTAATTTACTTCAGTTTCTATTTAATACTGCTAAGTTTATTAATTTTGTTTTTGGTTTAAAACTGCCGTTTAATGGGTTAAAATAAAGTAAAAAAGCATAAAACTATCGACAAAATTCGACAAAATACGATATTTCTTCGTAAATCATTGCAGTTGTGGGGCTTTGCCTTAAAATGATTTTATGAATATAGGTAAAGTTATTAGGGATTTAAGGAAGGAACATAAGATAACGCAATCGCAACTTGCAATGGCAATCAATTCAACACAAGACACCATTTCCCTTTGGGAACTTAATAAAAGTTGCCCAGATGCGTTTTATATTGTCAAACTTGCCAAATATTTTAGTGTCAGTGCGGATTATTTACTTGGCTTGCAAGATGTCATGTAAATTGGAGCAGTTAATTTAAACTTAAAATTACTTATTCATTTGCTATGCCATGTTAAATGGCGTTTTCAGTGTGTTTTTTGCTTGCGCACACTTTTTGTTGATTTTTCTGTCTAACCACAAAATATTGACATTATGTAATGTTTGTGATAATATAATAACATAACGAAGGCGCAGTATTCTAGTCGTCTAGGTTAAGTGAGGATGCTGAAACAAGCATAATTGGCACAACTATGAAGTTTCTGGTGCTGGCTTTGATTGCCCAAATTGGGGCTGGTGCTGGGAGTTAAGGTTTTTGGGTGGTGTGTAACGGCATACACATTTAAGCCCAACTATCGCGGAGACCCAAGTGGGTAGGTTGAGTGTTATTAGCTGCTTATCTATCGCTTGGATTGGGAACCTGCATACGGCGAAAGTTGTGTGCAGTGTAGCCTGCTTTGAGTGGTTAAACTGGGATTGAGCGACAACTTAAATTTATTGCAAAGTACACGCATACTTTTAGGTTGCTTTTGAAATTTTAACCGCAAAATAAAGCTAAATTTAACTGATGACGTTAAGGAAAACTTCTAGGCTGTTCGTATGAGGTGCTTTGGGGATTATAGTGTGGTCTCAGTGGCGATTCGGTGCAAGTTTTGCATAAAGGGAAACCGCTTTGTTGGTAACGGCAAAGTGCAAGATTGGGAAATCCAACCGAACCTTATGCCGCAAGGTTTACTCAAGGTATTGCCTTCGTAATTTGGAAACAACACTTTTAAGTGTGTAAATAAACATAAAAAGAAAAAAGCAGGTAAGTTTTCACCTGTTTTTTTCGTTGTGAACACAACAAACCATATTTTTAAATGGGAACAAAATAAATTGGTTTATTATGAGTTTTCTTTTGGCAAAAATAAACCAATTTGCTTCGCTTTTGCTCGCAAATATGGTTTGTTGTTAATCACAAAAAAAAGTGGCTTAAATGCCACTTTTAAATTCTTAAACTGGAATAATGTAACCTATTTTATTATGAAAATTGAATTAACTTAACAAATTAGTCCCTTCTTCTGTTAGGAATTGAAAGCACCAACAACAATGAAACTACGCCGACGCCAATAGCAACGTATTCACCAACTTTGTTTGAGAATTGAACAGAAACGTCTGCAGACCCGCCCAAGGCCATAGAAAATTTAACATTGTACATGTTTGAAATAATCATGTAGTTTTTATCTTCTAAATTGCCAAAATCTTTGGTGTCGTTTAAATAAATTTTATTGCCTTTCAATTTATAAAAACCGGTGTTTTCGCCTAATTTGTAACTGCCGTCCCATTTAAATTGCAATTCAACAGTTTCAGTTTTGTCGCCAACTTTGTAATTATATTTATAAGTACCAAATGGCAAGATAAACATAGGGTAGCCATAACATAAAACAACAAATGCAATTGCAAGTGTTAAAAATATTTTCCTAAAAAAGTGCATAAACCCTTCTCCTTTATTTTTAGTATAGTGAAAAATTTAACGAAAGTCAACAAACTGTGTCAGTTTTTGTATTTTAATTTCGCATTGTAATTTTGCTTATCGTGCACATTAAAAAATGCTTGACCAACGGCTAAACTTTATTTAAACTTAAAATATACATATTCATGTAAAATGAAAATTATTCAGGGGGAAGAATGAAAAAACGCGCAGACATTGATGAAAAATATAAATGGGATATAGGGTTATTTAAAACACAAAAAGAAATTGAAAATGTGTTCACCACAATGCAATTTTTAACCGATGAAATGCCAAAATTTTATGGCAAATTTAACGATAAGGATAAGTTTTTTGAATACCTTACCACATATGAAAAACAGGAGCAATTAATACAACAATTTTGTTTTTATTTGTCCAACACTTATGCGACAGACAACTCAAATGTGGAAATCCTTAAACTTATGCAACGCTATGAAATCATGGCGCAAAAGTTGGGCAAAGCAACCGCCTTTGTTTCACCACAAATGGCGCGTTTAAGTGAAAAATATTTGCGCGAATTGCTTAGCGATAAGCGTGCAAAAGGTCATGAAAATTTTATTCTTGACATCATTCGCAACAAGCCACACACATTAGATGAAAAATCGGCAGATTTAATTGCAAAAATTTCAAACAGTTTCAACAACAGTTCATCAGTTTTTGACATTATAACCGACAGTGAAATGGAATTTAATTTAGCATTGGACAGCAAAAATAAACCACATAAACTTGACAATGCAACCTATCACACTTTGCTCACAAGCAAGGACAGGGTTTTAAGAAAAAATGCTTTTAAAAATTTCTTATCACAATATGGAAAGTTGAATAAAACCTTTGCTGAACTTTATGTAAGCGACATGAAATCAGATAACGACAATACAAAATTGCATAATTTCAGTTCACTTTTAACCGCGCAACTTTTCGACGAACAAGTGCCAGAAATTGTGTTTGAAAACAACATAAAATATGTTAACAAACACATTGATTTAAACAAAAAATACATTCGCGCACTTGCCAAAAATCAATGGCTGAAAGACATTGCTTACTACGACCTTTTTATGGACGAAAAAGTAAATGGAAAAGTAACAATTGAACAAGCAAAGCAGACAATTTTAAATGCGCTTGCACCACTTGGGCAAGACTATTTGTCACGCGTGAACAAAAAATTGACAGATAAATCTATCGATTACATGCCAAACCAAAACAAAACAACAGGGGGATACTGTTCAAATTGCTACGGTGCAAAAACTTTAATTTTGATGAACTGGCAAGACGATTTCAACAGTATGTCCACATTAATACACGAAATGGGGCATTGCATTAATGCTGAATATTTCAACGAGTTTCAACCAATGGACGACGCATCAATCAGCATTTTCAGTGCGGAAATTGCAAGCACAGTAAATGAAATTTTATTAAATCAATACATGCAAAAAACGGCAGACAAAAGGCATAAAAAATATTATTTAAACGAATTTTTAAATTCGGTTAGAAGCACAATTTTTAGGCAAACTTTGTTTAGCGAGTTTGAATTGTATGCCCACACAAGCATAGAAAATGAAACACCAATCACATACAAAGAATTGAATGAAAAATACTTTGAATTGAACAAAAAATATTATGGTGGGGCATGTGCTCTTCCAAAGGAATTGCAATTTGAATGGTCACGCATTCCACACTTTTACCGCCCATATTATGTCTATTCATACTCAACCGGCATGTTAACAGGCATTACCATTGCAGTCAAACTTTTAAACGAGCCTAACTTTGCAAACCATTACATTGAATTTTTAAAGAATGGTACACACCGCCCAGCAATTGAAGTGCTAAAAGAAATCGGCATTGATTTAACAACAGCAGAGCCATTTGAATACGCCTTTAAGTTTATCAAAAATCAATTAGATGAATACATTTCACTTAAAAAGTAAAATATTTAAAAAAGAATTGCAAAAACTAAGTTGATTTGTTATAATTTAGGAGTGAACATGCTGGATAAAAAATCATTTTCAGTTTTAAAAGCATTGAATAAGTTGACTGATGGTACCGCATATAAAGTGGCAACCAGTGAAGAAATTATTGCATTGCTTAGCCAAAAAAGCCAGTACGATAACGACAGCATAAGGCAAATTATGGATTTTTTGGAAAAACAAGAGTATTTGATTATCAAATTTAGTGAAGAAAACACATATTGTTATTCACTTCTTCCCAAAGCACGCATTGTGTTGGAACAGGACACGGGCAAACCAAAAGCAAAAAAGAATATAAATTCGTTTTTACATTATGCTTATGTCGCACTGGCTTCATTCGTTGGGTGCTTGCTTGCGTTGGTTGTTTTCTTTTATGTTTTTTAGTCGTTTTGCAAACATCAAACTCTAATTATAAAAATCACAATTTTCAAATAAAATTTAAAAACACAAATTATTAGTCAAAAATTATGTTAACTTTTAAAGAAAAATACGTAATGGAATATGTCTATCAGAAATGTCAAGGCAAAAAGTCTTGTCTTATTTCTCCGCGCGAAATTATTTCATTTGTTGCGGACAAATATGTCATTTCTACTGACGAACTTGAAAAGATTATGACAAATTTAAGTTACGATAACTACATCGAACTTTTTAAAAGTGACAAAAAAGGTAGCCCAGTTTTTTGTGTTTCGCTTAAAATTAAAGGTGAAGGTTTTCATCGTGAACTTACCAACAACAAGCGCAACTTGTGGTATCAAATTGCCACAAAGGTTGGTTTGGCATTGCTTGTAGGCATAATTGGTTTAATTTTCGCCATTATAAAAATCCGCTTTTAATAAAAGTGCGCGGTCGTATTTAATATTTCAATCCATGAGTGTAAGTACAAGTTTGTATTAATTGGTCACTCTGAGTGTTGGCAATTACACTCTATATGATATGTACACCATGAACGTTAGTGAATATGTCGTACTAAGTGTGTCGCCCTGTTAAGTTTGTCACCCTTTTATGTATGTCACCCTGAGCGCACGCGAAGGGTCTTGCACGAAGCGCTTTTTACGATCAATATATCAAAAGCAAAACAAGTTTTGCAAGATTCTTCGCTTCGCTAGAATCTGAAGATTTTTTCGAAATCATTCAGGTTCTTCGCTATGCTAGAATGACAGATAACTGAAAATATACATAAACATAAATAACATTATTTTTTTAAAATCATTCAGGTTCTTCGCTACGCTCAGAATGACACGTGTATTCAATCTTATGTCATTCTGTTAAGTATGTACTATGTAAGTATGTCACCCTGAGTGGAACGAAGGGTCTTGCGCGAAGCGTTTTTTACCATTAATGTTTTAATCAACGCTACGCTCAGAATGACAGATGTATTATCACCAGTTTATCTGGTGTTTTTTATTTTAAAAAGCAAAGAGTGGTTTGCATGTTTTTATTGTTATAAGGAAAATTCTGCATACTTATGTTTTTATTATTATAAGAAAAATGCTACATATGCATGTTTTTATTTTGACAAGAAAAAAGTTGCTTTTACAAGTTTATTATGTAATAATAAAAATACTAATTAAATTTTTAGTTATACTAAATGTAATAAGCATTTGTTGGCTTGCAACAAGTGCAATAGGGGTAAACATATGAAAAAGAAAAAGTATTTACTTTTTGTTTTGAGCTTGATTTTTTTGTGCTCAGCAATTTTTGTTTTTAATCCATTTTCTTTCAAAAGCACATCAGCTTCAACTGAAGATGGAAGTCTAAATGATTTTTTGCAGTTTGAACAGCAAATTAAGGATTTAAACAGTGAAGACGAACTCATGTTAAACAATAACGAAACACTGTTAAATAATAACGAAAACTTGTTGTCAGTGCTAAGCGAATCCGACGATTCAAATTCGGATTTAGGCGATTCTTTAATTTTCTCAGACGATGAAAATGAAGAAAGTGAATTTTATCTTAAAAGGCTTATTGTCCAAGGCAATATCACAAACAATTTCGGTGCAACAAAGGACATTTGTTACAAAAACCTTCACGTTTTGTGTTACCCAACTGAACAAGCAACCGCATATGCTTATGGGCAATTCAAAAAAGCAAATTACAATGTAATTATTGATAAATATGAAACTGCCGATAGTTATGCGGATACTGATTACGACTACACTTCCTACACCGACAGCTGGAGCGCAGAAGCAATTGACGTTGGTGGCTTTAGGCAATATTTAACCGATAACAATGTGAATAATGAGGTCGTTGTAGCCGTCCTTGACACTGGCATAAACACTTCACATGAAATGTTTAAAGATAGGTTGTTAAAAGACGAAAACGGGAAAATTGTAGGCTATTCTTATTACAATTCTACATACCAATATAGCTACGATAATCTGTCATTTGATTCAAGCGACACAAGTAAATACAGTTTTGAAGATGATGGAGGCCATGGCACACACGTTGCCGGTATAATTTGTAACCTAACACCAGCCAATGTTAAAATTTTGCCAATCAAAATCGGTAATTCAGCTGGGAGAGGCACTAGCACTTCGATACTAACGGGATATTTAAAGGTGATAGAGGTCTATTCAAAAAAATATAACATTGTTAGCACAAATTTAAGTTTCTCTGGTGCAGGGAAAGATTCAGAAAGTGATAAAAATTTATTTAACAAGAAATGTTATGAACCATTATTGGCTTTAAACATTTTACCGATAACGGCAGCAGGGAATGAAACCAACGAAAACAACATCGAAGGGTTAAAGGCTGTGGTCGTTTCAGCCTTAGAAGAAAATAGTAAGCACTACTCATTAGCTGACTATTCAAATTATGGCAAAATTGTGGATATTTCAGCCCCAGGCACCCGTATTAATTCGGCATACATTTCAGATACAGATAGTGCGGTAACCGATGTGTATGAATCACTTAATGGCACATCAATGGCTTCACCACAAGTTGCAGGCGCAGTGGCATTGTTAAATTTAAACCCAAGCTTTTCAAGCCTTTCCGCTTCCGAGATTGAACAAACATTGTATGATTTATCTTTAGATCTGGGTAAACCAGGGTACGATACATATTATGGGTATGGCATGCTCAACTTAAAGTATTTTGAAATGCCTAACACCCAAGCAAATTTGTCATTTTATAAAGATGGTGAGTTAATCTCCGACGAGGAAAATGAAAGCTGTATAAATTTTGAAGATAAAATGACATTGACAATCACAAGCTCGGACAAAGATTTCCAAATATTTTACACCACCGATAAAACAATACCAACAAAAGCAAAAAGCTTAAATTCTTCAATCCCTACAGCTGATTACATAGGAAGTTATACTACAGATTTGAAAGTGCCAAATATAATTTATCTTTATGTTATAGGATTAAAGGTGGTTGACAACAAAATTGTTGCCCGCACAAATTTATACAATATTTCATTTTTTAACATTAACACCCCAATAGAAGATTGTTTTGAAATAGACAGTGATGGAACTCTGACCAATTATATTGGGAACTACAAAGAGTTAACTATACCTGGAACAATTAAAGGTCTAGAGGTAAAAAAACTCGGATATTCGTTATTTAAAGGTTCAAACCTTCAATCTGTCACTTTGCCAGAATCATGTACGGGTATTTCAGGATATGTGTTTAAAAATTGTAAAGATTTAAAATATATTTATGCCCCAGGGGTTGTAAAAATCTGGTTTGCTGGTTTTACGAATTGCACATCTTTAACCTCAGTTTCCGATCAAGCTCCACCAGCAGGCACAACCACAGGCGCATATCTCCCTAATTATACTATAACTATGGGAGCAATATTTTTTAATTGTATAAATTTAAAGACTGTTAGTTTATCCAAATTAAAAGCAGTTGAATTGAAAGATTTTTATGGTTGTTCAAGTTTGGAATATGTCAACCTTCCAGCAGTTACTTCTATTGGCGACTATGGTTTTGCGTTCTGCACAAATTTAACTGGGTTTAACATTGGTGAAACATTGGAAACAATTGGCAATGGTGTTTTTGGTAAATGTTCCAATTTAAAAACTTTCACAGTTGACGCAAATAATGCAAATTTTTATACCGATGGGCTTGGTTTATATTCTAAAGATTCACTTGTAAGCTTTGCTTCTGGCAACAAAAATATTGACTATTCAATTTTGAGTTCAGTCACTATAGGCGGTACAACTTATAACATTACTACGATTCCTGAATACGTATCAAGCGAATCAAGTTTGACAAGCTTAACTATCCCTGAGTCAATCAATTACATAGGGAAATTTGCCTTCTCTCGCATTGGCACCCTATATTACAATGCTATTAATTGTGTATCGACCGGATATATGAGTAAAGATGCCGCTGGTGTACCTACAGTAGGTGCAGTTATTGATAATATTGGAACAATTGTTATAGGGGAGAATGTTCAGCAGGTTCCTGAAAGGCTATTCCAATGGAGTATCTTTTCTAATGTTATCATCAATTCGTATTCGACAATTTTTGGGGAATATTGTTTTCGTGGTGAAGATAAACTAAAAAATAAATTAGTGTTTAATTTTGATGAACAAATTGATTTGGATTACTTAAATATGTGTGCGGATACGGCTTTAATGATGATTGGTGGCATTAACTATATTTATGCAAAAAGGAACGATGTTCCAGTTGAATCAAATTATTGGACTTCAGCGTTAACATATAAAACCTATGATTCAGACTCGGGTTATTGGATTTACAGCAAAACAAAACTTGAGACAAACAGTCACACTATAACCACAAGTACAAACGGCAATGGCACAATAACTCCGTCAGGAAATGTCTCCGTCAATGAAGGGACAAGCCAAACCTTCACATTTGAACCAAACGTCGGTTACCGCGTAAAGAGCGTGATTGTTGACGGTGTAGCCTTAGAGGGCGAAGAATTAACAAATGCGATAAGCGATGGTTACACATTTACAAATGTTACTGAGAACCACGCAATTACTGTTGAATTTGAAATACAAACTTTCACAATTAAAGCCAGTGCTGGTGTCAATGGTTCAATCAGCGACGTTGGTGATAACGAAGTAAATTATGGTGACAGCAAAAAGTTTACATTCACGGCTAACACTGGATACTATGTAAAAAGCATAATAGTTGACGGCACACCTTTATCAGAAACAGCCTTAGAAAATGCCATTAACAATGGTTACACATTCACAAACGTTACCCAAAACCACACTATTAGTGTTGAGTTTGAAATACAAACTTTCACAGTTTCGGCTTCAAAAGTGGGCGGTGGAACGATAAGCCCAAGTGGAAACATCTCAGTAGATTTTGGGTCTAGCCTGACTTTCACATTTACGGTGGGCGCAGATTACCATATAAAGAGTTTGACTGTTGACGGCGTAGAATTAACAGAAGAGGCATTAGTGGACGCCATCAACAATGGATATACATTTACAAATATAAGCGAAAATCACACTATTAAAATAGTGTTTGAAATTGACAGTTACCTAATTACGGCCAGCGCGGGCGATAATGGCGCGATTAGTCCGTCTGGGAGCGTGCCTGTAGACGCTGGAGCAAATCAAACATTTACATTCACGCCTGACATTGGCTACAAAATCGGCAACATACAAGTTGACGGCGAAGATTTGGGCGAAATTCCTAGCTACACTTTTAAAAATGTTAAAGAACAACATACAATATCTGTAAGTTTTGTTAAAATTGTTAGCACAATCACCGCAACAGCTGGCAAAAATGGCACGATTTCCTCATCTGGAACACAAAGCATAGAGTATGGTGAAAGTGTCACTTACATATTTAAACCGAATACTGGCTACAAGGTTAAAGATGTTCTGGTTAATGGTGAATCGAAGGGTGCTATCGAAAGTTACACATTCAGCGATGTTTTAACGGATCAAACAATTCATGTAGAATTTGAAAAAAAAGTTTTAACAATCAATGTCATATGCGGTGAACATGGCAGTATTGCACCAACCGGAACTAATGGCGTTGTAAATGTTGAGTATGGTGATAGTATAACATTTACGATTACTCCAGACGAAGGATATGGGATTGACTACATCAAATTAAACGATGTTGAAATTGACATTAAAGACACTATTGTTTTTGGAAATGTAACAGAAAATCAAAAGATTGAAGTTGTTTTCACAAATAGTTATTTAATCAGTTCGGATGTTAGTGCTGGCAACGGTACAATTACACAATCAACAATGGTTGGATATGGCGACAGTGTAACATTTACAATCACACCAGATGAAGGGTACAATATTAAAGATGTCAAAATTGACGGTGTTAGTGTGGGTGCAGTAAGTTCTTACATTTTCACCAATGTTAAAAAGGTTTACACAATCTCGGTTGAATTTGAAATTAAAAAATTCAATATAACTGTCAATGTGGAAGGACAAGGAAATTTAAGTTGCGATAGCACACTTGAAAATGTACCTTACGGCGAAAGCAGAGTGTTTACAATTTCCGCCTACGAAGGCTGGGAGTTTAACAAAGTTTATGTAAATGAAGAGGTTATTGATGTTAGCAACAACGCGTTGACAATAAGTCAAATTGATAAGGATATAACCATTCGAGCAGTGTTCACTGAAAAGGTTAAAGAACCAGTAATCGAACCTGAAACAGATAACAAAACCACAACAAACAGCGTTGACACAACAACTATTGCAATTATTTGTGGTTCTGCAGTGTTTGCTTTATTGTTGGCAGGGGTGCTTATAAAAGTCTTTAAAAATAAAAATAGGAAAACTGCAATAACTTTGTCCACTCCAAATGAAACAATTAATAATGTTCAACCACAGCCGGACAACGCATACAGTGAGCCAAGCCAATCTCAACCGGCAAATTATGTTGAGCAGGTGCAAGACCCATGGTTATTGCAGGCAAGAAATTTTGCTCAAAGTAGGCAAAACGACTTTATTGCATTCTGCAATAGGTATAGCCTTGATTACAGCAATAATTACGATAAAGCAGTTTCATCGTATTATCGGGCTTATTTAAAGTATTTACAATCAAAAAATCCATCTAATAAAAATTGATGTGATAACATTAAAAGGTAACTTTAATAGGTTGCCTTTTTTGTCGTTATTGTAAAATATGTTGCAATATTGCTTCTAAATTTCTATGTGTCTTCAATTTAATGCAGTTCAAATGCTTGGGCTATTAGTATATATTACTAAGCAAAATGAAAGCAAATTAAGTGCTCTATACAATATGAAAATATTTAAACAAAAATCAAATTTTTAAAACACTTGTTAAATTTGTACATTTGATGTAAAATAAAACTATGGAATATAGGAAATTTGAACTTAAATCTAAATACAAACCAACAGGTGACCAACCACAAGCGATTGCGTCATTGGTTGAGGGTATAAACGATGGATTGACCAGCCAAGTTTTAAAAGGCGTAACCGGAAGTGGCAAAACTTTTACAATGGCAAATGTCATTGCGCAAGTGAACCGTCCAACTTTGGTGCTTGCACATAACAAAACTTTGGCTGCACAATTGTGTAATGAGTTTAGGGAGTTTTTCCCTAACAATAGGGTTGAATTTTTTGTTTCGTATTACGATTATTATCAGCCAGAAGCCTACATTGTTTCAAGCGATACCTATATTGAAAAGGATATGAGCGTAAACGACGAAATTGACAAGCTTCGTTTGAGTGCCACCAGCAGTTTGCTTGAAAGGAGCGATACAATTGTTGTTGCGTCAGTTTCGTGTATTTATGGTTTAGGTGAACCAAAAGAGTTTTTAGATTTACACATTTCTTTGCGTGTTGGTGACAAAATGCCACGTGAAGAGCTTATTAAAAGGCTTATCAGCATACAATATGAACGCAACGATGTAGATTTCCATCGAAGCACCTTCCGCGCACGCGGGGATGTTGTGGATATTTTCCCAGCCGACAGCAGTGAACACGCTATTCGTGTTGAATTTTTTGATGACGAAATTGAAGCAATAAGCGAATTTGAAGTGGTGACAGGGCATGTTATCGACAGGTTAAAGCATGCTTCAATTTTCCCTGCAAGCCACTATGCGGTGGGGAGCGAAAAATTGCAACAGGCACTCGAACAAATTAAAACCGACGCCAATGCGCGTGAACAATTCTTTGCAGAACAAGGTAAATATATTGAAGCACAACGAATTAAGGAACGCACCAATTACGACATTGAAATGATGCAAGAAATGGGCTATTGTTCGGGTATTGAAAACTATTCGCGCTATTTTGATGGGCGTGAACCAGGCGAACCACCTTACACTTTGCTCGATTATTTCCCAAAAGGTTTCTTGCTTTTTGTGGACGAAAGCCACATAACGCTTCCACAAGTGCGCGGTATGTATAATGGCGACCGTGCGCGCAAAACAAGCCTTGTAGATTATGGTTTCCGTTTGCCAAGTGCGTATGACAACCGTCCACTCAATTTTGAAGAGTTTAATAGGCGCATTGGTCAAGCAATTTATGTTTCAGCCACACCAAATGAGTATGAATTGGGGCTTTCTGGCAACACTGTTGAGCAAATTATCCGCCCAACTTACTTGTTGGATCCTGAAATTGAAGTTCGTCCAAGCAATGGGCAAGTGGATAATTTATTTGATGAAATTACAAAAACAGTTGCTAAAAAAGGTAAAGTTTTGGTGACCACTTTAACCAAGAAAATGGCGGAAGATTTATGCACATATTTTGGTGAAAATGGTGTTCGTGTTAAATACTTGCACAGCGACATTGACACACTTGAACGCGTTAAAATCATCAACGAATTGCGTGCAGATGAATTTGACGTTTTAGTGGGCATAAATTTGTTGCGTGAAGGGTTAGATTTGCCAGAAGTTACATTGGTTGCCATTTTAGATGCAGACAAAGAAGGCTTTTTAAGGAGTGCCACATCATTAATTCAAATCATTGGTAGGGCAGCGCGTAACAGTGAAAGTAAGGTTATAATGTACGCTGACAGCATAACAGAAAGCATGAAGAAGGCCATCGATGAAACAAATTATAGGCGCGCAAAACAACAGGCTTATAATGAAGAACATCATGTCAAACCTATGACAATCAAAAAAGGAATTGTCGACTCACTTAAAATTAGGATAGATGACGATAACAAAAAGATGACCAAGCCAGAAATTGCAAAACAAATTGAGCAAATGAAAGGCATGATGAATACTGCATCAAGCCAACTCGACTTTGAAACCGCAATAAAACTGCGCGACGAAATTGCAAAACTAAAACGCAAACTCCGCTAAGTATTAATTTTAAAAATGCACCAATTTCTTGGTGTATTTTTTCATATTCAAAAAACATCACTTACATCTTTAGTCGAAGAAAAGCAATTATTCATGTTCCTTTTGATGTGTGGAAAAGAGTGCTAAAATGAGTGCGAAAATTAATAAAAATAATAAAAAATAAATAAAAAATGCGAAAAATCATAAAAAATTAATAAAAAAATGATAAAATAAATAAAATTTTTTAATTTTTAATAATTTTTATTTTAATTTTTTAATTAAAAAACGAATTTTATTTTGAATATTTTTTTGAACCTGTTTTTATTTATAATTTTTTATTTTCGTATTTCGTTTAGTTTGCTTAAATTTAAGGAAAAAATGAAATTTTAAAAATATTTGAATAAAATTAATTAATTTTTCAATTTTTCACCGATTAATTAAAAAATTAATTTAACTTTAACAAAATTAAATTTTTGATAACATTCAAATAATATTCAAAAAAATTAGTTTCTTTTATTTATATATTTTTAATACAATTGTTTGATTTTTTTGTCGAAATAGTATAAAATACTATTAAGTAAATTTAATGATTTTGGCGTGATTTAGTTTGGCTTGACAACAAACTAAATTTTTGCAATTAAATTGAAATATTTACTTTAACGATGAAATTTGGAGATGCGTGTATGATGAAAGTTAGCAAAAGAACTGGTAAAATTATTGTAACATCAATCGTCACATTTTTGATGGCTTGTCTTTTTGTGTTTACAGGTGTGGCTGTTGTTGTTTCGGTAAAAAAGAAAAGTCAAGGGAAGGGTAGCATCACACCAACCAACCCAATAGTGTGGTCGGTTGACGATTACGATGGTGAACAGCCTAACACACTCAACTGGTTAAGTGGGGATAGCTTTGCAAACCGTGGTAGCAAAGCATACACCATAAACTCAGCTGAATCGTTTTTGAAATTCATTGAGATAGTAAATAGTGACTCAGCAACTGAGTACAACTATTTCAAGGATTACACAATATATCTCAACAAATCCATCAACATGAATGGTTACCATATTTCATCAATAGGTAAAAAGATAACAGAAGATGGAAAAACCTTCTCATCATTCCAAGGTGTATTCGATGGTTCATACTACACAATTCAAAATGCAGTAATAGATGGCAATGGTTTATTCGGTTACACAGAAAATGCAACAATTAAAAACATTGGCTTATACAACTGCACGATAGACAGTGCTGAACAATATGTCGGTGGCATCTTAGGTGAAGGCGTAAACACAACAATTGAAAACACATTTGTTCGCTTAGGTTCAATTAAATCTAACAAAACCCTTGGTGGTATTGCAGGTAAGATAACAATTGATCGTACCCTAAACAGCACAGTTCCACAAGACATAATTCGCAACAGCTTTGTAGACAGTACATTGACATCAAACAGCCTTGCAGGCATAGTAGGTGAAATAGTATCTAAAGACAACGCAATGGAAAACGGCGGTGTAGTGTCTAACTGTTACTTCTCAACAGGCAAACGTGCATATTACACAAACAACATGCGCATAAGGTACACAAACATATTAGCATTAGAACAATCTAAAGATTTCAGCTCATTCAATGTACGTACATACTCTCCAAGCCTACTCAGGGAAACCAACGCATGGACAAACTATACATACATTGAAGGCAGTAAAGCACTTAATTTCAACTATCCACTACTTGCAGAATTTGTAAAAGTGTTCATGACAGGTTCATCATACGAAAACGTAACAGTAAAGAACGGCGAAGTTAAAAACGCAACTACACTTTACGACGCATTTAAATCTGTAGAAGCGAACGAACAAGCAGAAGTAAACATCATTGTTGAAAAAGTGTTCATGAATGAAACTGCTGTTGCTGGCGAGGAAACAACAATTAAACTGAATTCGACAGTGGACACTATGATTTTAAGGGGTGAGAAGTCACCTCAAACACTTTTTGTCAGCACCGACGCTTCAACACTTGTGCTTGGTGATACTAACGCAACATCATCAACTCCAGCCCTTGTGCTTGACGGTGACCGCGATAGGGTTGAAAAACAGGGCCTTAAATCTGGCGTTATGGTTATGGCTGAAGGCAAGGACTTTAAAATGGGCAAAAACGTTGTCATTCAAAACAACGTTAATAATGTAAGCCCATACGGCGGTGGCTTGCTTGTTATCGCAACCGAACAAGGCAACCCAACTGGCGACACAGAACTTGTAATTGATGGCGGTGTAATTCAAAACTGTAAAGCAAACAACGGCGGTGGCTTAGTCGTTTTAAATACTAACAGCGTTATCAACAACATGACAATCTCAAACAATGAAGGCGGTGGTATATCTTTTGAAAACTTGACATCTAAAGAAGAATACGAAGCTTTGCGCGGTTTAATGGGCTTTGAAAAAATCTCAAAATCAAAACCTAGCCTTATGGACTACTCTGACAACAAGCAGTTCACAAGCAATTATGGGTTTACAAGCCAAAAAATAACCAGTTCAAAAATTTCAGGCAATAGTAGATCGGGTGAGAGTTACACTGGGGGTGTTTTAGGCATCGGACAAAATCAAAGACCAAATTGTGGTGGTGGTGTTAGAGCGGTAACGTCTAAGGGTAATTCAACTTTGACAATTGAAGGCACTGAGATTTCAAGCAATTACTGTAGCAATCTTGGTGGAGGCGTATTCTTCGGTGATAATGACGCTGATCAAGATGGTGGCAATAAATTAAGTTTAAAAGGTGCAACTATCAAAAACAACGAAGCAGGAAGCCATGGCGGTGGTATCTATGTTATCGGTACAATAGAAACACCGGCATCAAGTGCAAAAACCACAATAAATAGCAATGTGTGCAGTGATTTGACTAGTGATGGCCTTAATGTTTATCGTGCAAATTCTAATCAATCAAAAAATTATGGGAATGGTAAAACACTGTTTACAGTTAAACCTTATTTGCCAGGTGGTGGGGGTAGTCAATTTGTAAGTTTTTATGATGCCAACTATCCAAATATGGATTCAGCTGTAGCGACATTGAGATATACAACTAAAGAACAGTATGGCAGTTACAAAACCACTGATAAACAAATTAATATTTATCCTTCAACTGCTTATGGAGGGTCAACAGATGTAGCTAATGGTGCATATACGGTTGATAATGGTTGGAAATCTTGTGGTTGGTCAGTTTGGAGTGATATTTCAGACGTTGAGGGACTTACAAGTAATAGTTTGAATGACATTACTTATCCAGCTACTTACTATATGATATACAAAAGAACAATTACATATAAATATGGGTATCAAGGTAGCCAAAGTGTAACTGGCGACCAATATTGTAGTTATGATATACGCAATCCAAAAGGTGTGACTGTGCCAACTATTTCAGCTTCATCTGATTTACCAGGTTGGACATATAAAGGCATGGCATTAGATACGTCTAGTACAGTTTATGGGGCAGGTACCAGTGCAGAATTCTCAGCAAGAGATTCTGCGACTTATTACGCTGTTTATGAAAAAGACTTTACAATTAATTATTTGAATGGCGCAAGTGATGCATCACAAGTTTCTGGCACAACTTCGTCTGACACAATTACTGCAGGATATTTCAGCAAGGGGACTACTTGTCTTTTTAAGGTTGATGGTAAATATGTGGATAAAAAAGCGCTTAAAGCGAAAATATATGAAAGGAATGGGTATAATTTCTCTTCATGGAAAACCGCAACTGGGAAAACAATTAATGGTGGCAGTTCGGCACTTTTGGATGAGCTTAACATTACCCCTAAGCAGACGGCGTCCAGCATCTCAGTGACGGCACAATGGACAATGGCTTCAAGTGTAACTTTTGATTCAAAATGGAAGAATGGTAGTAAAATCGCCGGTATAGCGATAAGCGCAATCACAAGCATAAAATTTGCAAATTGTCCGGAAATTACTAATGTGGATTCTACTAGTTTGGGATTATCTAATTATGTAACGGAAAATGGAACAAATTACTACTACGTAACAATTGACGGAACAAAATATTATTACACAGGTATAAAACAATCAAATATTCCAGTGTTTACCACTGGAACTTCAAGCCGTACAACTGACATTGCTTTTGCTTGGCCTAATGTTATATATTCACCTGCAAGTAGTGCGAGCTTATTTGCAGAATTAAGTAATTGTGTAAGTATATCGTTTGACAACTTTGATACAAGCAATGTTACGAGCATGAGTAGTATGTTTTATAATTGTTCAAAACTCACAAGTTTAGACTTAAGTGGTTTTAATACCGGCAAAGTTATATACATGAATGGAATGTTTAGTAGCTGTAACTCGTTAAAAAGTTTAGATTTAAGCGGTTTTGACACAAGTAAGGTAGGGACTGATACTAACCATGCGGGAAGTATGATTAGGATGTTCTATGGCTGTTCATCTTTAACGGATTTGAATTTAAGCAATTTTAATACGAGCAAAGTCACGAACATGAGTGAGATGTTTAGCGGTTGTATGAATTTGAAAAGTCCAGATTTGGCGCAAAAGTTAGGGTTGTTGGGGTTAGATGGTTTCGACACAAGCAGTGTGACAAGCATGACTGAAATGTTTACGCACTGTTATAAATTGACAGAGTTGGATTTAAGCAATTTTAAAACAAGTAAAGTTACAAGTATGACTCGAATGTTCTATGTGCCTTACTATGGTGGTTCAACATCAAATAGTTCTTTAAAAAGCCTTAATTTAAGCTCGTTTGATTTGACAGCGTGCACGAGCTTAACAGGTATGTTGAATGGTTGTCTAAAATTGGAAGATTTTAAAACACCATATAACAGTGGTTCATCTGACAGAAGCGTTGCGCTGCCATCAAGATTATTTGATATCGATGATGGGCATTACAATAAATTGTATCAAAAAGATGCAACATTCTCAATTGGCAGTGCGTCCCACGTATTAAATGTAAAACCGTTAGAAGTTTTATTCCCAACGATTTGGAGAAAAACTTTATCTGAAGAAACAACAACAGGTACTAGTGGGATGATCTATGGAGGTATAGGAGTTGGAAGCACTGATATTACATCTATGTTGTTTGTTAATAAACCAGTTGACGCAACATCATTTGAGTATAATGGATTAACATATTACAACAAAAATGTAAGGCTTGTGGAAAATGGTATTGCAATTTTTGCGGCAAGTAACAATACAGACATAGCCTTTGTATGGGAAAATGATATTTTAGCACCATCTGGATGCAAAAATTTATTTAGCAATTTGAATGTTATGTCAATAATTTTTGAAATATTTAACACAAAAAACGCGACAACCATGGAATATATGTTTTATGGGGACACTGAGCTTACAGGTCTTGACTTAAGCGGTTTTGACACAAGTAAAGTAACCGACATGTATGGAACGTTTTTCAATTGTAAAAAATTGCAAACATTAATCTTGATTAATTGGGATACTAGTAAAGTTAATGATATGGCTTGCATGTTCTACAGCTGTTTAAGTTTGACTGATTTAGATTTACGTAACTTCAACACAAGCGAAGTCACAAATATGCAATCTATGTTTGGTATGAGTACTTGGTTTGGAGACAAAAGTTTGCTAAAAAGCATAAATTTAAGTAGTTTCAACACGGGTAAAGTTACAAACATGAGTACAATGTTTAATGGATGTTCTAGCCTTGAAAGTTTGGATATTACAAATTTCAACACAAGCAAAGTGACAAACATGACAAGTATGTTTAATGGCTGTTCTAACCTTGAAAGTTTGGATGTAAGTTGTTTAGATACCAACAAAGTTCAATACATGGGTAGTATGTTTGCTGGGTGTTCAAAATTAACAAATCTTGACCTAAGCAACTTTGATATAAGTAGCGCAACAAACATGAGTACATTGTTTTACGTTTGCTACAGTTTGAAGAATATAATATTCCCTACTAATTGGAACACAAATAATGTTACGTACATGAGTAGTATGTTTGCTGGTTGTACAAGTTTAGAAAGCTTAGATCTGAGTAGCTTTACCATCAGTGATTCTTGTGATGTGGAAAACATGCTGAATTTTGGCGCAAATAACAAAATTAAGTGGATTAAAACACCAAAAAGTGTTGGCAAAGAAATTGCAATCACAACAAACACTGAGGGGAATAGGCTTTACGACACAAGCACAGCAACAGGCACAGCGGTGACAAGTATAACAACTAGTGATGCAAGCAAAACATTCAAGCGTGGTGCTGTCTTAACATTATCTTCGGCGTGTGATAGTGCGGAGGATATTGACAGTGTAAATGGTAAGTCTAATTCAACGTTTGTTTGGACTTTGGCAACTGCAAATAACACCACAACATACAGCAAAGTTGTGCTATATGATGAAAAAGTCGGTTATTTGCCGATGGTTTATCGCACCGATGGCTATGTGCTGGACAAATGGAGCAATTCAGATACTGGCGCTAATGTTTATTTAACAACAGATTCAAACGTACCTAATGACATAACTTTCGTTTCAGTTTGGAAAGAAAATATATTAAATATTTCCGCATATTTTGATGGTGTTAAAAATAATAGTTACACTTCAATTATTAATGTAACGGTAACTAATGCTTCTAACAATGCTTCGGTTTCAGGCTCAGCACCTACATACACAACTTTGCCAGATGGAGAATATATCATATTTTCAAGCATAGCTACAACATTAAAAAATACCAAAATGTACTGTGCTGTTCATATTAAAGTTGATCTTGGTTATTTGTATACTTACGATATATACACAAAAGAAGAGGGTGAACGTTATGCGCATTTGGACTTTAGTTTAAGCTACTATTCAGTAATGGAATTTAAGACGACATCTGACAATGCTGAAGTTTATCCTGTGGATAGTTATGGTAATGAATTAACAAGTTACACCGAGCCGGTTTATCTATGCAAAGGATACGACGCTGAAAGAGCAACTTTGACATATGGTGGCACTGGTGCGAATAAAGATGGTTACTTGTACTATGCTGGCACCAAAATTGCAAAATGCGTGGCAAATACAGGCTACGAGATTGACCAAAACCTTGTAAGGTGGTATGGTGACGCTGGTGTAACAGCAGATGGTTTAATTGGTTATAGCACCTTAGACCTTAACAAGAAAGAATCAACAGTGGATGCAAGACGCGGATTCAAAGCGGAAATTTACACAATTAGCTATAATTTAAATGGTGGCACACTCGCAACTGGTGCTAACCCTACAAGTTACTCAAGTGCTTCCACCTTGCCATTAACTTTAAACAATCCAACAAAAGAAAAGTATACATTCCTAGGTTGGACAGGAAGCAATGGTTCAACACCACAAAGAACAGTCGCAATCGCGCAAGGTACAACTGATGACTTAAATTACACTGCTAATTGGCAACTTGCGGATGTAACGTTTGATTGGAATTGGAAATCTCAAATATCCGGTACTACAAACGGCATTGGCAAATCAGCACAAGCAATAACAAGCATAAGGTTTGAAAGGACTGCACCAAGCGGATACACCTACTCAGGCAAAGCGTTGGCATCTGGCATTGAAATTTGGACAACGGGTACAGCGTCAGCACCTTCAACAGACATAGCCTTTGTATGGTCTAGTAAAATTTATGCTCCTTCATCATGTAAAGAGTTATTTGGTGGTTACTATATTGAAAACAATAAAGTAATGCCTCAAATGCCATTGTTGACCAGTTTGTTGTTTAATAATTTCGACACAAGCAAAGTGGTTACAATGGAAAGTATGTTTGAAAGAAGTATTTTGCTTGCAAATCTTGACTTGACAGGTTTTGACACCAGCAAAGTTACAAGCATGAGGGGAATGTTTGATTTCTGTAAATCTCTTGAAGGGTTAGGCTTATCTTCTTGGAACACTGAAAATGTTACCGATATGGGATTCATGTTTTATAATTGTGACAAAATACAAAACATTACAATTGGCTCGCAATGGTTTACTAATAAAGTGACAATTATGACATCTATGTTTGAAGGTTGCTCTTCATTGGCTTCTATTGAGTTTATAGGCAATTGGTATACAGGAAATGTTACAAATATGGGTAAAATGTTTGCTAATTGCTCATCCCTTACAACTTTAGACTTTAGTAAAGGCTTTAACACAAGTAGTGTGACGGCAATGAATTCAATGTTTTACAATTGTAGTAAATTGGAAAGTATAATTTTCTCTTCAAATTGGGACACAAGCAAAGTTGAAACAATGGGTAGTATGTTTCAAGGATGTTCATCATTAAAGGAATTAGACTTAAGCAATTGGGATACAAGCAGTTTAAAAGATTATTATTCAGGCGAAGATACTTTAACAACTGGTGGATCGTATTACAGTGAACAGTGGAGTGTGGATTGGATGTTCTGTGGTTGTTCTGCACTGGAAACTTTAACACTCCCTCAAAACTTTATCACAAGCAAAGTAACCTGCATTGGAAACTTATTTAGAGATTGTTCAAGCTTAACAAGTTTAGATGTGTCTGGTTGGAATACAACAAATGTCGCAAAAGCGTCAGGAATATTCTCTGGTTGTTCAAGCCTTACAACTTTGGACTTAAGCGATTGGAATTTAAAGAACCTTTTGGATGACTACAATTTGGGTTATAAGGAACTTATTTTAAGAGATTGTACCAGCTTATGCGAATTACGTACACCAATTAACTCAGGCAGTAAAACAATCAAACTAAGTTTACCTCATGATATGTTTGATGTTGACAATTACAACCAAACTTATAGGTCCTTTGCACTTTTAACAACCAGCCATACATTAAAAGCAACTGTAAATCTCACTTTGACGGCGGATGCAAATGATGGTGAAATTACAGGTGGAACTGGCTGGACAATTTCAACAGATAAAAAGACAGCCACAAAACCTGTTCCAAACCGCACAGCTTATGGCACATTGCCAACAGCAACAAGAATTGGTTACGAATTCGCAGGTTGGTTCACTGAAGCAATCGATGGGACACAGGTAACTGACACAACGGTAATGGGCAATACAAACACAACGATCTATGCACATTGGACAATTAATACTTCAACCATCAAGTTGGGGCCATCAGAAAATATAAGAGAGGTTAAGTGGGCACTGAGTGCGGATGCTGAAGAAAGTGAGTGGACAAAACTTACAACATCAGGCTTTGAAGCCAATGCAAACACAAATTATTACTTCATGGCAACAGTGGATACATTAACAGGCTATACAACCACTTTCTTAAGCTGGAGTGGCTGGTTTGAGGAAACAAGTAACCCATCAACAGGGCATTCATTCACTGAAAAAGGTCAAACTTACATAGTGTATGCTAGTGCGACTAGAGAGGCAAATTGGTACACAATAACCGCAAATACTGAAAATGGTTCGATTACACAAACTGGAAATGAATGGACAATTCCTACGGGCGGAAAGACAGCCACAAAACAGGTTACTTATAACACTGCAATTGGCGTGTTGCCAACCGTTAGTAGTTATGAAAGTAATGGATGTGAATATACATTTGATCGTTGGGTGTTAGAAAGTGATTCGACAGTTGTGATAACTGCTACTACCACGATGACATATAAATCAGATATAACAATCATTCCTAAGTTTAAAGAAAAAGGTATAGAGTATTCAATAACCGTCAAAGGAAAGGGTGGATCGTACAATGGTAGTGAAAGTTATACAACAAACTACACAAGAAGTTCAAATGCTGGTCAAATAACTATTCCAACATTCACAAGGGCAAATTATACATTCGAGGGTTGGGAAATTACTCAACCTGATACATGTAAAGCTAGATTTGTGGAAAACGAACGTACACTTGAAATTCCAGCCTATAGTTACGGTGATATTACATTAACTGCAAAATGGAAATTAAATGTATTCACTTTGACAGCAAACGCAAACGGTGGTTCAATCTCTACAACAAATGGTTGGACAGGCACTGGTGCAACTGCAACAAAACAAGTTGCAAACGGCATAGCTTATGGCACATTGCCAGAAGTAACGCCGCTCACTGGTTACACATTGGCAGGTTGGTACACTGAAGAAACCAACGGCACACAAGTTGATGAAAATACTACAATGGGCACAGCAGATACCACAATCTATGCACATTGGACACTTAACACATCAACCATTAAGTTAGGTACATTAACGAATGTGAGCAAAGTTGAATATTCAACTAGCCGTACAGGTAGTTGGACGCAACTTACAACATCAGGCTTTACAGCAAACGCAAACACAAACTATTATTTTAAAGCAACAGTGGAAACCGCAACAGGTTATACAATCAGGTTCTCAGGCTGGAGTGGTTGGTTTGAAGACACCAGCAACCCATCGGCAGGACACTCATTCATTGAAAATAACAAAGAATATACAGTTAATGCAACGGCAACCAAAGTGGCAAATATGTACACTTTAACAGCAGATGCAAACGGTGGTACAATTACATATGCCCCTAACGGCTGGACAATTTCAACAGATAAAAAGACTGCCACAAGGCAAGTTGCATATGACGACACATATTATGGCACACTTCCAACAGTTAAAAACGGAGTTTACGTCTTACATAAGTGGATGGTAAATGGAAGTTATGTGACAAGCACTACAAAGATGGCAGATAAAGATACAACCATAAAAGCAGTGTGGAATGCAAAAATTTATTTTGAAGAATCTGACGGCGTTGAAAAGGTTATGCGTAAGTATCTAAATGAAACAATAGAACTTCCAACAAGTAAAGCTGAAGCAATAGATGTTCCTTTGTATGGCAACTATCACTTCACTGCAGAATTGAAAGCAGGTTATGAATTTGTGTATTTTGAATCTGATGGTAAATGTTTTGTACATGAAAGCAATGAAACGGACGATAACGGAAATAAAAATACAGATAAAGGCAAATGCTATAAGATTTCTGCTTGTAGATATATGCCAAGTGCAGAAACGGGCGGAAAAACTTATTATATTAAAGTGGTAACAAAGTTTGTTGCGACAGAGATTGAAACACCTACGGGTGCAGTTACTACTGAAAAGGTTTATGGTTACGATGAATTTGTTGTCACAACCGTAACAGCAAAAAATGGTGGCGGTGAATGGATTTACAGTTTGACTGGCACCGATGCAGATAAGTTTACATTGTCTACAACAAGTGCAACCACAGGCTCAGTTCAAGTTTCATTTAAACAAGGTGCAAATGTTGGCAGTTACACTTGCCAAGTTAAAGCAACAAGCACAAGCAACGGAACCAGCGCAACAACTGGCGACATAACTGTAACAATTACACAACGCGAAGTGACGATAACTTGGCTAACTCAAACGACATTTACATACGACGGCAATGAACATAGCGTAAAAGCAACAATTGGTAACCTTGTAAATAGCGACAGTGTGACATTCAGTTACACAGGCACAACAACTGCCATGAAGGCTGGTAACTACACTGCAACAATCTCTGGTTTGACAGGTGCAAAAGCAGGTAATTACAAACTGCCAAGCACTGGTTTGACGTGTTCGTGGAAGATTACAAAAGCAAATGGTTTTGTTCAAGTTGAAAAAGCTGAGATCAACAATGTAAATTTCCCAAATGAAGTAACAAATAAAGTTACAAATTGCCATGATTTCACCGCACTTTCAATAACTTCCGGCGATCAAACAATCGTGCCAGATGGCAATATTAGCATAGATAGTTCTACGCATGTAATTACAATTAATCCAATAAAACGAGGCAGTGTAACGATTACAGTTACATGTGCTGAAACAGAGAATTACAATAAAGCCGAAGTTACATTCACAATCAGCTGGAATGAGGGTAAAATTAATTACACAGTAACTGGTTTTGACGGAGAGTATGATGGCAAAGCACACGGCATTCAAATAACCGACATTGTGCCAGATACAACAACAGTCAAATTTGGCACCGACAAAAATAATTGCACATTAACTGAAAGCCCAACATTAACTAATGTTGGAACACTTAGAGTATATTTCCAATTAAAACAAGACGGATATACAACAGTAACCGATTGGAAAGATGTTGTTATAAAAGCGAAAAATATTTCTACAGCAACAACCGAGAATGTTGATGATCAAACTTACACAGGTTCGCAAATTAAACCTACACCGGAAGTTTCAATTAAATTGGGGCAAAATACAATTGCAACAACTTTATCAAATGGCACTGATTTTGATTATTCCTACAGAGACAACACTGTGGTTGGCACGGCAACAATTACAATCACAGGTAAGGGCAATTACACTGGGACAATCACAAAAACATTTAACATTGTTGCTCAAGAAATAACTGTCGTTCCAACTGAGGCTGGTGGACATGTATACAATGGCAGTGAACAAAAAACGACATGGAATAACTTCGACCAAACAAAATTGGAAACAACTGGTCCACTATTTGGTACCATTGCCGGCGATCGTCCCGTAAATTTTAAACCAAAAGCAAATTATAAGTGGTCACAAGCAATTTGCAATAAATACAACCTTTCAAGCGCAACAGATGCTGTAAAAGTTACATGGACAATTGCAAAAGCAAAATTAACCATTTCAGCAGTTGGCAATTTTGCAACAAATGCAACAAACAAGGAATACATCACTAAAATTTACGACGGCACAACAACAGCTACTGTTACATACGGCACACACTATTCAGTTACGGCAACTAACAGCGATTTAACACCAGTGTTAGGCGAAGACAAAGATTTCATAGTCAACGCAACCTATGCAAGCGAAGTTGTTGGCACAAGTATCATTACAGTTACACTCAATTCAAGTTCAACTAATGTAGAAATTGTTTCAGGCGCAAATAGTTGTAAGTTAAATGGTAAAATTACAAACAAGGAAATCACACTTACTTGGGCTGATTTATCAGTTGAATATAATGGTAAAAGTCAATTACCAACTGCAACATACACTGACGTTAATGGCGAAACAAAATATGCCACAATTACAATTGATGGCGAGCATAAAGATGTAGGCACCTATACAGCAAAGGCAAGTGTTGAAAACTACACAATCACTAATTCAACTGATACATTTGAAATCACTGCAAAAGCGCTTACAATCACATCAGTTACACCTAGTGCAACTGTAACAAAGGAATATGACGGCAACAGAAATGTTAAACAAACATTTACCGCAGTAGTTGACGGCATTGTTGTTGGTGATGATGTGGTGTTTACACAAAAATATGCAATTTATGCGTCAAAAGATGTTGCAAATGAAATTAAAATCACTGTATATTTTACACTTTCAGGTAGCAAGGCTAATAATTACACTTGTGGAAACATAATTGTTACAACAACTGGTGCAATTACACAACGAGTATTAAAAATTTCTTGGCCAGAAGACAGAACGTTTGAATACAATGGTTCAGAACATATAGTATCAGCAATGACGAATAAAGTTGGCACAGAAGAGGTTTGGCTTACCTATGTTTATGAACCAAATGCTACACCATCGATTATTCAAGGTGCAACAAATGTAGGTAAATATGTTTCTATTGTTAAGGGCTTAACCGGTGCAGACGCAAGTAATTACAAATTACCTGACACTGGTTTAGAGTGTGAATGGGAGATTACAAAGGCAACAGTTGCAGTTCCAACTGCAAGCACAACAACCTTCACTTATAATGGTAGTGAACAAACTTACCTTCCTGCAAACTGGGAAAGCATTAAGGCGTATGTAGATATCAAAGGTAACACACGCACAGATGCAGGCAGTCAAACAGTGACAGTAAGCTTAAAAGACACAGCAAATTATCGTTGGAAAAATGACAACAACAATAATGACACTGAAGGCAAGACGCTTACATTCACAATAAAACAAGCACAATTAACAAAACTTGAATTGAACGAAACTTCATTTATATACAATAATGAATTAAAGACAGTTACAATTAAAGCATTGTGGGCAAATGAAACCTGGGATGTCACAGGTTCAGCACAACAAGGCACTGATTATACCGTTTCTGGAATTTGGAGCGAAACAAAGGTTGGCACATGGACAGCAACAGTTGAAGGCAAAGGTAACTTCACAGGCACCGCAAGTGCTGAGTGGACTATTGGTAAGGCAACAAGTACTGTAAATAAAGTTGAAATTTCGGGTAACAACTGGGTAGGACAAACACTCACAGCAAATGTAACAACAGATGCGGATGGTGAAATTAATTATGTATGGCGTTATCGCTGGACGGAAAATGACATTACAAAAACAACAATTGTCAATTATCAAGTAAATTACAAACAAACATTGACGTTGACAGAAGATTTCATAGGCAAATCTATTTTAGTAGAAGTTACAATTGAAGAAGGTGCAAGCTATAACGCTGTTACGGAAAAATTTGCAGATATTACTGACGATAGCAATAACACTTATGAAGTTTGCCATGGAGTTGTTGAAGTTCCAACCGCAAACACAACAACATTCACTTATACTGGCAGTAAACAAGAATATTATCCAGGAAACTGGGATAGCATAAGTGCTTTTGCAGTTATCAGCAATAACACACGCACAGATGCAGGCACACAAGATGTCACAATAAGTTTAAAAGAAAACTATTGTTGGCCAGATGGCACAAACACCCCAAAAACAATTAAATGGATAATTGCAAAAGCAACTTTAACCGATATTACAAAAGTTGCAACTGTTGTGGAAGGTCGTGGTAATTACGACGGAAACACAACCTACTGTGCAACTATCACACCAAAAGTTGAAATGCAAGTTGTTTCTGGTTTAGATAAAACTTACGGCAACACAATTGCTGTAACAGTTGGTACTGCAACTAACTTATTACCAGGGCGCAAAGACGCTGGCACACAAGACGTGTACTTTAAACTTACCAACATGGAAAACTATAACGATTACGAAGGCACCACAAAAGTAACAGTTAGTGCAACAGCAAACCCAGTTATAGTAAGCGCAATTGACGGTTTGGTTTACACAGGCGAAACGCAAGACCTTGTAACAGTGGCAAACAAACAAGGGAAGGTTTACTTCTCATTTACATCAATTGAAGATGCAAAATCAAGCCAGAATGAAACAATTCCACAAGGCACAAAAGCTGACGACTATATAATTTACTGGTATTGTACAGGTGATGACAATTACAGTGAAGCGTCTGGCTATTTGATAGTGACAATTGCAAAAGCGAACTTAACTGACATAACAAAAGTTGCAACAATCGTGGAAGGTCGTGGCAATTACGACGAAAACACAACCTACTGTGCAACTATCACACCAAAAGTTGAAATGCAAGTTGTTTCTGGCTTAGATAAAACTTACGGCAACACAATTGCTGTAACAGTTGGTACTGCAACTAACTTATTACCAGGGCGCAAAGACGCTGGCACACAAGACGTGTACTTTAAACTTACCGGCATGCAAAACTATAACGACTACGAAGGCACCACAAAAGTAACAGTTAGTGCAACAACTAACCCAGTAACAGTAAGTGCAATTGAAGGTTTAGTTTACACAGGCAGTGCGCAAGACCTTGTAACAGTAACGGGTGCTCAAGGTGAAGTTTACTTTGCAATCGGCACTGAGTTGACAAAAGATAACTATAATTCAGTGGGTAACACCGCAATCCCATCTGAAACAAATGCAGGCGACTACACAATTTACTGGTATTGCACAGGTGATGACAATTATAGTGCAGCGTCTGACAATGTGACAGCAACAATCGAAAAATCTGACAATAACCCAACTGTCATTATGCAAGGCTATACATATGCCGGCATTAAGACAGAACCAAGCTTGACAGGGAACAATAGTTCAGGCAAAGTAACTTATTATTACAACACAACCGACAGCACAACTGATGGCTATGATTGGAATAGAGTTACAAGTTCAACATATTTGGACGCTGGCAATTACTACATGTATGCAGTAATCGCTGGTGACACAAATTACAACGATTACACAACAAGCACAACAGCATTCACAATTTTGAAAGCGAATAACACAGTTGTTGTTACAGGGAAAACTGAATTGAAATATACAGGTTTAAGCCAAGACCTTGTAACAGTAGTAAGCGCGCAAGGTGAAGTGTACTTTGCAATCGGCACTGAGTTGACCAAAGATAACTATAATTCAGTGGGTAACACCGCAATCCCAGCTGAAACAAATGCAAATATTGATGGTTATTTGGTTTACTGGTACTGTGTTGGCAACAATAATTACAATGCAAAATCAGGCAATGTAAATGTTACAATAGACAAGGCTGACGGTATTTTGGAACTTAGCGCAAGCTCTGTTTCAGCGGAATTCCCTAACCAGGCAACAAACACAATTACAAAATCGCACGATGGCATAATTGAAGTTGAGTCATCTAACAATGAAATTGCAACAGTGAGATTAACTGGCAGTGTAATCACAATTACACCGCATCAACAAAAAGAAGTTACAATTTCAGTTACATGTAATGAAACTGAAAATTACAATGCAAAAACAATAACATTCACTGCAAAATTCACAGTGGGCGAAATCAGTTACAGCGCAAGTGGTTACACTGGTGTGTATGATGAAAAAGCACATGGCATCACTGTCACAAGTTCAACCCCTGGTGCACAAATTAGTTACAGCAAAACTGAAAACGGCACATATTCAAGCGATGAAATTAAGTACAAAGATGTGGGCGAATACACAGTATGGTACAAAATTGAAGCAACGGGTTACACACCAATCACTGGCAGTGAAATGGTTAAAATCACACCAAAAGACATTTCCGGTGCAAAGGTTACATTAGATAATGTTTTGACTTACAATGGAAGCGTACAAACACAAAATGTAACAGTAACTTTATCTGGTTACACAAATGTAACATACAACATCACTGGTAACACAGGTAAAGATGCTGGCACATACTATTTAACCATTGTAGGTACAGGCAACTTCACAGGGAAAAAAGAAGGCATTAAATGGACAATTAACAAAGCAACTTTAATTAATTCCGACTTCCCTTATATTAGTGCAGATGAGCATCTAGTTTACAATGGTAACACTCAATCACCAACATGGCAAAATTTCGACGAAACTAAGTGGCAAAAAGCAGAAGGCTACCAAGCAACAGACGCAGGCAACTACACTGCTAAATTTATACCAACGTCAAATTATCAATTGGACGGTGCAGAGTGTGTTGAAGTAGAATGGAGCATTGCTAAGGCTATCCTAACAGTTACAGCAAAAAATGAGGAAGTTACTTATGGTGACGCTTTGCCAAGCTACACCTATTCAATAACAGGCTTTGTAAATGATGGCGAAACAGTTGCTAATCTAACAAAACAACCTAGTGCAACATGCAATTACACATTGTATGGTGATGTAAATGATGGTAGTTACACCATAACAGTTAGTGGCGGTGAAGCAAAGAACTATACATTCACATACATCAATGCAACACTTACCGTTAATAAACGCGTAGTGACAGTTGAATGGCAAACCGAAAAAACATTCACTTACGACGGTAAGGAACATAGCGTAACTGCCACAATCGGTAACCGTGTAAATGACGATGAAGTTGACTTTGTTTATGAAAACAACACTGCAACAGACGAAGGCGCATGGACTGCACGCATCACTGGTTTAACTGGTGCAAAAGCAGACAATTATGCTTTACCAACAGAAGGTTTAACATTAGATTGGTCTATTGGTTCAGCTGAAATTGATTGTAAACCAACAGGTTATGAAGGTGTTTACGACGGCAAAGAACACACTGGTTCAGTTACGGTTAACATACCTTCAACAGGTGCAACCATTATGTACAGTTTAGACAAAACAACTTACGACTCTAGCGTTTGCCCAAGCGTTAAAGATGTTAAATACACAAATGGTGAAGTGGACAGCTACACAGTTTACTTCCAAATCACAGCATTTAACTATAAGAAGAAAACTGGTAAATTCACAATCAAAATAAAACCTCGCACTTTGACAGTAAAACCAGACGCTTTAAGTAAAACTTATGGCGATGTTGACCCTAAACTTACTTATACTTACTCAGGCAATGTGGAAGGTGAAACACCTGACTTTGAAGGCGTGTTGACAAGGGTAACTGGCGAAGATGTTGGTACATATCCAATTTCTGTTGGCTCATTGAAATTGATTGATAACGGCACATTCCTTGCAAACAACTATGAGTTTAAGTTTACTGAAGGTGTGTTGTTTACAATTAACCCACAAACAACAATCACAAGCGTGGAAATTGTATACACAACTGAAGCACCAAACACACCATTTGTTTATGACGGAACAGAAAAATCACCTGCTGGCGTTATTGTTAAAGTGAATGGTAAAGAATTGACAAAAGACGTAGACTACACAATTTCAGGAACTTTATCTGCAATCTATGCAAACGAAGATGGTTACACAATTGAAGTTACTGGTGTAAACAACTATGAAGGTGCAAGTTACAATGATGTTAAATGGTTTATAAATAAGGCAGAAATTGTTGCCCCAACAAAACCAAATGACAAAACTTACAATAGTTTAGAACAAGCACATGGCATTTCAGTTCCGGAACATACTTCTACCGTTGAGGGAAACAGCACATTGAAAGCGACAAACGCCGGCAGTTATACAGTTGAATTTAAACTTGACGACATAGGCAACTACAAATGGTCAGACGGCACAGTTGGAAATAAAACTGTAACTTGGGTAATAAATCCTTACGATTTGACAAATGCAACAATCGATAATATTGGAGAACAAAGTTTCACAGGAAAACCTTTAACCCCAGCCCCAACAGTCATAGCACATGGCACGGTGTTGGAATCAGGCAAACAAATTGTATGTGAATATGCTAATAACACTGATGTGGGCATTGCAACAGTTACAATTCGTCCAAATAACAGCAACTATACAAACTCTCAAACAAAAGAATTTAACATCGTTGCATCATCGGCAAGTTTTGTTGTTAATAATAAAACAGTTTTTTACAACGGTGAAGAACACACAATCGACCCAGCAACAAATGTTAAGGGTGGAGTTGTTAAATACAGCCTAGATCAATCAAATTGGAGTGAAACATTACCAACAAAAGTTGATGCAGGCGTATACACAATTTATTGTAAACTTGAAACAAATGCAGGTTATGAAATTAGTGATGCAGAAAAACAAGCAACACTTACAATTTTAAGGAAACTAATTGCAGTTCCAACAGCAATTGAAGGCTTAGTTTATAATGGCGAGAGCCAAACAGGTGTCAACTCAGGTGAAGGTTACACATTGACTGGCGATACTGCTATAAATGCAGGCAGTCACACCGCGATTGCAACGCTAGACAAAAACCACAAATGGAACGACACTGACTCTTTGAATAATAGGGAAATCAGTTGGATAATTGAACAATTCGATTTAGGTTATGCAACAATAGGCGAAGTTCCTGCACAAGAATTTACAGGTGACCCTATTGAACCAAAGCCAACCGTTACGGTTAAATTGATTGGCGATGTTGAAACAGAATTAACCCTAGGCACAGATTTTGTTTACAGCTACGAAAACAACAAAAATGCAGGCATAAAAACAGCAAAAGTTACAATTAAGGCAGTTGAAAATGCTGAATGCAACTTTAAAAATAGTCAGTCGATTATGTTTACAATTACAAAAGGCATTGTGGAAAAACCAACAGCAATTGAAGGCTTAGTTTATAATGGCGACATTCAAAAAGGTGTTACATTCAATGAAAATGCAGGCTTAACTATCACAGGCACAACAAGTGAAACAAACGCAGGCAAGTATAGTGCCACATTCACACTTGATAATAACCACGTGTGGGCTGATGGTACAGGTGATCCGGTAACTATTAAATGGGAAATTAAACAATTAACAGTAATCGTTACATGGGGCGAACAAATAGAATGGACATATGACGGAAATCCTCATGCACCTACAGCAACAGCAATCGGTGCAAAAGGTGTGGAATTAAATCTAACAATTTTAGGCGAACAAATAAATGCGTCGAATGAAATGTACACTGCAAGTGCAAGTTTAGCTGAAGAACTTGATAAACAGAACTACATTTTAGAAAACACAACTGCTAAATTTAAAATTAACCCAGCAAAAATCGACAAATTTGAACTTGAACAAGTTGAATTTGATTACACAGGCAATGAAATAAAAGTTAAAATTAAATCAGTTAAAGCTGGCAAATTAGACGCGACTTATGAAAAGGACGTATCTAAAACGAGTGTGTGGAGTGCAACCAACGCTGACACGTACAGTGCAACAGTAATTGGTACTGGCAATTTCACAGGTAGCAAAGATGTTGCTTGGAAAATTAAACCAAAAGTAATCGTATTTAGGCTTGTGTTGAGCCATGAAGGCATGACAGAAGACAACAAACTGACATACATTGCAAAAGATTATACAATAAATGTGGCTGTCTACGACGGTGATAAATTATTGTCAGATTCTGAATATGACATTCAAGGTAATATCGCTAGTGAAGTTGGCGAATATAAAGTTAATGTTATCGGTAAACACAACTATGCAGGTTCAAGTGCTACAGCAAATTGGGAAATTATTAAAATTCAAGTTGATGTCCCAACTTACAATAGTTTGAGTTTAAGTTACAATGGTAAGGCTCAAGGGCCAGAAATTGTTCATGATTCAAAAGCAATTAGCATTATCCGTGAATATCAAGTAATCGGCGGAACTGGTTATACAACAACCACGGAAGCAACTGAATATGCTGATGATTATTACTATATCGTATTTAAGTTGAACGACACCAAACATTACGAATGGAAAACAACTGACGATGAAGCAATCAGTGTTAACGGTGAATTTGTAATTGTGAAATGGTCAATTGTTCCAACCGAATTAACTGACGCAATGGTATCATTGGAATATTCTTCAATCCGTTTTGACGGCAATGAAAAACAGCCTAAAGTAACCGTTCAAATTGATGGCACTGTAATCCCAGTAGGAAACTATTCAGTTAAATATGCTAACAATACAAATGTTGGCACAGCGACTGTAACCATAACTGGTAAAAATAGTTTGTATGGCGCAGTTGAAAAGCAATTTATAATCTCTGAAACAGGTTATAACATTAATTATGTCTGTGGCGAAGGCGTTTCACCTGTTGAAAACGTAGGCACTTACGATGTCAGTGCAGACGACCAAAAAATTAACTTAAATTCACCTTCTAGGACAGGGTATGTTTTAGACGGTTGGACAATTTCAGGCGACAATGCAGAAGCACAAATTTTAACTGAAACAAAAGGCAACCAGAAAGTGTATAAATTGTTTATTCCTAAAAACTCATATGGGCACATTACTTTAACTGCTGAGTGGAAAGCACAAGTTTATGCAATCACTTACAAGTTAAATGATGGCACGGTTGAAGGGCAAAACCCAGTTTCATACACAATTGAAACTGAGGATTTCACCTTAATTAACCCAACAAAATCAGGTTATAAGTTCATAGGTTGGACTTGGACAAGTGAAGGTAACTTCGGTTCAACTGACAAAGAAACAATTGATGTTACAGTTAATAAAGGCAGTTATGGTCACATCGTGTTCACCGCGAACTTCATGGAAGTTTATGAAGTTGTGTTCACAGTTTCATTCCCAGCGTCAGTTGCAGATAGATATGTTAAGTTTGCGGAATTTGGTTCAGAGTTAGATGCTTCTAACCCAGACGCCAAACCTTTGAATGAATTTGTTTATGGCATTTCAGTTGAAGGCGCTAACGAGTTGACAATTGACACACGATCAACAGTAAATGGCATAACAACAATCACATTCAATTCGGTTGATGTTGGCAAAGATTCATATGTTGCAACAACAGCATACACATCTTTAAGCACCGGCAATAAGTTGGAGTTGATTAACTTCTATTACAAAACTGCTGACACATGGGCAAGCAATTCACAACCAGTTAAAGCATTGAATTATGGTTCAACCACAGGTCGAAAACAAATTTCTGGTTCAATGGGTGTTAAAGTTGAATTCTTCACAGCATACTTGTTTGAGTTTGCAAGTGATTCAAAAGTAAAACTTTCAGATGTGACATTTGACAAAAATGACGCATTCATGGAAACATTGAATGAGAAATATTACATTCGCGAAGGCGCTTCATGGTCATTTAAGTTTGATAAATCTAACCTTAAATTAGACTGGGAAGCACTGGTAGGTGTACGTTACAATGTGATTGACTTAAAGTCAAAAGAAAATTTAACTGGCGTAATTAACACTGGTAATGACTACTTTGCTTATGACGAATCTGGCGTGTATACAGTTACTGGCTTAGGACAAGTTTTGAGTTTGGAAGAAATTATTAAAACTCCGCTTAACTTGGAAATTCTAGATAACACATCATTTGGTCAAATCAGTTTAATTTCACAAGATGGCGTTGTTAAACGTGGCGTTGAAGGGACAACTATTAAGGTTTATGACGGCAGTTGGACATTGTCTTTCTTAGGCAACAAAAAACCTGAAACAATCGAAGATGTGGCTAAATTATTTGGTAAAACGACTACAACATGGCAAGAAACAGTTGGCTCAGTTGACTCTGGCGTAATTTACAACTTTACGCTTGTTGATAACAATGGCGCATTCCAACTTAAAATTGAACTTGACACGATCGTTTAATAAAATGATTATAAAAACTAGAATGTAAAGCATTAGCTAATGTTAGCAAAAATGTTTAGCATTAAAGTTAACTTACTGGCTTTAAATCAAATTTTGATGTTTTAGCATTAAAACAATACAAAAAATCCACGGTTTTCCGTGGATTTTTTTGTGCTCCTATTATCTGCATAACAAGGGTTGAAACTGTAGGTTCATGTCCGTTTATTGTGTTAAACAAAAATAAAAAACTAGGCTTAATGCCTAGAATGGTTTTTGGTGCGGATAACAGGACTTGAACCTGCAAGAATGTTACTTCACAAGATCCTTAGTCTTGCGCGTCTGCCAATTCCGCCATATCCGCATGTAATTAAGATAAGGTAGCTTTAACACAAACCAAACTTTTTGCGCAAGACTTATAGGAGTCCCTTTAAAGGATAACCATTTTTCTGCCAAATTTTACATTAGGCTTAAGTTTGTATTAATGTTGTTTTTTAATTGCAAATTACATTTGCTGTCCAATAAGTTAGCACAAAAAAAGCCAATTGTCAAGTTATTGTTGCGATTTTAGGCTAAAGTTTAAATAAAATTTTTAAATTAACCAAATTCGTTTGTGAAAATTAGATTGTTTTTGCTATAATACTCAAACAAGGATTTTTAACGGAGTTGATATGGCTGAAAAACTTCATTGCATAATAGACACAGACCCCGGGGTTGATGACTCCGCCGCTATTTCATTGACATTGTATGATGAATTTGTGGACATTGATTTAATAACCACAGTTGCTGGTAATTTGGATTTAAAATCGGTTACGCGCAACGCTTTGCATTTGTTGGAAAAGTTTAATCGCACCGACATTCCGCTTGCAATGGGTGCAGATAAACCTATGGAAAGGGAAAGCAAAGACGCAAAATTTATACATCAAGCGCAAGGTATGGGTGGTTACACACCACCTAAAACGGTCAAATTAAAGCCGCTAGATAAGCCTGCGGTTGAAGCGATGTATGAAACGATTAATCGTTATGCTGGCAACATTTGTATTGTGGCATTGGGGCCACAAACGAATTTGGGATATTTGCTTTTGGCACACCCAGATGTTAAAAACAAGGTTAAGCACATTTACTGCGAAGGCTGTGCTCCATTCGGTTGGAAAAGTGAAGGTAAGTGGACTGAATACATATCATTCAACGCGTCAAGCGACCCAGAAGCGTTCGACATTGTGATGAAAAGTGGCATTCCAGTTACAATTGTTCCATCTCGCATGGGGCGGGACCTTGCAAATTTCACAGAAAAAGAAGTTTACGATATTGGCAAAATCAACGATGTTGGCAGGTTTATTTGTGAAATGTACAGCGGTTATTGGGAACATGGCTACATGGACAGGCGCATTGCGACAAACGACACATGTGCAGTTCTAAACATGCGTTGCCCAAGCCTTTTCAAAACCATAGGCGTTGATATTGAAATAGACAAAGACGCTATGCCAGGCAAAACCACCATAGTTAAAAACAAAAAAAGCCACATTCAGTTGGTTACAAAAGTAAACCGCAAAAAGTTGCATAAATTCTATTTTGATGCTGTAAGAAAATTAAATAGGTTCACTTTTTATAAAAAAGGAGAGTAATTAACATGAATTTACCTAACAAATTGACCATGCTTCGCATAATTTTAATTCCATTTATGATGTTCTTTTATTTGGCATCATTCATTCCGTTCGGCATCGGCAAGATCGTTGCAACTGTAATTTTCATTGTTGCATCTTTAACCGACCTTTTGGACGGCAAAATTGCCCGTAAATATAATTTAGTTACCGATTTAGGCAAATTCCTTGACCCAATTGCGGATAAATTGTTAACAGCAACTGCATTTTTGCTTATTATGGCAGACGGCACATTGCCAGCACCATGGGGTGTAATTGTTGTTGCTATCATCATCGCGCGTGAATATACCGTAAGTGCGCTTAGGCAAATTGCTGGCACGAAAGGCATTGTTTTGGCAGCGGACATGTGGGGCAAAATTAAAACTGTTGTGCAAATGATTGCTTTGCCAACATGTTTCCTTGTTGCATATTTAAATTGTGCAGGTTTTGCAAGCACAACTGCCATTTTGGTTGTTTCAATCGTTAGCTATGTCCTTGTCGGTTTGGCTACTGTGCTTACTGTTATGTCTGGCATACATTATTTGGTTAAAAATCGCGAATGTTTTAAAGATGACAGCAAAAAACAAGGTTAATATTATTTAAAATTTGTCGAACAAATGTTTGACAAATTCTTTTTTTACAGTTATAATTATTTCATATTTGGAGGATTTATGGGTAAAAAAATTAAATCTAAAACCAGCATTATTTTAGATGCTTGTTGTGGCATTTTGATGTTGGTTTGCAGTATGGCATATGTCCTTATTGGCATAATCGCAAAAGTTTGGCACCCAACTTGGATAATTGTGGTTGCTGGTGGGTTTGTGTGCGCTATTATCGGCATTGTTAAGGACACAATTACAAACATTAAATCAGTTGACGAAACGAAAAATGAAACCACCAAGGAAGAGTAAGGAGAGTTTATGACAGAAGATAGGAAAAAATCATTAGAAGCAGCAATTGCACAAATTGAAAAACAATATGGCAAAGGTTCAATCATCAAAATGGACGAAACCAATTATGGCGACGGCATTGAAGTTATCCCAACTGGGTGTTTGCCACTTGATATGGCACTCGGCGTTGGCGGTTTGCCAAGGGGCAGGATTATCGAAATTTATGGGCCAGAAAGCAGTGGTAAAACTACTGTCGCTTTGCATGTGATTGCGGAAGCACAACGCATGGGTGGCACTGCTGCTTTTATTGATGCAGAACACGCCCTTGACCCTATTTACGCTTCAAAATTAGGCGTTGATATTGGCGCTATGTATGTTTCACAACCAGACACTGGGGAACAGGCACTTGAAATCACTGAACAACTTGTGCGTAGTGGTGGCGTTGATATTGTTGTTATCGACTCAGTCGCTGCACTTACGCCAAAAGCAGAAATTGATGGCGAAATGGGCGATAGTTTCATTGGCTTGCAAGCCCGCCTTATGAGCCAAGCACTCCGTAAACTTACAGGTGTAACTTCAAAAAGCAAAACTTTGGTTATCTTCATTAATCAATTGCGTGAAAAAGTTGGTGTTATGTTTGGCAACCCTGAAACAACCCCAGGCGGTAAGGCTCTTAAATTCTATTCATCTGTCCGCCTTGATGTAAGGAAAGTTGACACAATCAAAAATGGTCAAGATGTTGTTGGTTCACGCACCCGCGTTAAGGTTGTTAAAAACAAAGTTGCCCCACCATTCAAAACTGCCGAATTCGACATTGTGTATGGCGAAGGCATTTCACTTTTGGGTTGCTTAATTGACAGTGCAATTGAATGTGACGTTATTGAAAAGAGTGGCAGTTGGTTCAGTTATAATGGTGATAAAATCGGTCAAGGTAAAGAAAATGTTAAGGCTTTCTTAACTTCTCATCCAGAAATTGCTGACGAAATCAACACACAAGTACGCGAAAAACTTTCAAACAAATAACTAATTCTTTGCTTATGTTACAAACTTTAAATATAATTTACTGCAAAACTTTGTAATGCACTAAATTGTATACCTTAAAATTAAAGTTATCACATAATTTAACTTTAATTAAATAATAGTGTTATCTATGTTACAGACTTTGAATATACAAAATGTTGCCTTGGTTGACAACGCAACACTGAATTTCGATGAAAAACTCAATGTGATAAGTGGCGAAACAGGTGCCGGCAAAAGCATTATGCTTGATTCATTGAGTTTCGTTTTTGGTGGGCGTAGTGACAAATCTTTAATTCGCACAGGTCAAACGCGAATGAAAGTCGAGGCAATTTTTTCAAACCTTAAGCAGGAACATATTAATTACATTAATGACGAACTTGGCATTGAGTGTGGCGAAGAAATGTTTTTGTCACGCGAATTAGACGTGAATGGTAAAAACATTTGCAAAATCAATGGTGAACTTGTGCCTGTTGCTATGGTTAAAAAGATATGCTTAAAACTGGTTGATATTCATGGGCAAAGTGAGCATTTGGCAATTTTAGACAATGATTATCAACTTAAAATTATTGACCTTTTCAGCAAAACTGCATATAAGTTTTTAGACAGCATCAATGATAACATTGAAAAGGTGCGTGAAATTGATAAACAAATTAAAGCACTTGGTGGCGAAGATAAAGAAAAACAACTTTTAATTGACCTTTACACATTTCAATTGCAAGAAATTGAAAATGCAAATATAAAGGAAAATGAATTTGAAACATTGCAAGAAGAAAAACGAGCAATGCAACAGTTTGAAAAAGTGAACGAAAATTTAACCCACAGTTTATCATTGTGCGCAAAAAGTAGTTATAATCCATCGGCAATTGAAAACATTGTTGAAGCAGAAAAAGCTTTGACAGGTATAGCTGATTTGGGTGAAAAGTTTTCATCATTAAGGGAAAGGTTAAAAAGTTTAAGGATTGAGTTGGAAGATATTAACGAAACAATTAAACAAATTTTGGACACAAATGTTTTCGACCAGGAAAGGTTTGATTATGTGGACAATAGGTTAGATTACATAAAAACCATGTTTAGGAAATACGACGGCAATTATGAAAACATGATGAAGTATAAGGAAAAAATTGCTCAATCGCTTTTCAACATACAAAACAGCACAGAAATTTATGAAAAGTTGTGCACTGAACGCGAGCAAATTGTGGAAAACATTTTAAAAACGCAAGATAAACTTACAATTTTACGCAAAGCCACAGCAAAAGAATTGTGTGCCAAAATGCAGGACGAATTGCGTGCGCTTGGCATGCCAAATGCAAGGCTTGAAATTAAGTTCGAGCGTATTCCTGAAAAATATAGTTCTACTGGCGCGGATAGGGTTGAATTTATGTTCAGTTCTAACTTAGGCTTTGAGTTGAAAGAACTCAATAAAGTGGTTTCTGGTGGTGAAATGAGCCGTGTTATGTTGGCACATAAAATTGTGGTTAGTGAAGTTGACAACATTCAAACGATTGTATTTGATGAAATCGACAGCGGTTTAAGTGGAAACATTGCAATGATTGTGGCTGAATATATGGCGCGGTTAAGTAAAAATAAGCAAATAATTGCTGTGTCACATTTGCCACAAATTTGTGCAATGGCAGACCATAATTTAAAAGTTGAAAAGCAAACAAAAGATAACACCACAACAACAAAGGCAACTTGTCTTGAAGGTGAAAACTTGTATGCAGAAATTGGCAGGCTTATGGGTGTGGCAAACACTAAGAATATAGAAGTTGCAAAAGAGCTCAAACAAAAATGTACAAATTATAAATTACATTGTTAAGATAGAAAAAAGAAAACGACTTATTAAAAATCGTTTTCTTTTTTAACAACAATGTTATTTTATAAGTTGCACAATAAATTAATTCATTACATGTTGCAACAAATTTATAAATGTTTTTACATAACAAATAAAGATAAGCAGTGCCATTTTACAATAAACAAAAGGGTTACTAAGTATTTTCTTTTGTATCAATTGTGATTGCACCTACTGGGCAAAACTGTGCGCAACTGCCACATTTGATGCATTTTTTGGGGTTGATTTGTGCTTTGCCGTCAACAAATTTAATTGCGTTAACTGGGCAAATTGAAATGCAAGCCCCGCATGAAATGCATTTTGATTTGTCAACCATAAATACTCCTTCTATGCGATGATTTACATTATTAATTATAGCAAAATATTCAAAATTTGTCAATAAAATGTGTAATTTTGACAATTGTTTAAATTTGTCATTTGAACAAAATTCTTAAAGGTGTAATTAAAAAATAAAATAAAAAATAAATTTTATTATTAAAAAATCATTAAAAATTGAATAAAAAATATATAAATTATTATTTTTTTTAAAATTTAATTAAAAAATACAAAAAATAATGATAAAAATCTAATTTTACGCGAATTATTTAATTTTAATTATTTCAACATGGCAATAAGAATTGCTAGGAAACCCCACCATTTAATTAAAAAAAACTTAATTTTTAATTTTTTTAAAATGTTTGCATTTATTTGGAAAATTTAAGTTTTTTGGGTACAATATTATTATGAAATATGATGTGATTATTGTTGGTGCTGGGCCAGCGGGTTTAAGTGCTGGCATTTTTGCATGCAGGGCAGGGCTTAATGTTTTGTGTTTGGAAAAATTAGGTGTTGGTGGGCAGGCAAGTTTATCGCCTGAAATTGACAATTACCCAGGCATGCATAAAATTGCGGGTTTTGATTTGGCTGAAAACATCAAACAAGACGCATTGAGTTGTGGGCTTAAATTAGAATATGAAACGGTTAAGAAAATTACACAAACGAAACTAGGGTTTAGTGTTAAAACAACCCAAAATAATTACAGTGCAAAAAAAGTGATTTTGGCATGCGGTGCAAAACCTAGAATGTTGGGCTTTGAAAACGAGCAACGCCTTATAGGTAAAGGCATTAGTTATTGTGCAAGTTGTGACGGAGCATTTTTCAAAAATAAAACAGTTGCCGTAGTGGGTGGTGGGAACACTGCAATTGGCGATGTTGTTTACCTATCACGCCTTGCAAAAAAAGTTGTGTTAATTCACAGGAAAGACAGTTTCCGCGCCAACCCAAAAGATGTTGAAAATGTTAAAAAATTAAAAAATGTACAGATAATTACACCAGCGGAAATAACAAAATTATATGGTGATGAAAACCTAACATCAATTGATATTAAACAAGGGAAAACTACAAAAAATATGAAAGTCGATGGGCTGTTTGTTGCAATCGGGTTCACGCCAGATTTAACCTTTGTTGATATAAATATCAAAAAGGACAAAAACGGTTACATTTTAGTTGACGAAAACTGCGAAACAAGTGTAAAATATTTGTACGCATGTGGGGACATATTAAGTAAAAAATTCAAACAAATTATCACGGCTGTTGCTGACGGGGCAATTGCTGGCAACAGTTGCATTGGAGATTGATGAAAAAAGGTGCATTTAGGTTAATATTTAGTGCAATAGTGGCAATTTTGTCACTAATTGTTTGTTTGCCTAAAACCAGCACATATGGTGCAGAAATTTTAAACACAAAAATTAACCATTACCTTTTGGGTGACGACAATCAAACACCATATCTTTCTAACGTCGATGCAGGCACTTCTACGGGCTACAATGAATATCTATTGGGCGAAACAAAAATTGATCCGATCAAGGCAACAGCTTCAAAAGGCTTTCAAATTGTTGGTTGGCGTTTATTGTTTACGGAAGATGTGGCGTCTTCAACATCGGTCACAAGGTTGGTTAATGGTAATCAAGTTTTAAACGATGCTCAACTTTTTAAAACTGATGATTTTAGCATTACATATCAAGCGGAAAATAATGAGCCTTTTAATGTTGATTACACAATTTCGTATTTAGATTTAGATAACGATGGTTATAATGAAACTTCCACATTACAAATAAGTAAAATTGTTGAAAATGTGACAATTGACCCAGTATTTGATTACATTTACACTAATGTTGATGTTAGCAGTGCTGTTGATTTAATTAATATTGCAAGTTACGCGCGAATTGAGTCTGCCGACGGAGAAAACGGCACTTTGTTTTACAGACAAGAAGATGCAAGCAATGGCAAATATTTAGACAGTATTTTATATAAAAACGGCAGTTACTTCTATTTTGGCGATGTGTATAAGGACAATAATTTAGATACCTATTACACTTTGAATGATAGGATGGAAGGCGAAACACCAACAAAAACACACAAAGTTCCAATTCAAAATGGGCGCTATCGTTTAGATGAACAAGTGGAACTTGCGTTTAAAGTTGACATTAAGAATGATATAAAAACAAGTGTAAACATTGATTTAATAGGCGCTAGCATTAGCGTAGATAATAAAATAACCGAGCTTAACCAAAATAAAACACCCGGCTTTAATCGTGTAAGAGATAATTTAAATAGGACAACCGAATTTAGTTTGAATTTCAGTGTTTTAGATAGTGTTTCAAAACAAATAATCGTAAATTTAAAGTATGATAAATTACATATTGTTTCGATAAAAACAACAATTAAAGCCCTTGATGTGGCAATCGAAAATGAAACCTACCTTTTGGACGCGCTTACAATAACACCGAACTCATATCACGCAGAAATTGAAGCGAAAAAACAATATCTTGTTAAAACTAACACTGCTTCAATATTGGGCTTTGAGTTGACCGCAAATAAAGAAGTTAGCAATCAAGGTTACAAGTATTACACATTCAACAAGATAAGTGCGGACAATACAACCGCAACAGCCTGCATAACTAACAACAAGTTTAAATTAAACCAACAAATAGACGAAGATTTTGAATTGGTTGTCGATTTTGCACCAGTTAATTATAAAATTGAATTTAGATTTGCTGTTTACAAAGCGTCAAACAAAATAACACCTATGACGGGCAGTTACAACATTGAAGCACCAATTTATTTAGAACGTGGCAATTCAAACACAATAACCAAAACCGCAGAAGAAAATGTAGGTTACACATTTTTGGGGTTTGTATCGAATGATGATGTGACAAACCTTGTCATAAACGATGGTGTCACGCCAACAGCTGAAATTACAGTTGGAGTTGATAAACTTACCCCAACAGACAAAATTGTTTACATGTTGTTTGAAGAAAATGAGTATTCATTGCACCTAAATAACATTAATCAACTTGAATTACAAAAACCATTACAAGATGGGACAACACAAAAGGTTTACACAATTAATGAAATAGGGCTTTATTTAACGCGTGACGGCAAAACCACAGAAAGTTTTGTTACACCAGGCAACCAAAATCAGGTTATTTTTGAAACGCCCTTTAAATTAAACGACGAAATAACAATTAAACTGACAGCAAACGACGGGTTTACAATAAATGGTTTTGGTTTTACTGACAGCCAGAAATTGTACGACGGTAATATATTAAGTTTCAGCCTAACGAGCGAATTTTTAAAAAGTTATGATGAAAATGGAAATAGAATAATTGACGTATATGATTTTGAAAGTTTGCTTACTTACAGTTTAACATACATCATCAATGCCGTGACCTTAGATAGTGGCGAAAGCGTCATTATGGCTGACATCAGCATAGAGTACAACGGAACAACTTATGACAAAGATAATTCTGGTGGCAACTTTGTTTATGAAGTTGGGGAAAATGATAGTTTTATAGCAATTACAGCAACAAATTTGCATTTATATGATAAAGTTAAACTTATTTCCGCCCCAAAGCAAGGCAATAGCCAAGATGGTGACACTTTTAATTACTTATTCAACCGTTTCACTGAAAATTTCCAAACTAATTTCTCGCTAGATGACCCAACAATACCAGCATTCACTTATACAATTGAAAAGGATAATGCGACAATCACGGTTGAGTATTCTATGCCGGGATTATGGCTAAATTTGTCCATCAATAACACAAATGCTTATGATTTAAGCCAAGCAAAAATCTATTTACAATCAGACAGTGAAAAAACTGCAATTGACATTTCAAAGGAACAACTTTCACCTAACACTGACTATGTGCTTGAATTAGGTGGGGATTTGTATTTTGGTTTTGAACTTGTGGGTTACAATTACAATGGCACAGTACGACAAAACACCTCGATGAGTTTTGTATTCCGTACTGAAGGTGCAAGTTTACACACAATTCAAATTTTGACAAAAGAAACTAGATACAAATTTAATTTGACCTACAGCATTTTAGACGGCGAAACTGAAACAATTGGTAGTTACGAAATTAAAATTTCAAACTTAAACCTTAATTTTACAATCACAACAGGATATTATGTTAGCAACGCATATTTCGTTGATGCACACAACTTAAAGCATGTTTATAATGGTTTAATTATGGAAAATGAAAACCAAAGTACGCAAATAACCCACACATTTACAGCAGAACAATTGAGTGGGCTTGTTAGCGAGTGCGGGAAGGCGGACAATGAAGGCGTAATTAATTTGAATTTGCACCTTGTTTACACTCGTCACACTTACACTTTTACAGTTAATTATGGTTTGGTTAATAACGAAAGTGGGAAGTTTAATTATATTAGTTTCCCTGAAATTACAATAGAAGCAAAACTTGACGGTGTTAGCGTTACAATACCTGTTGATGGTCACGCAGATAAACGCGTGTTTAAAAACATACCATATGGCGCAACAATTAAAATCAGTGCAAATGCAGTGCAAGAAGAAGGGCTTTCTGCCCATGGTTGGAATTATAAAGGCTATTCAAACCCTACAACCACTTTGACTGATTTGACAATCAACAGCATTAAGGATAATGAAACCGCCACTTATTTATTGAACATAAATTACTACGACATAAGGATATTAACAGAAGGCTACCAAGGTAACCCGATTGTTAGTGTTGCAAACAAAGAAAACGCAACGCAAATTTCATTCTTAGATAGTTTGCAAATAGACATGAATGCAGATAAGTCAAAAGGTTACATGTTTGAAAAAATGACTTATTTAAAATATGCTTACAAGGCATATAGTTACGACGAGACATCATTTGCAAACGAAACTGACCACATATATGTTTTGAAAAATAACAAATATGTGTTGAACACTGAACCATTTAATGCGGAGCAAACTTATTATAAACATGAGTTAGTGCTAGAGACATATTCAGCGTTTACGCCATACACTTACAATGAAAATAGTTGGGAAAAAGATTGGAAGATTTTATATTATTTTGTTGGCGACCAAATAATACGTAATACATCACAAGTTTATGACCCAACAGTTAATTTCTTTAAATATGTGAAGTTAACATACGAAGACAACAGTTTCAAAATTGGCAATTATTATGCACAAACTGACGACAATGGCAGATATGCAATCGTGTTCACAATTAGTTACAAAAGCATTAAAATAGGCGTTAATGTTAATTCATCAACGGTTGGAAACAGCAAAATTATAGGCAACGATAATAAAACAATCACGGCTGATGAATTTGCCAACATCTATTTCAGCAAAATTATAGACAACGATGAAACATTACTTTCAGGTACACCGATTATTACAATTGAAGACAACATTTTGCGCATAAAAGTTCAGCTTAAAACAATTACATTAGACGGTGTAAATCGCAACATCTGGGAAGGTGTGGTTTTGGCTTCGGCATACATTTACAATGAAGGGGTTGGCAGTCTAACCATCAACGACAAAGGCAAAGGACTTTATGAATTACAGTTCTACATTTCGGAAATGTTAAGCAATAATTGCTTGTCGGATAACGACATTTTCAATGTTTACCTAATTTATAAAATTGAAGAAAAACACATTATAATATCCACAAATGTTCAAGCAGATAATTTTTATAGGCACAATGGACAAACATTATTCAGCATGGTTTTAACTTTTGGGGGAACCTCATTCCAATCTAATGGTGCACAATCATTGGAAAAGGGAAAAGGATATTTAACAAATTCAACAATAAGTTACCAGTTTGACTATGGGCGTGGAGAATACTTTAGGGTTTCTGGTGTAAAAATCTATAAACTTAAACGTACACAAAATCAGTATGGTTCAACAGTTTACACAAAGGGCGATGCAATTTCAGACCTGACAAGTGAAACACTCGCAAATTACGGCATCACCGATATTGCGTTAGAAAACAGAAATTTCAAATATGCATTTGTTGGCGACATTTGTATTGAATTGCAAGTGCAACCGATTATCACAGTAAATTCAACCGACAACAAATTCAGCACAACCTTTGATTGCGACAATTTAGGTAATGGTAAGGAACAGAAATTGACTGTTGGCTCGTCTAGCACAAACCAGATTGAGATAGCAAGTTTGCTTGTTGATTATTTGGAAGTGAATTACTACAAAAACATTTTGCAAAATAACACAATCGTGGGTTACGAAACAAACCCATCACTTCCAAAAGATGCAGGGCAATATTCTGTTAAATTATCATTCAAAAAGCAGATCGCAGATGCGGGCTGGGCGTGGCTTAGTCAATTGGAAATTACCAACCAAGTTTTGTTTGTAATTGCACCTAAAGAAATTAGTGTTAGGGTGGACACAAACAAGTTTGCAAGTAAAGAACCTTATCAACAGTACTACGCAGGCAAAGGCGAAAAGGGTTACACATTTAAAACACCAACCGAATTGTTAAATTTTGTGTATTTTACAGATGGCGCAAGAAGCTATAATTATTCGGCAGATAATGAAAATTTCAGCATTAATTTAGCAAACCTTAAGGCTTATATCACTTACACAAACGGCGATGTACAAGTTGAAACTGGGCGTGCTAACGAGGACGAAGGTCTTTACAACTTATATCTTCAAAATATTGCACTAAACAACCCTAACTTTGTACTTAATCAAAACAGCTTGTTGTTTGAAAGGGCAATGCGCATTTTAAAAGTGGAAATAACACTTAATGGCGTAAAAGTTTACGACAAAGTTTACGACGGAACGGATTATGCAGAATTTAATGTGGATTCAACTTTATCTTGGGTTGGTGTGCTTGCTGGTGATGATGTAACAGCACCAAATTATTTGGACCTTAAAATTGCATTCGCAAAAGATACTGACGGCAAGGTTAATGTAGGTAAAAATAAAAACATTTTAATTAATGCGGATAATGTGCTTAAAGGCGATGATGCGGGAAACTATAAAATTAAAATCAATGGAACAACAGCCAATGTATACCCTTATAGAGTGTCTGCGCAAGTGGAAGGCTTTGGCGAAATCGAACTGAGGAACGATAAAGGCTTAACTAACTTAAAAGACGGCACAAGACATGAACTGGCAAACCTTATCCCAATAGGTGCAAAACTCAAAATCGATGTTGTGCGCTCTGGCACAGGGAAGTTTGTGGACATGTATCCAAACATTTCAAAATTTTTAGGTAAAAATGAAGACTTTGTTGTGGGTTATGTGTTACACTTAGTCAATGACACGGTCGAAACAGAAATAAACAACAATTTAACTTTGCTATTGCCAAATGTGGAAAGGCTTAGGAAGGTTTTGCTTGTAACATCAAATGACTCTGTTGAGTTGGCAAAATCAGTGGTAGACGGCAGAATTGTGGTTGATTTAAGCCAAACCAATTTTGCAATAAACAGTTTTGCAATCACACAGCAAAGGGTGCTTTTCAAGTTGTGGCAATTGATTTTAATCATTTCATTGTCTTTGGCAGTTATTGCTACAGTTGTTGTTATATTTGTAATCGTCCGTAAGCGCAAGAAAGAGCGCTACAGTTTAAACGAAAAGATTTAGGAGAATTATGTTTGAGTGTAAATATAAATATGAGTTAGAAGATAGCCTTACAAGTGCAAGATATGTTTATCGTTCACAAAGGCGAACTAAGGACAAAGTTATTGCAATTATGATTCCAATAATGTTGGTTCTTATGGTGGCACTTTTAGTTGTGGACATTGTCAACAAAAAATCTTTTGTGTTGGACATCGTGTTAATCGCGTGTTTGGTGGTGCTTCAAGTGCTTTATTTGATGATACCTGTAAGCTTAAACAGGGCGCAAAAAAAATCATTTTATGGGCAACACTTGGATGAAATGGACGAGTTGGCTATTACAATTGATAACACCACTTGCACCGAAGTTTTGATGAAAGACGGCAAAGAATTTGCTAAAAACTTACATTCACTTAAAAGTTTAACAAGTTACCTTGAAGATGATAATCGTTTGGTGCTTGTGTTCAACAGTGCAGAATATGTTTGTTTAAGGAAAGCAAACATTGTTGGTGATATTAATCAACTTAAAGCTCTTCTTCAAAAAGCAATGGCTAAGGGCAAGAAAAAGTAAAAAGAAAGAAAAAACAATTTTCGTAAAGAAAATTGTTTTTTATTCGTTTAAATAAACTTAAATTAGTTTAGTAAAGTTGTCATTGTTTTATATATTGTTTAAATTAAGCCCTTGGGTTAGTTGGTGGAGTGGTTGGTGTTGGCCTAGTTGCTTGTGCTTGTGGGTTTGTTGGCATAGGCCTTGGTTGTTGAGGGCGAGGTTGTGCGCTTTGTGTTGGTTGTGGCGCACTGCGTTGCACATTATTTGGTTGCACTGGTACTGTTTGAGGTGCAGTTTGTGCCATTTGTTGCACTTGCCTTGGCTGTTGTGCTGGTTGAGAGTAAGGCATTTGCCTTGGTGTTTCAACTTGACCGTTATAATTAGGTTGTTGTGGACGTTGCTCTGCAACTGGGTTTTTAGTGTGTTTTAAGATTTTAGATTTTTTGTTGCTTAAACCAATGTCCTGCCTACACATCAATTTAAAGTTTGCAATTTGTGCTGGACTTACAGCATAATTGCTGTCCACTGCCAACATGTAAAATTCATCTGCAACACTCATATTTGAAACAACGCATAACAATTCATTGTAAGTTTTCTTGGCGTTTTCATTAAATTGATAATTCATTTTAATTTGGTCGCCCTTTTCACCAATTTCATCAGCCATTAACAATGCTTTTTCAATCGCTTCTTTCTTAAGTTCAAAGTTTTTATCAAACAAAATAACATCTTTGTCTAAAATGTCCAAAATATTTTGCCTTGTTAAAAATAAAATAATGACAGCCACAAGAGATACAATTATCCCAGCAAAACCTGCCCATTTTGCAATAATATCAATCATAATAACCCCCAAGTTTATTTTATTATATCAACTTTTAAATAAATTACCAAATAATTGAATTAATTTCCTAATTTTATCTGTTAAATTGTGTTTTACCTGTAAATTTTAAGCCCACCTTCAACAATGTTAATGTTGATTTCTGGGTGGGTTTCAATAACACCATCTGCCATTACTTTTAAATCACCTTCGGGCTTTTTCAAACTAACTGTGCTTAGCCAAACCTGTTTTGTGTGCTCGTTGTAAATTTGTTCACCAGTGTTGAATTTGAAAAGGTAAGATTTTTTGTTTTTAGCTTCCAAATCTACCGAGTAACTTAAATTAAATAAGCCGTCTTTAACATTTGCAAGCGGATTGACATGTTTCCCATTTAAAATGCCACCATTTGAAACGCACAATTCGTAAACCATTTCCTTTTTGGGTTTGTTGGTTTTGTTGTCGATTAAAATTTCAAAATCTTCAATTTTGTTGGCATGTTTAAGTGTGGCAAATTTACGCGTGATGTAGTTCTTAATTTTGTATGAATTATAAATTTCAAACAACTCCACACTTGCGCCAATCGAGATGTTGTTCAAAACAATCTTGTTATTCATTATTAAAAAATCCACATGCTCAATTTTATTTTCCAAAATCGTTTTAATGGCTTGTATAGGGTTAATGTTAATTTCAAGGTAGTTTGCAAAATCATCATGTTTTGAGATGGGGATAATGCCAATTTTGATTTTGGTTATGTCTTTAACATTATTTAAAAAATGGCTTAAAACCAGTTCATCACCAATTATTGCAAATTCAGTTTCTAATTGCTCAGTAAGTTCACGCGCTTGTGCGTCTAGTTCATCAAAATTTGTAAAAAAATAAACTGAATATTCCTTGTTTTCAGCCTTTAAAAAATGCACGATTTTTTTTGTTATTTTTTCACCATTTTTATTGTATTGTGCAGGTGCAACAATTAGATTTAGCATAATTTAAGTATAACCAAAAAAAACAAAAAAGTAAACAAGGTTAAAAAAGAAATTGAAATTTACTAAACTATTTTAAAATTAATTTAGGATAAAATTAAATATTTTCAATCAATTTCAAACATTGTGTCGTATCTTTGGGGCTTTTCAGTGGGGTTTTGAATATAAGAATAACAATTTTGCATGTATAATCTAGCAGAAATTCCACACAAGTTTTTTTAGCAGTATTTATTTTTTTATTATTGCAAAAAATAACTTAAAAATCTAAATTATTGGCATTGCTTTGGTTTTAAAATTCAAAGTTAGTAAAAATTGTTTGACAATAATCGACCTAAGGATTAATATTTAATTATAGGTGGTAGTTTGAAAAAAATACATTCGGGGTATTTTAAGTCGGTTCTTTTGTGGGTAATCGTGTTTGTCCTTACCCTTGTTGTTTCAATGGGTGGGGCTTACGCTTACTTCACAGCAACCGCAACTAAAAAACAAGCCACTGCAACAACTGGTATCATTCGTGTCAAATTTGACGATAATGACCCTCAAATAGGTGTTGTAAGTGGCAGTTCGGTTGTGAACAACGCAATGATTGTTCCTGGTTCAACAGTGTATTGCTCTGGCACAGTCATCAACGACGGAACAGTTGGCATGTGGGCAGTGTTGGAATGTAGCGTTTATGTGGACGATATGACAACACCTGTTCAAACAGAATTTTATCAAGTTAATGGCAGTGGTACAACAAGTGCGACAAAAGTTTTGTACGATTCCACCGCAGACGAACTTGAAAAGTTCCAAACTTCCGCAACACAAATTGCGTATCAAGGTAGCCAAAATTTCTCAATTGAATTTAAATTTGCCACTACTTATGATAACGACTATTTAAAAAAATCTGCAAAAATTGTTGTGATTGCGCACGCAATTCAGGAAAGCCATGTTACAGGCGTGCAAGCAACAAATTTGTTGTTACAGGGCAAGGAACCTGTTTTGCCTTAGCATTTAAAATTTAGTTTAAAAGCCATAACGGCTTTTTTCTTTGCTTTGATAAAAGATTATAGATGCTCTTTGTAATTTAAAGAACTTAATTCTTTCAATTTACATTTTCAGCATGCTTTTGTGTCAACCTTCTAAGGTAACAAACTAAAATGATAAACTCATTTAATTTACAAATTAAACAAATTTATATATAATTATTCCTATATCAGCAACTAGTTTATTTTTAAATATCCTACTTATAAAAGGCGTATTTAAAATTTAAATATTAAAAGGGAAAACAAATGACACTAATAGTTTTAGGTTCAATATTCGGTGGAGTGTGGCTCATTACACTCATCACTTTTGTGGTTATGTACAAAAAGAAAGCAGTAAATGGGACAGGCTTCGACCAAGACAAATTAAAAGCAATGTTAGACAATCAAAAGGAGCAAAATCAACTGGTCAACAACATGATTATGCAACAATTGAAAAACAGCGAAGTGATGACACAAAACACAATCAATGGGTTAACAGTTCTGCAAAAGCAAGAGTTTGAAAGCATTTCAAAACGCGTGGACGAACTTACAACAAGGAACGAGCAACGCATTGAAAAATTGACCTTTGATGTCAATTTGGCACTCAACAACATGCGTCAACAAAACGAAAAGCAGTTGGACAAAATGCGCGAAACAGTTGATGAAAAGCTTAACAATTCACTTTCACAACGCCTTAATGAAAGTTTTTCCAAAATTCAGCAAAGCTTGGAAAGCGTAAACTTAGGTTTGGGTGAAATGCGCAGTTTGGCAACTGGTGTTGGTGACCTTAAAAAAGTGCTTAGCAATGTTAAAGTGCGTGGCGGTTGGGGCGAAGTTATGTTAAGTTCGTTGTTGGAGCAAATGCTTGCACCAAGCCAATATAAAGCACAGGTTCAAATTAAGAAAAACAGCAAAGAACGCGTCGATTTCGTTGTGGTTATGCCAGGTAAGGACGACAATGAAGTTTACCTTCCTATCGACAGCAAGTTCCCACTTGAAGACTATAACCGCCTTGTCGAAGCCAGCGACAGCATGGATAAGGACGCAATTGACCGCGCACAAAAACAACTTGTTAAGCGCATAAAGGAAGAAGCAAAATCAATAAAGGAAAAATACATATCCGTGCCAGACACCACCGATTTTGCTGTGATGTTTTTGCCAATTGAAGGCTTATACGCCGAAGTTGTGCGCGATGTGGATTTAATGGAAACACTGCAAAGTCAATTTAAAATCGTTGTGTGTGGGCCAACCACTTTGACTGCACTTTTAAATAGTTTGCAACTCGGGTTCAAAACACTTTACATTGAAAAACGAAGCAGTGAGCTTTGGCAAGTTTTGTCCACATTTAAGCAAGAATTTGAAAAGTTTGTTAATCTCCTGCTTAAAACTCAGTCAAAAATCAACGAAGCAAACAACAATATAGAGTTGGCAACCAAATCTTCACGCAAAATTGCAAAAAAATTGGGTGATGTAAGCCAAGTTGTGGGCATCGATTATGACGAAACCGACGGTGACCCAAACGACAGTCTTCCAAATGTTGAAGAATAGTTAAATCTATATTATAAGTTTAAAAATCGACAAAATTACACATAATACGCATATGAAAAAACCAAAATTCAAGGTCGCGTTATGTGTAATTTTTGTTTGTTTAAGCGTTCTTGTTTTTAAATGCGTTAGTCAAACGCAACACTTAAAAATGCCAACAATGTTGGTTACAAATTCTGGTGAAGTTTATAAATTTAATGCTAAAATCAATTTAAAACCAACAAATTTAAGTGTTAGGTTACAAAGCAATAATTTAGAAATCTCTAACAATAACCCGCAAACAGAAACAAAAACCCAAAAATCTACCCCATGTGAAAATGAAAGTATGGAGTTTTTTTACAACGCAAGAGCCTTTGAATATAACCTGAAACCAAACATTAAAACCAGCAAAGTTTTCAGCATAAATCAGGAGTTAAACAAATTTAATCGTTTAAAAGACAAAGAGTCACGTCAACAACTTTTACTTTCAATGTTAAACGCTTCAATTGATGTGGATGTTGCATTAAATTACCTTTATCCAAATTTAAATTTGCTAATAACTAGAATGGAAAAAAACATTGAAAAGCCCGCACAAAATGCAACACTAACTACCATACCAAACAGCGAAAAGGTGTTTTTCATCAAAAAGGAAACAGAAGGCTTAAAGTTGGATAAAACAAAACTATACAATCAAATTGCAACCAACTATTTATCAAATAAGCCAATGCAATTTAATTTGCCAACAATTTCAATTAAACCGCAAGTTTACGCATGCGAGTTTGAAAAATACACAAATTTAAGGGCAGATTTCAGCACAAACATTGCAAGTTCGTCAGCCGACCGCAAACACAACATTAAAAACGCGTTAAACAGCCTTAATATGTGCGAAATTGCACCAGACCAAATATTTTCATTCAATAAAACCGTGGGGCGAAGGACAATGAATAACGGTTATCGCCCAGCAAAAATTATTGTTAACAACGAGTTTGTGGACGGTCTTGGTGGCGGGGTTTGCCAAGTTTCTACAACTCTTTATAATTCCGCACTTTTGGCAGGGCTTCAAATTGTGGAAGCCAACAAACACAGCAAACAAGTTGGCTATGTTAAATATGGCTTCGACGCAATGGTCAACTTTGGTAGCAGTGATTTAAAATTTAAAAACAACACTGGCACAAAAATCATCATTGTAACTAATTTTACGTCAAACAAAATTCGTATTCGCATTTTTGGTGAAAGTTTAGGAGATACAAACTTTAAACTTATAAATGAAATAATTTCAACAACCCTTCCGAATGAGGAAATTATAAAAGACGATAAACTAGAATACACCGACAAAGTGATATACGACGACCAAAGTTTTTTATTAAAAAAAGGTAGCGTTGGCATGGAAATAAAATCATATAGGCAGAAATATGTGTCTGGTAAACTTGTGTCGACTGAACTTATTAGGTTCGACAAATACAAGGCACAAAACGCTGTCCGTGTTTATGGCACAAAAAAACGCACCGAACAAGGTGCGTTAAATAAGGATAATTAAGGTTTTTGCGACATAGGCACCACACAACTGCTGTATTGAGTAAATTGCGATTTTGCATTGTATGCCTCTATGGATTGGTCTGGCACATAAATTCTCAAATTTGTGCGTTTAGATGGAGGGCCAAAAGGACGATAACCAAAGTTTGGCGGTGTTTCACCCTCAAAGGTTATGTCCTGCATGATGTTATTTTCATCTGTTTCATCCACAGCAATGGAAAGGCTGGAGCCACCAACCCTTGTAATTTGGCTTCCTATTGTCACGTGTATAAATCCACCGCATGAGTTAAAACTAGCTGGTACCTCTAAAAGAGTTGAAGGTGTAACAAAATTACAATGGAAAATATAACCGTACACCATGCCTTCACCTAAATATTGCCCAGTAAATTCAGATAGGTCAAGGTTTTGCATATGTCTTCTGATAACAGACTCATTGGCTAAACTTTGCGAGCCAAACGATGTCATGTTTGCATTAATTTTGATTGTCGTACAACTATCAATGCATGTATTGGCTAATGCTGAACTCCCCAAATATTCAATTGATGCAGGTAAATTGCTAAAATCAAAGCACTTACAATTGCGAAAGGCATAGTGGTTCAAATTTTTAAGGTTAGTAACTTCATAAAAGTTTTTGAAACTAAAATTCACGCAATCTTCAAAGGCATGTTCCCCAATGGTTTGAATTTCATCGCTAAAATATAAGTTGATTTTAGCGGAATTATTTGCCATAAAATATGGGCGTAAGGTGGTTGTGCCTGGCCAAACGTGAAAATCTTTTACAGTGGTAGTGTCCGGTGTAACATTGTTAAAGAACAATTTCATATCATCTTCTGTAATGGCTTCAAAAGTTCCAGTTTTTATTGATGACGAACCCGCATAAAAAGTTTTACCTTTTAAAACATCGGCTTCTGTTGCTGTGGCGGAACTGGTGTCCAAAATAGATATGCTGTTTATGCCTGCAGTTATCTCGGCAGGGCTTGGGTTTGTGTAGGTTGTGCTCACTGTTCCACCTTTTGCTTCAATGGCAGATTTTTGTGTGAGCAGTTCCTGTTTAAGTTGGTCTAAACTTGTGTTCATTCTTTCTCCTTTTAAGTGCTCAGTTCATAGTTGCCTGAAATAACTTTGCTTAGTTCATCTTCCACAATGTAACTACCCCTTAAAATGAAATCTAACTCGTTTTCAATAAACAATATTTGGTAATAATTTTCTAACTTGCGCTCAAGTTCAGATATTTTTTTCATTGCAAGTTCAAGTGTTTCTTCCATTTATTCCTCCTGCTTTACACATTTTTACCACACAAATCTAAAAAATCTGCCCCAAACCTGCCAAAAATTGGCAATATTCTTTTGCTTAAACTTGTAAATGTAAGTTAATTTTAGTTAATTGTGCACATTTATTTGCAAAAAGTGGAAATATTTTTTATAATAAAGAAAGGAGTAGATTATGTCTAAAAACTTAAAACTTTCATATATTTTGACTTTTGTGCTTTTCGTCATCAGTTTTGCATGGCAAACTTTAACCAACTATTTTAGAGGCGTAGGCATTAATTTTGTTGCTATGCTTGCAATTACACTCGCATTAATGGCAATTGTTATTGTGGATAAAACAACACGTAAAAGGATGATTGATTTATTTATTATTTGCGCATTATTTGTTGTAATGGAAAGCATTATTTATTTTGCTTTGGAATTTGGTTCACCAACGCTTGACCTTTACGAAGGTATGCATGTTTACCAAAATGTGATTGCAAGTTTAGGCTTTTTATTCTTAGCATACACAATTTTTAGGTTGATTTGTGAAGTTAAAGGCACTAAAATTGGTTTCATTGAAGCAATGTTAGGTAATAAAGTTAGCCAAAAGCCACGCCAACCAAAAGAATTGACAAATGGTAGCCTTGAAAATAAGCCAAAGAATGCCGATTTAGAAACATTAGATGGCGATGTAGATGCAATGGCAGAACAACCAACGACCCAAGCCAATTTAGACACAAGGGAAGAGGAGTAATTTAAACAGTATAAGCACGCACTATGCGTGCTTTTTTGTGAATACAACAAACTATATTTATTAGTGAAACCGAAATGAATTGGTTTATTTGTTAATGAGATGCGTAAATGAATCCCTTTAATTAAATAATTAAATTAAAAAAAATTTTGTTTTTGTGTTGACAAGTTTATTGTAATGTGCTAATATGAAAGTACACCAAAGCAGGTGTTTTTTTAAGCAATAATGTAAATTGCTTCAAGCACCTTTCAACTTAACACCTTGTGTTTTGTTGGTTTATGGATATAATTAAAAGGAGCGTAATATGGCAAAGAAAGCAAAAAGCAAAAGGGAAAAGATTATTTTAGAGTGCACAGAGTGCAAAAATCGTAACTATAACACTACTAAAAACAAGGCAAACGACCCAGATAGGTTGGAACTTAATAAATATTGCCCTACTTGCAGGAAAGTGACTGCTCATAAAGAAACTAAATAGGAGATATTATGGCTGAAAATAATAACACGCAAGTTGAAACAAAAGAATTGAAAAATAAGTCCAATGGCAAAGTTGTTGAAGTGAAGGCTAAATCTAACAAAAAACAAAAAAATGCTAAGGTTAAAAAACCAAACAAGTTGGCTAAATCGCTTAAGGACACTGGTTCTGAAATTAAAAAGGTTACTTGGCCAAAATTTAAAGATGTGGTTAAACAAACAGGTGTTGTACTTGTAGTTGTGCTTGTTTTCACGCTTGTTTTGTTCGGGCTAGACAGGCTTTGTTCTTGGTTAGTTAGTCTGTTGTTTTAGTTAAGGAGATTTTATGGCAATTGTAGATAATAACATTGACAAAGAACCAAAGTGGTATGTGCTCCATGTTTTTTCAGGATATGAAAACATTGCAAAGCAAAATTTGGAAATAACAATTGATAAATATGATTTGCAAAACCGCATTTTCGACATCATCATTCCTATGGAAGACGAACTTGTTGAGAAACGTGGCAAAAAAGTGCTTGTTCCTAAAAAGACAATGCCAGGCTACATTTTGGTTAAAATGATTTATGGCGACGACATTTGGCACGCTGTTACTCGTACACAATACATCACAGGTTTCGTTGGGCCAAAAGGTAGACCAATTTGTATTACAGACGACGAAGCAAGACGTATGGGCGTTGACGGTGCAAGCATGCACGAAGCAAAAATGGAACTTGATGTTAAGGTTGGCGATATGATTGAAATCCTTGACGGTTCACTTGCTAACTTTGTCGGCGTGGTTAAAGCAGTTGACAACGAAAATCAAAAAGTTACGGCAAGCGTTGAAATGTTTGGGCGCGAAAGTGATGTTGAGTTGTCGTTCTCGCAAATTCGCGTAAGCAATAAATAAGGAGAGTTATGAAAAAAGCAAATTTTCTTGATACAGTTACAGTAAATGATTACAAAACATTAATTAAAAATTCTTATATGGACAACCATTGCACATTGCTTGGTTTTGAAAAGGTTTATGATGCTGACGGCGTTGTTCAAACTGTTAAACTTGCAATTTACAACAAATTAACAGATAAAAAATCAATCATCAAATTGACGCAATATTCATGTTCAAATGGTCAATTTGAAAATGATTGGATGGAATTTGTTAAAGATAAAGTTGGTGAAAAGAATTTATATTCATCATTGTTGAAACAAGCAAAATCACGCCAAAAAGCATCTAAAACACCAGTTTTTAAAAATGAAGAATTTAACGCTTAATTGTTTTTAACAACAAACCATATTTATGAGCGTATGCGAAATAAATTGGTTTATTTTAATTAATCATTTTGAATTTATCTTGTTTTAATTATATTTATAAATGAAAATGACGGAAACTCATCTGCCGTAAAGTGAGGGAACTTTCGTGGGAGAGATAGTCGACTCATTAACCACGCCACATATTAAAAAAGGAGAATAATAGAGATGGCAAAAAAAGTTAAAGCAGTTGTTAACATTCAACTTCCTGCAACAAAAGCCACACCAGCACCACCAGTTGGTTCAGTGCTTGGTCCACACGGCATTAACATTGCAGGTTTTGTTAAAGAATTTAACGACAAAACACAATCAATGGTGGGCTTTACAGTTCCATGTGTTATCACTATCTATGAAGATAGGAGTTTCACATTCATCTTAAAACAACCACCAGCAGCTGACCTTATTATGAAGGAAGCTAAAATCGAAAAGGGTAGCGATAAAGCACCTAAAAACAAAGTTGGTAAAATCACAGTCGAACAACTTAAAAAAATCGCAGAAACTAAAATGAGCGACCTTAATGCTTCAAGCATTGAATCAGCAATGAGCATGATTGCAGGTTCTTGCCGTAGCATGGGCGTTGTTGTGGAGGGTTATAATGACAAAAAGTAAGAACTATAAAGAAGCCCTTAAAGTTATTGATAAAGCAAAAACTTACACAGCAAGGGAAGCAATGGACGCCGTAGTTGCAACAAGCAAAGCAAAGTTTGACGAAACAGTTGAACTTCACGTTAAACTTGGTGTAGATGGTCGTAACGCAGACCAACAAGTTCGTGGCGTTTGCGTATTACCAGAAGGTACAGGTAAAACTGTTCGCGTTTTGGTTATCACTCGTGGTGACAAAGCTGAAGAAGCGCGCAAAGCTGGCGCAGACATTGTTGGTGACGACGATATTATCGCAAAAATCATGGGCGGTTGGTTAGACTTTGATGTCTGCATCACCACACCAGACATGATGGGCGCAATCGGTCGTTGTGCACGTATCTTAGGGCCTAAAGGCTTAATGCCAAACCCAAAGAGTGGCACTGTAACAATGGACGTTACAAAAGCTATCAACGATGTTAAAGCAGGTAAAGTTGAATATCGTTTGGATAAACAAAACATTATCCACGTTCGCATCGGTAAAGTTAGTTTCGGTGCTGAAAAGTTGTACAACAACTTGACAACAGTTATGGACGCAATTGTTAAAGCTAAACCAGCTGCAGCAAAAGGCACATACTTAAGGTCAATTTATGTTGCAACAACAATGGGGCCAAGCGTTAAATTAAGTTACGACATGAAATAATAGTTAAATAACATTTATTGCTTATTAACGATTACCCAAAATAAATTTAAACATAGAAAACCAGCATCGCTGGTTTTTTTGTATAAATATTATCTTTGGGTTGAATTTTTACAATTTGTATGTTAAAATAAAAGTTAATCAAAATTGCTTTTTTGGTTAAAATAAACAAAGGAAGAGTATGTTAGAAAATATTGTTATAAAAGGTGCTAAGGAAAACAATTTAAAAAATGTAAATTTAACCATTCCTAAAAACAAGTTGGTTGTTTTTTGCGGTGTCAGTGGTTGTGGTAAATCGACTTTGGCATTCGATACAATCTTTGCTGAAGGTCAACGCAGGTATATGGAGAGTTTGTCCAGTTATGCCCGTCAATTTTTAGGGCAAATGAACAAACCTAATGTTGAAAGTATTGACGGTTTGAGCCCTGCCATATCAATCGACCAAAAGAGCACAAACAACAATCCGCGTTCGACAGTTGGCACAATTACAGAAATTTACGATTATTTGCGTCTGCTTTTTGCGCGTATTGGTAAACCTTATTGCCCTAAATGTGGCAAGCCAATCACCGTGCAAACATTGGACCAAATCGTGGATAAAGTTTTGGAAGCGCCAGACAACGCTAAAATGCTGGTTATGGCACCTATTATTCGTAGCCAAAAAGGTACACATGAAAAGGTGCTTGAAAGTTTAAGGAAAGATGGTTTTGCGCGCGTCATGGTTGACGGCGAAGTTTATTCTTTGGACGACAGCATTGTTTTGGAAAAAAATAAACGTCACAATATTTATGTTGTTGTGGATAGGTTGGTTAAGCGTGAAGGCATTGTGTCGCGTTTGACTGAGTCGGTAAACAAATGCTTGCAAATGGCTGACGGTTTAGTTATTGTAGACACAAACGGCGCAGATAAATTGTACAGCATTAAGTATAGTTGTGTGGATTGCGGTGTGTCAATACCAGATATTGAGCCAAGTTTGTTCAGTTTTAATAATCATGCTGGTGCTTGCCCTAAATGCGCGGGCTTAGGTTATGTTGTGAAAATTGGTGAAAATGCAATTGTTAAAAACGACCAATTGTCAATCAATGAAGGTGCGTTGGCAATTATGGGCTTTAACATTGACGCACTGGGCATAACAAAAAAGGCGCTAGATAAATTCGCCCACGAACACGGTTTCACTTTAAACACACCTTATTATAAAATCCCTTTGGAAGCAAGGCGAATTTTGATGTATGGCGAAACGGCAGAGCAAGGCGAACTTGCACAAAATTTGAACCAATATTTGCGTACACCTGGGGCTAAATTTATGGGTGTTGTGCCAGACTTAATGCGTAGGTTCCAAGACAGCCAAAGCGAGTACATTAAAGAAGAAATTTACAAGTTGATGAGCGAAGATGTATGCCCAGAATGTTTGGGCAAACGCTTAAATCCAAGTGCGTTATCAATAAAAATTGAAGGCAAATCAATCGCGGATTTATGCGACATGTCTATTATTAAATTATATTCATTCATTACTGGCTTAAAGTTAACAAAAACTGAACAAGCAATTGCACAAAGCATTGTGAATGAAATTAGCGCAAGGCTCTCATTCCTTATAAATGTTGGTTTAACTTACCTTACACTTTCTCGCCGTGCAGGCACGCTTTCAGGTGGTGAGTCACAACGCATAAGGCTTGCAACTCAAATTGGCAGTGGGTTAAGTGGTGTGCTTTACATTTTGGACGAACCTAGCATTGGGCTACATCAACGCGATAACGATAAATTGATTGACACGCTTAAAAACTTGCGTGATTTAGGCAACACTTTAATTGTTGTCGAACACGACGAAGACACAATTCGTCAAGCAGATTTCCTTGTGGATATCGGCCCTAAGGCAGGCGTTCATGGTGGCGAAGTTGTGGCAACTGGCAGTGTGGACGATTTGATTGCAAGCCCAAAATCAATTACTGGCAAATTTTTAAGTGGCGAAATGAAAATTGAAGTGCCAACCGAAAGGCGTCTACCGGACAAAGGTTTTATTCGTCTGCTCGGCTGTAATGAACACAATATTCGCAATTTAGATGTGGCAATTCCGCGCGGAGTGCTTACATGCGTGACGGGTGTGAGCGGTAGCGGTAAATCTACTTTGGTTAATGACATTTTCTATCAAGCAATTTTCAATAAGTTGAACAAACGCGACCAAGACAAGACAATCAAAGCAATGCTTGGCGATGAAGGAATAGATAAAGTTATTCAAATTGACCAATCACCTATCGGAAGAACACCGCGCAGTAACCCAGCAACATATTCAGGGCTTTTCACAAAAATACGCGAATTGTTTGCATCTACACCTTCGGCTAAGGAAAAGGGCTTTGACCCAGGGAAATTCAGTTTCAATATCCCAGGTGGGCGTTGCGAGGCATGTATGGGCGACGGCGTAAAAAGGTTGAAAATGTATTTCATGGCAGATGTTTTCGTGCCTTGTGAAGTGTGTGCTGGTAAACGCTATTCGCGTGAAATACTTGATGTAAAATATAAAGGCAAAAACATTTACGACGTCTTAGAAATGACAATTGATGAAGCATATGATTTCTTTGACGCGATTCCACAAATCAAACGCATTTTGCAAACTTTGGTTGATGTTGGTTTGGGTTATGTTAAATTGGGGCAAAATGGCACCACACTTTCAGGTGGTGAAGCACAAAGGCTGAAATTAGCAAGCGAACTGACACGCAGGGACACAGGCAACACAGTTTATATTTTAGACGAACCAACGACAGGGCTTCATTCGTACGATGTGAAAAAGTTAGTTTCAATTTTATATCGCCTTGTTGGTAAGGGAAACACAGTTGTTGTTATTGAACATAATTTAGATGTGGTTAAAACTGCTGATTATATTATAGACATGGGTCCAGAAGGAGGCGACAATGGTGGTACAATTGTTGCCGTCGGCACACCGGAAGAAATTGCTAAAAATAAAAATAGTTACACAGGCATGTATCTAAAAAAGATGTTAGGTAAAAAGTAATTTAAATTTATATGTGAATAATAAATATTTCAAATAGTTTAATATTAAAATACATTTATGATAAAAACATTTTATTTGTAAAAAATATAAAAAACTATAATTAAAATTTAATTAAAAAGTAAATTATTACAAAAAAATTTAATAATATATTAAAATTAAAAATGGCAAAATTAAATTGCCATTTTTTTTGTTTGCATTGATAAAAACTTACAAAATAAAAAAATATTTTAATTAGCATTTTTTATTTAATTTACATAAAAATTAATTATTTTATATAAAATAATTAAAAAAATTAATAAAAATAATAAAAATTAAGTTAATTTATAATAAACCTATATCTTTAATTTATTTTTTTAATTTTCCTAAATTGTTTTTATTAATTTATTTATTGAAATGAATTTTATATGTTTTTTATTTAATTTTTGTTTTAAAATTTTAATCCTAGTAAACAAGTAAAACGACATATTGTTTTAAAAGCACAGTGACTAAACAGAATGCGAAAACGAAAGCAAACAGTACAATTGTGTATAACAATAAACTACTATCATTTTTGTTAAAGCAACTTTTAAAATAATTTTGGCAATTGCAATACTTGCTTACTTCTAAAATGACAATTAACAACATGGCAATTTCAACAAGGATAATTGCCAAAAGCAAAATTATCGAAATCAATACATTGAAAAACCCAAAGATTAAAATTATGCTGACGAAGATTAAAATTTGACTATACACAAAATAAAGATAAAACAAGATGCCAATAACAGAAAGGTAAGGCTTGCAAAATGTTAAAAGTATAACAAGATAAATAAAACCAACAACCATAATGCAATTGAAGATGAAGGTTGCAAACCCAATTCTCCCACGCAAAAAATTAATGTATGGCACATTGTCTAAATTAATGTTAAAAATGCCACCATTCAAATTGATTGCGGAAATAACGGCAAGGACAACGCAAATTAAGGAAAGAATGATTAAAATAATAAACAAAGCCTTTTTACGTCGAATGCTCTCTTTCAATCGCTCCATTAGTTGCATATATATTTTATGTTCAAAAGTTTTAAAAATTGACAGCAAAATTAATAATATAAGCTGGCAAAGTACAAGATTATAGATGCCAGAGCTATAATGATTAATTCAAAAATTTTAATATAAAAAATTAAAATCTAATTAAATTATAAACAATAATTGAATAATTTATATATTTTTAAATAATTTTTTTATTTTTGATAACAAATTAGAAATTTATAAATAAATTTATTGCAATATTTAAACCTAATATTTTTTGTTGTTTTTAATAGTGAAGTAATATTTAACAAATTTTAGTTTTTATCATAACGTGTTATAAGGGAATATTTCCCATTGATATAAAAGGAGAAAATATGAGTTGTTTTAATTTTAATCCTTGTTGTTTCACACCAAAACCAATTCAGCCCAACGAGCAAGGAGATAGAAGTATCGACAGAATTATATACACTGGCATTACTGGTCCGACTGGTCCGCAAGGTCCAGCGGGGTTGACGGGGACACAAGGTCCAACAGGGGCAACTGGTTCTACCGGACCAACCGGTCCTACAGGCCCTACCGGTCCAACAGGGCCTACAGGTGCAACAGGCGTAGCAGGCTTAACCACAGCATATTTGACAAGTACAAATGCCAAAAACGCTGATCCAATTTTTATAAGAACAAGCGAATATCCGTTTGACCAAAATGATATTGTTTTAAACGGTGCAGGTACGGAAGTAACAATAACTGCGGGAAGTTATATTATAGAATATGGAGCGACTGCAGACAGTAAGGACGGAACTGCACCAACATTGGCGTTGTCTTTTAATGGGAATGTGGAAGCAATTACAACCCGTACGGGCAAGACAAATGACATGTCTGATCTTCATGGTGTGCATATGCATGTGACACAATTACAAGATAAGCTGATGTTGAAAACGGCAACTTCAGCACAGTTGACATACAACAATGTGTATTTGTTAATCAGGAAACTGGATTAAAAATAATTTAAATTTTAATTTCTAAAATTCAAAATTGGTAATGATGAAATGTTAGCAATTTTATAGAAATGTTGTAAATCAATAAAATGAAAACAAATTTAAAAAATATGTTTAGTTTTTATGACTAACAGCAAACAAGATTTACAAACGAGAGCGAAGAAAAATAGTTTACTAACAGCAAATGGCATTCTTGCAAAAAATATAATATTAATAAAATAAAAATTAAAGTGCCTAAAATTTTAATAAAATAGGCACTTTTTAATTAATTTTTAAATTTTTTTTGAAAAAAATAATTAATTTAAAAAAATTTTTTATAGTTTTAAAATGTTTTTGTGATTTTAAATCTAATTTTGATTTATCATTTTTTATTTACAAATTTTAATTGTTTATTAAAAATTTAATTGTTTATTAAAAATTTAATTGTTTATCATCCAATCCATGTAAACTGCATAACCGCGTGTAGGGTCATTTAAAAGCACATGTGTCACGGCTCCTACAATTTTTCCGTTTTGTACAATCGGGCTTCCGCTCATGCCTTGAATGATCCCACCAGTTTGCTCAATTAGTTCTTTATCTGTCACCTTGATTGTCATGCTTTTGTCGTCGGCTTGATTTTGTTTGTTGGCTTTAATGATTTTGATGTCGTATGCTTTGACACCTTTGCCGTTGACATTGCAATAAATTTTCGCATCACCAAGTTTAACTGATAAACGCCCACCTATACTCGCGGTTCTCTCCGCACTTATAACCGACTTATTTAAAATGTTGCCATAAACACCAAATTTGCAATTAGTGTCCGCAAGGCCAATTGCGTCGTCGCTTAGGTTGATTGACGAACGGATTTCGCCTGGACTGTTTTTTTCACCTTTCTTTATTCCTAAAAGTTTGCACTTATAAATGTTGCCACTGTTGACAACAAAATTGTTGCCTAAACTTGTGTCAACAATGGGGTGACCAACTGCGCCAAAACGATAGTCGTTTTGCTTAATGTATGTGAGTGTACCAACGCCACTGGCATTATTTCTTACCCATAAACCCAGTTTATATTTCTTTGTCAATAAATCAAAAACTGGTGTGATTTTTGTGCTGATTTCTTCGCCGTTTCGCTTAATTTTTAAGTTCAATTCTTTGCCTTTCAATTCTTCTAAATTTACAATGCGGTCGATATCTTCAATTGAATCAATGTGTATGTTTTCAATTTCTAAAAGTGCATCACCTTCATGTATTTCGCTATCCAAAATCGGTTGTTTAACACCATCGGAAGTAGTAACAGCATTGCTTCCAACACAAATTACGCCGTCACTGAAAAGATTGAAGCCTACAGTGTCACCACCAACGAAAACACTTGTGTCAGTTAAAAGTTGAACTTTAATTTTCTTTATTGTAAAAAGGTTAAAAAGCTTAACTTTTAATTCAGTTTCAGTTAACTGCGAATTTTTGTTTACATTGATATTTTTAGGCAAATTTAAATTAATAAGTGGTGAATAAATGTCATTTTCATTTGCATCGATTACATCATCATAAGTTACAACCATATTTTCAGGCAATTCGTTGACTTGTTTAATGTTTGGTACAATCAAAAAACCGCCGACTACAGCCAGAACGCAAACAAAAATAATCCAGAAAAATTTTCTCATAATTGCTCCATTCATTCTAGTGTGTGCAAAAAATCGCAATTTATTTAAATTGAACTATTTTTTAGAAACTATTGACATCTTTAATTTAAAAGGCTATAATTCAAACATACCTTGGCAATAGTGGTGCGAGTTCTCTCACCGCCTGCATTGCTAATGGCGAATTTTATAAAAGGAGAGAAATATGATTAACAAAGCTGAAATTGTTAAAGAGTTTGGTAAAGACGAAAAAGACACTGGTTCAATCGAAGTTCAAGTTGCTTTGCTCAGTGCAAAAATTAACAACTTAACTGAACATCTTAAAGTCAACAAACAAGACAAACACTCAACACGTGGTTTGAACAAAATGGTTTCTCAACGCAAGAAACTTTTGGACTACCTTGCAAGTGTTGACATCAACCGCGCACGTGCAATCAAAACAAAACTTGGCATTCGTGGTTAATTAAAAAGGAACACGCAAAGTGTTCTTTTTTTGTGCTCATTGTTTTAATGAAGTTAATCTTATAAGAAGGCAAATGAAATTAAATCCATTAACTTAATTAAATTTGCCATTTAAAGTAAAATCAATTTCACTTGTTCAATTTGTGTCAATAAAGTTTTGCTTGCAAATTTAAATTGTCCTTATGTTACATTTTTGTTGATTAACAATAGATGTGTTGTTTAAATTTGTACACAATCTCTTGGCATAACAATCAAATGAAGATTTACTTCTTCTTAATTGCACCACAGTAAGGACATTGATTGCCAGAATACCTAGTGTCACAATATTCACAAGTTCTCATCTCTTCAGGTTTTTGTTTATTTTCTTTATTATGATCATCATTAGGGGCAACTGCTTTTTTAGCATAAGCAAGTTGTTGGTTTGGTTTTATAACTGCATATGAATCTGTATATGTGATTTTAAATCGTTCAATGGCTCTATATATTTCCACTTCGTCAAAAGTGAAATATTCACTAGTTGTAACATGCTTAACTTCGCCGTTGTCGTTTATATATTCAAATTGAATTTTATAGTTAGACTCACCATTTGTTGATCCGCAACAAGTTGCTGAAATAAAGGTGCCTATTCCATCTTTACCTTCTTTTAAGACACGTTTATCTTTAAACATTTTTATCATGTCAATCACGCCATAAATAAATATACCTGTACCAGCGAACACAAACACCAATATCAAACCTGAAAATTGGTTAAATGCGATAGAAAATATTAAGGGCATATAACCAAATGCTACCCCAAACAGCATAAAAAACCAATAAAAATATTTCTTTTTCATTTGTTCCCCCAACTAAAATGTGTAAATTTATATTTCCTTTTTATGGATCGATAAATTCACACATAAATCTAACTTTTAAATGTTACCACAAAATTTTCAAAAGTGCAAATGTATATTTGTTTGATTGTTGAAAATGTTTTTCTTCTATTTTTTTAGTTTAATGTAAAATTTATTTTATTTTTTCTTATTTTGTGCTATAATAAACTCGGTTATATAGGAGAGAAAAATGAAAGAAACAAAATTCAAAACAGAGATAGGGGGCAGGGAAGTTGAAGTAACCCTTGGCAAGTATTGTGGCCAAGCATCTGGTCACTGCATTGTAACATGTGGCGACACTGTTGTTATGGTTAACGCAACTATGGCTGCTGCTCCACGCCCAGGTATGGATTTCTTCCCACTTAGTGTGGATTATGAAGAAAAAATGTACAGTGTGGGCAAAATTCCAGGTGGCTGGAAAAAGCGTGAAGGCAGGGCAAGCGATGCTGCCATTTTGCGTTCCCGTTTAATTGACCGTCCACTTCGTCCACTTTTCCCAAAAGGTTTTTACAACGATGTGACAATCATTGCAACACCTTTGTCAGTTGACACTGACATTATGCCAGAACCACTTGCAATGCTTGGCAGTTCAATTGCTTTGTCAATTAGTGACATTCCATTTGAAGGCCCAACAGGCGCAGTTAAGGTTGGTTGCATTGATGGCAAATTTATTGTTAACCCAACACCTGCACAATTGGAGGAAAGTTCAATTGATTTGACCGTTGCCGGCACAAAAGAAGCCGTTTTAATGGTTGAAGCAGGTGCAAAAGAAGTTAGCGAATCACTTATGATTGACGCAATCATGTTTGCGCATGAAGAAATTAAAAAACAAGTTGCTTTCCAAGAAAAAATCATGAAAGAAGTTTTCGGGAGCGTTGGTAAGCAAATCAATTCGCACATTCATTACGATGTTGTGCCAGACGAAATCAACACAGCAGTTCGTGAATATGCAGACAAAAAATATGACGAAATGTTGAAAGAATTTGACCGCCATGTTCGTGATGCAATTGAAGAAGAAATCGACGCCGAAATCCAAGAACATTTTGCTGAAATTTTCCCAGAACAAGAAAAGGCAATTGCACAAGCATTGTACGCACTTAAAAAGGAAAAAGTGCGCCGTAAAGTGCTTGATAAAGGCATTCGTCCAGATGGCAGAAAGTTGAACGAAATCCGCCCAATTTGGTGTGAAGTTGGCTTGCTTCCACGCGTGCATGGTTCAGGCGTGTTCACCCGTGGTGAAACACAAGTGCTTACAACTTGCACATTAGGTATGATTAGTGAAGCGCAGGAACTTGAAGGTTTGGACACTGAAGAATACAAACGCTATATGCACCAATACAACATGCCGGGTTACACAACTGGCGAAGCAAAACCTTTGCGCTCACCTGGTAGGCGTGAAATTGGTCACGGCGCTTTGGCAGAACGCGCATTGTTGGCTGTTCTTCCTAGTGAAGAAGAATTTCCTTATGCAATCCGCACAGTTAGTGATGTTTTAAGTTCAAACGGTTCAACATCAATGGCTTCAACATGCGGTAGCACTTTGGCTCTTATGGACGCTGGTGTGCCTATTAAAGCCCCAGTTGCAGGTATTGCAATGGGCTTGATGAAGGATAAGGACAGCGACAAGGTTGCAGTTTTGACAGATATTCAAGGTTTGGAAGACTTCCTTGGTGATATGGACTTTAAAGTTACAGGTACAGCAAAAGGTATCACAGCAATTCAAATGGATATCAAAATCCATGGTATTGACCGCAAAATTTTAACCACTGCACTTGAACAAGCCCGCGTTGGTCGTTTGGAAATTTTGAAATTGATGCTTAAAACAATCAAAGAACCACGCAAAGAACTTTCAAAATATGCACCAAAAATTATTAGCTTCAATATTGACCCAGACAAAATCCGTGAAGTTATCGGTTCAGGCGGTAAGGTTATTAACCAAATCATTGCAGAGACAGGCGTAAAAATTGACATTGACGACGATGGTAGGGTTTGTGTTTCATCAACAGATATGGAAAAGATGGAACGTGCAAAACAAATTATTTTAACCATCGCAACTGACCTTGACCTTAATTGTGAATATGAAGGTACAGTAACCCGCACAACACCATTTGGCGCATTCGTTGAAGTTGCACCAGGCAAAGAAGGTATGGTGCACATTTCAAAACTCAGCAAAGAACATGTTGAAAAGGTTGAAGATGTTGTAAAAGTTGGCGACCGCGTTGTTGTTAAGACAATTAAAATTGACGAACGTGGCAGGGTTGACATGAAACTTGTTAAAAAGTTATAAACTTAAATTTGCAAGGCTAAAGTGTTAGATGACGGTAACTTTAACATTGAAGAATTGTAAATTACACATGACTTTATTACACATAAGTTTAAAAACTAAAAAACACCGCAAATGAATACAAAAAACCACCAGATTGTCTGGTGGTTTTTTCTAGCCGTGAATAATAAGGCATGTTTTCGTTAGCAAATTGTTTTTTTTAAGATGTATGTTTTAGTTATGTGCATATATATTTAAACAACAGATTAATTATATATCATTAAACTAATTAAACACCTATGATTGTGTCGGTATCTTTGCTGTGTTTAGGTGCATATTTCACTAAATATTCTTTTAAACCTACAAAATCGTCCATGTAATCAGCAAGTTCTAGATATATTGTAGATTTTGGGTAACTGCAATTTTTAAACATGCGGTCAGCAGGGTGCTTAATGAAGAAATCTTTAGGGAAATTTGTAAGAACATCTGGGTATTTAACAATTGCTTGACCAAATGCTGGTGAAAATGTGACAGCAAATTCTAATTCTTCATCGGTCATATACTTTAAAATTTTCGACGCATGGCGTAACAAGTCAGGCATTGCCTTTGGGCTTGTCTTAATTGTGTTTTTCATGCAGTCAGATAGTTCAGCGTAAAGTTCAGGCAATTCCATTAATTCTTTGCGTGCCACATCAAAACTTGTGATTGCTTTTGGGTCCACAACACCAGTGAATAATAAGCCATTGGTTTCCCTAAAAGTACTATCTTCAAAATAGCCCTTGTCTTGGAATGCTTGCTTATATTCCCTTACAACAGTCTTTGGAAGTAACGCTAAACATTCGGCAGAATAAAATGTTTCAATAGGTGCAAATTTCAAGAAAATTGGGTTGATATCAATCAATTCCCTATAAAGTATGACATATAAGTATGTCCTAGACGCACCTTTCAACTTTTCATAAGTTAAGGCATTTTCTTTCAAATAATTGATGTTAGGTTGATACTTTTTCATAACATTGCTGACTGTTTCATAGTCCAAAGTAACATCATATTGCCTTTTGTTTTCAAGCCCAAGGTCGTCCAAAATGTGTTTTTTCAAATAATCTTTTAATTTTGTAAGCAATTCTACAGTGTTAACCCTTTGTGTTTCCTTTTCAAAATGCTTGTGTTGCCAACCTTCACGCATTTCTTTGTTATGCATGTATTCCGGTGTCTCTTTCTCGGCTTCCTTTTCCGAAAGGTACTTCTCACGTCGGAACTTGGCTTCTTGCATATTAAATAACATGTCTGAATATTTTTTTATTTTTCTTGATTCGTTCACAATTAATTACCTCTACTTTTAATTTAACATAATATCCGTCTATTGTCAATACTAAACTTAAAATAAGGCACTTAAAAAATTTTGGTTTAGGCATAACGCACGGAAAGATAAAATAAATTAACATATGAAAAAGAGCATAATAATAACAAATTGTGTAATTGTGGCAATGTTTTTGGCGCTAATTGGGCTATCATACAGCAATGCGCTGGCACTTAACGTTAAGGCAGATGCACGCGTAATCTATGCCGGCAACACCAATCAAAATAAAGTGAGTTTTATGGTAAATGTTTATCAAAATGAGGACTGTGTTTTGGACATGCTAGACATCTTTGACGCCTATAAAGTGAAGGCCACATTCTTTGTCGGTGGCAGTTGGGCAATAAAACATCTGGACGTAGTTAAACAAATTTATTCACGCGGTTTTGAACTTGGAAATCACGGCTTTAACCATAAGGATCACGATAAGCTTTCCATTGACGCCAACGCGCAAGAAATTAAGGCTTGCCATGACGCAATTTTGAAAAATATAGGTGTGGAAATGACATTGTTTGCACCACCAAGTGGCGCATACAACAAAACAACAGTTGATGTTGCGGAAAGTTTAAATTACAAAACCATTATGTGGACGCACGACACAATCGATTGGCGCGACCAAGACGAAGATTTAATCTTCAAACGCGCAACTAAGGACTTATCCAACGGCGACCTTATTTTAATGCACCCAACACCCAAAACAGTTTCCGCTTTAACAAAAGTTTTATCATATGCTATCAACAATGGCTTTGAACCTTCAACAGTCAGCGCTTGCATTGCATAAATTACAATTCTTCACCACCACCAAATTCTCGTGTCCCCTTGAAAAGGGACACGGAGAACAGAAAATTAAGTTTAACTGATGAAGATATGATAATCTAGCGACGGGCAAAGTGTAAATTTAATTTGTAATTAGTTACCAAACACAATTTCACAAGGTTTTAATTTAATCACTTTTCAAGCCCTAACAAATAATCGGCAGAAACACCAAAAAACAATGCCAATTGCGCAATGTAACTCGCTTTTGGCTCGTTTATTCCCTTTTCCCAAAAATCAATTGCTTTTTGCGTTACGCCTATGGCTTTTGCAACTGCGTGTTGTGAAAGCCCCTTTTCTTTGCGTAAATCAAACAATCTTTCACCAAAATTTGACATATTACGACAATATTAGTAGTTTTTTACTCAATTTACTTGACATAGTAGAATTCTACTAATTATAATATTTCCAATGTTATGGAAATTATCGTAACAAATTTTAAAAAAAGGAGGAAATATGAAAGGTTGGGTGCTTGCTATTGTATGTTTTTTCTTAGGTGCTTTTGGTGTTCATAGGTTTATGGTTGGCAAAATCGGTACAGGTGTGCTTTATTTGTTTACCTTCGGCTTGTTCGGTATCGGTGTGCTTGTTGACTTAATTATGATTTTATGTTCAAAATTCACAGATAAAGACGGAAACACAATTCCATTAACCTAGGAGAAAATATGAAAAATTTTACTAAAACATACTTGGTTGTTATGAGAATCGTTGCACTCATTTCAGCAGTCTTAATGGCTGTTACAACTTGCATTTTGGTTGGTATGTCTATCTTTTCAATGTCCAGCATGTCTTCGATGACCGACATGGCCACGCAGGCCGGTGCTGACGCTGGGGCATTTTCTATGATAAAGGGTGCTGGGGCTGTAATTATAGTTCCTGCCATTATCACACTTGCAATCACAATATTAGACTTTGTTGCATCTAGTAAATTCAGCAAATACAGCAAAATGACCGATGAGGAATTGGTTGCGCATAAAGGTGCTATCCTTGCATGGGGCATTGTTATGGCAATAAGTTTAACTGGTACAGTTGTCGGCTTAATTGCAGTTATTGCGTGTGCTATCCTTGTTAACAATTATCTTGCAGGGTTGGAAAACCCAGTTGTTAACGAAACAAGCAATGAAGATAGCCAAAGTCAACCTAGTGCACAAAGTTCACCAAGCATCTTGGACAGAACTAAGGCACTATTTAGACCAAAATTGACCAAACAAAACGAAAAATTGGAACAAGCTAAAGCAATGTATGAAAACAAACAAATTAGTAAAGAAGAATATGACGCTTTAAGAAAGAAAATTTTGGAAATAGATTAAATCTATACATATCAATTTTCTAAAAATCACTCATTAATTGAATATTATGTCGAAAAGCAAACTATCACAAATTTAGTTTGCTTTTTTGTTGTTTTGTTGTATACTTTACTATATAAATTTTTACTTTAAAGCATTTTACAAGGGGAAGGGTAAATAATGGCAATTTACAAATCATCATTTAATAAAAAGCCAGAAAAGCAAAAGGAGCCAAAGGTTAAGGAACCTAAAGTTAAGGAAAAGCTACCGCGCAAAAAGGTTAAAATCAACCATGCGCTAATTTGGTTAATTTTGCTTTTGGCTGTTTTTGTTGCGTGTGTGTTGCCTTCAAACTTTGTTAAGAATGTTTTGCTTGGCGTTGTTGGGCTAAGTGTTTACCCTTTGTGCCTGATTGGTATACTGTTTTGCGGTGTAAAACTTAGCAAGAAAAAGTTTGTGGTTAAAAGGCGTTATGTAACTTTCCTTTCTATCGCAGTTGGCATAATTTGGTTTATTTTCCATTTGATATTAACATCGCGCTTAGACGCAAGCAGTTATGGCAAATTCTTGGTGGCAACCTACAATGCAAAAACAACGGCGGGTGGGCTTATTTTCAGTTTGATTAGTTGGCCTATCGTTAAAGTTTTAACAGTTGTGGGCGCTTACATTTTCAGTGCAATTGGCTTGGCTGTGTTTGTTGGGCTTATCATTGACTATATCAATACTGAAAAAGAATACGGACATGCTGAAAAGAAAACAAAGTTCGATTTTAAAAACATTGAAGATTTTGAATTTAACATTCCAGAAGAAAAGCAAGTGAATAAGGAAGAAGAAACTAAAAAACTTGCAAAACGCAGGCTTGGGCTTGAAAAGGGCGAAACAACTATCATTTCAAGCAGTATGCCAACAGTCAATGTAAATGAGCGTCAACCGGTTTCTCGCCCATTGAGTAAAAAAGAATATATTTTAACACCTATTGACCCAGTTATTCCGCCGGAAACAGACAAAGATGTGTTCTTAGATAGTACATTCAGTGGTAAAAAGCAACAAAACAACACAGTTAAGCCAGACGACGCACCACTTGAAATTAAACCTAACATTATGGATGCATTGGCTGACGCTAATGACCAGCGAACGGAAACAAATGAGCATTATGAAGACCATTCATCGAATTATGATTACGACACTGAAATTCAAAAAACAAGTTCAGAATATGACGATTTAATTTTGGACGACGATGATGAATTCGACTCAACTGAATACGAAGAACTTTCGTCAAAATCACTAGCAGACGAAGGCGAAAATAATGACACAAACAAAACCTATGGTGGAGCACAAAATTACACAAATAACAACAATTTTTATTCACAAACAGTTGAACATGACGAACATTTAGGCAAAAACGAAAATTACGCAAATTCTTCGTATAACGAAGATAAATATTCAGTGACTGATGATGTGGACGATTATACATTTGAAGACCAGCACGATGAAGATACCGAACCACAACAGCCAGAGCATGATATTCAATCGGTTGATTTAGATAAGCAAGACTATGTTGACGAATATGCATACAATCCACATAAAGACAATTTAGGTAGCACTGTGGATACCGAAGTGGTGCGCCCAAGTGTGGATATTTCAAAATTCCATTTGCCAAACATGGTTAAAAAGACACTTGTTGAAGAACCAGAACAAATTAAGATTGAAGAACCAAAACCAAAGCAAGAAATTCCACCATATGTGGCTCCGCCTGTGGAATTGTTGAATTATTTAGAAAACACTTATCATATTAGTGACGAAGAATTGCAAGATAATATTGAGCGCCTTGAACAAGTGTTGGAAGACTTTAAAGTGCCAGCCAAAGTTAACAATGTGCAAGTTGGTCCAGCGGTTACACGTTATGAATTGACCATGCCAAGGGGCATATCAGTTAACAAAATTGCACAAATGGCAGACGATATTGCCATGACACTTGCGTCAAATGGCTCAATCCGTGTAGAAGCGCCTATTCCAGGTAAAAATTCGGTCGGTATTGAAGTGCCAAATGCACAGGTAAGTTCGGTAAGTTTGCGTGAACTCATTGATAGCGATGAGTTCCGCGTGCGTGCAAACCCACTTTCGTTTGTGCTTGGTAAAGATATTAATGGCGACATCATTTTCTGTAACCTTGACAAAATGCCACACGTGCTTGTTGCAGGTAGCACGGGCAGTGGTAAATCAGTTTGCCTTAACACAATGCTTCTTTCAATGTGTTACAAGGCTGGTCCACAAGATTTGCGCCTTATTTTGGTTGACCCTAAAATGGTTGAATTTACACAATATAATGGCTTGCCACACCTTTTGTTGCCGGAAGTTATAACTGGCAAAGAAATGACAATTAATGCACTTGATTGGGCAATTAAGGAAATGGAACGCCGTTACGCCATGTTTGCAAAACATCGTGTGGTAAATATTAATGAATTTAATAAACTTGACATTGTAAAAAATAAAGTTGAACAAAAATTGCCATACATTGTTATTGTTGTTGACGAACTTGCTGATCTTATGCTTGAAGCAAAACGCGAAATTGAAGATAGAATTGCAAAATTGGCAGCAAAAGCACGCGCCGCTGGCATACATTTGGTGCTTGCAACACAACGTCCATCAGTTGATGTTATTACTGGTACAGTTAAGGCTAACCTTCCATCGCGTATTGCATTCGCTTTAACAAATTATATGGACAGTAAAACCGTGCTTGACGGTGGCGGTGCTGAAAAATTGCTTGGTAAAGGCGATATGTTGTTTAAACCGCTTGATAAACCAGAACCAAGGCGTATTCAAGGCGCGTTCGTTTCTAACACTGAAATTGCAAATGTTGTGGAATACATTAAACAACACAACACACCAGTTTACGACGAAGATACTGGAAGGACAATTAAAAATCCACATCACGAAACAAAACAAGGCGGTGCGGATATGTCGGAAAACCGCGACATGGAATTTGACCCAGTGCTTAAGGAAGCACTTAAAGATTTCATACAAAATAGACAAGCAAGCGGTAGCATGATTTCACGCCGTTACTCAGTTGGTTTTAACCGTGCTGGTAGGATTATGGATCAAATGGAACGTGCTGGCTTTATTGGTCCGCAAGAAGGCAGTAAGCCACGTCAGGTGCTTATCACAATGGACGAATATAACGCAATTTTCGGTGATGAAGAGTAATGTAAAAATTTTATTGCAGGCAATTGGTTATTGTGACTGGCAATAAATATATTTCGTAAATGTTACTTTCTTTACTTTTAAAATAAAAATACACACTTTAAAACAAGGGTGTGTATTTTTCTATATGTAAAATTGAACTAATGTTTTGTCAATTAAAAAACAAATAACATAAATTAACTATATGGAAATATGTGACGCACATAATGATTTTTTGACAGCGGTAAAAGAAAAACAAAAGCGTGTAGAAATTGTGGATAACTTTGTTTTGAGTGGTGTAAAAATTTTAAGCTGTGCCGTTTTTACAACTGAACAACATTTAACATTAAACGACGTTAAAAATTTTAAAAATGAAATTGACTTTTATAATAAAAAATATAATTCCACAACGCGAACTAAAAATAATAAAAATATTTTACACATAAATGATGATAACTTAGATAGTTCCAAGAATGATGTTTCAAATCCAAAAAATGCAAACTGCTTATTTTTGTTGTCGATTGAAGATATCGGTTTTATAAAAACAAAAACCGATTTATTAGAACTAATTAAACTCAAACCATTTTCAGTAACGCTCACCTGGAATTATAACAACCAATTTGCTGGCGGAGCGTTGGATAATGGTGAGTTAACTAAATTTGGTAAATGGGCAGTTAAGGAGTTGGAGGCAAATGGTATATTGGTGGACACTGCACACTTAAATAAAAAATCATTTTGGCAGTTTGAAAGAATAACCACAAAACCGATATATTGTTCACATGCAAATTTATATGAATTGAAAAAACACAAGCGCAATTTAACAAAAGCACAATTAAATGCAATTTTTCAAACAAATGGCTACTTGGGTTTAACAGTTTATGAAAAATTTATATCCAACACAAGAATTTCAGCACAAGACATTGCAAAACAATTTGTGCATTTAGTTCAAAATTACAACAATTCAAATTTCGGTTTAGGGACAGATTTTTATGGTTGCAATTTTTCTCTCTGTCCAGTTGATGTTCAAAATTATTTGGGTTTTAAGCATGTGGATGACGGCTTACATCAGTTAAAAATTCAACCTAGCATAAGGCATAAATTGTTCGCAGAAAACTTCAAAAATTTTGTTTTTAAAATAAATTCAAAAAACAAATTAAAAAAATAATAAAAAACACAAAAAACAAAAAATCAAAAAATTTTAATTATTTTTCAAAAAATATATAAAAAAACTGCAAAAAACGCTAAATTTCGGCATTTTTTAATTATTTTTTAAAATTTTTGCAAAAATTTGCTTTGATTTAATTTAAAAATTTTAAGTCAAATTCTTTCTGCAAAATTTTTTAATTTTTTATGCGTAAAGATTGATTTTTTTGTCGAAATAGTATAAAATACTAGTAAGTAAAATTTAACACAAAATTTAGGTTTAGTTTGGCTTTTAATTTATCGTGGGCGTGAACTAAACTTTTCTGCTGTGAAATTAAACTTTGCTGGAAGTACGATGAGGAGTAAGGTAAATTATGATTAAATTAACCAAGAGAAGTACAAAAATTTCAATCATGTCGGTTGTCACTTTTTTAATGACGACACTTTTAGCCTTAACTGGTTTTGGGGTAGGTTTGTCATTTAAGGGGCGCCATGAAGATAAGGGTAGCATCACACCAACCAACCCAATAGTTTGGTCGGTTGATGATTACGATGGTGAACAGCCTAACACACTCAACTGGTTAAGTGGGGATAGCTTTGCAAACCGTGGTAGCAAAGCATACACCATAAACTCAGCTGAGTCGTTTTTGAAATTCATTGAGATAGTAAACAGTGACTCAGCAATTGAGTACAACTATTTCAAGGATTACACAATATATCTCAACAAGTCCATCAACATGAATGGTTACCATATTTCATCAATAGGTAAAAAGATAACAGAAGATGGAAAAACCTTCTCGTCATTCCAAGGTATATTTGATGGTTCATACTACACAATTCAAAATGCAGTAATAGACGGCAATGGTTTATTCGGTTACACAGAAAATGCAACAATTAAAAACATTGGCTTATACAACTGCACAATAGACAGTGCTGAACAATATGTCGGTGGTATCTTAGGTGAAGGCGTAAACACAACAATTGAAAACACATTTGTTCGCTTAGGTTCAATTAAATCTAACAAAACCCTTGGTGGTATTGCAGGTAAGATAACAATTGACCGTACCATAAACGGCGCAGTTCCACAGGACATAATCCGTAACAGTTTTGTAGACAGCACATTGACATCAAACAGCCTTGCAGGCATAGTAGGTGAAATAGTATCTAAAGACAACGCAATGGAAAACGGTGGTGTGGTATCTAACTGTTACTTCTCAACAGGCAAACGTGCATATTACACAAACAACATGCGCATAAGGTACACAAACGTATTAGCATTAGAACAATCTAAAGAATTCAGCTCATTCAATGTACGTGCATACTCTCCAAGCCTGCTTAGGGAAACTAATGCATGGACAAACTATACATACATTGAAGGCAGTAAAGCACTCAACTTCAACTATCCACTACTTGCAGAATTTGTAAAAGTGTTCATGACGGGTTCATCATACGAAAACGTAACAGTAAAGAACGGCGAAGTTAAAAACGCAACTACACTCTACGACGCATTCAAATCTGTAGAAGCTAACGAACAAGCAGAAGTAAACATCATTGTTGAAAAAGTGTTTATGAATGAAACTGCTGTTGCCGGCGCTGGTGCAGTTGTTAAACTTAACACAGCACGTGACACTACAATTGTTCGTAATGATAAAGGCGTTGAAAACTTGTTTGTAGGTGCAACCTCTTCAACATTGGTTATTGGTGAAGAAAATGCTACCGAAGGCACTCCAAAACTTGTGCTTGATGGTGAACGCGACAAGGTTGCAAAGTCAGCTGTTAAAACCGGTGCACTTGTTTACTCGCAGGGGCGTGATATTAAAATATATTCAAATGTAGTTTTACAAAATAACATTAATAATGTAACACCTTATGGTGGTGGTTTGTCTATTAATGCGGTTGAAACTGGTTTAATTTTAAGCGAAGGACAAACTGAACCAAACTTGTCAATCAATGTCGGCGAAGTTAAAAACTGTGAAGCTGAAAACGGCGGTGGCATCGCGATTGTTGGTACATGTGCAAAGATTTCGGCACAAAGTATTCATCATAACTACGCTACAAAAAATGGTGGTGGTATTTATTTTGGCAATGCTTTAGATGAAGACGACCGTTCCGCAGAACAACTATATTCATATTATGGTGGCAAAAATAAAATCAAGTTTATGGCATTGGGGCCAGATCATGATATCGCAGTTTTCGACGGCAGCGGTGTTGGAGGTGGAGGCAGCTCTATTTATGAAAATCAATCTGGTTCAGATGGTGGTGGCTTATACAAATCATCTGGTAGCGTATCTTTAAGCTATTATACATTCCGTAACAATACCGCATCTGGTAATGGTGGGGGCTTGTATGCTAGAATGTCATCTTCATCAACATCTTCGTCAATAAGTAATTGTACATTCAATGGTAATACCGCAAGAAGTAATGGTGGTGGTTTCTATATTTACTTATCATCTAATGTTCAACTTACTATGAGTTCGTCATCTACATATAGTAACACGGCAGCATATGGTGGTGGTGGTTATTTTAGTGTAAGTGAGCATGATTCATACGATAAATTCACTTTACAGGCAGTGAATGCATACAATAACACGGCTAGCACCACTGGTGGTGGTTTATATATTGACGGTGAAGCTGGTAGTGGCATTGGTATTCTATGGAATGAATATCATTATAATGATACGCTATGTAGGGGTACATTTAAAGGCGTTGATATCTATTCCAATAAAGCTTATGTATCTGCTGGCGGGTTGTTCACAAGTGGTATCGAAATTACATTTCTTAAAAATAATGGAAACACAAATAAAATCAGAGATAACTCAGTTGTAACAAGTGCCACAAATTCAACTTTAACAGGCCATGGTGGTGGCTGGAAGTCATATAATCCTGCTTGCGGACATTATGTAACAAGCGTAGGTGGCCTTGAAATAACAGGCAACTCCGCTCAAGATGGTGGTGGCGTTTATTACGACCTCGCATTCGAAAATTATAGGAGAGATTCTTACAGCATATTTAACGATGGCACGATAATAAGTGGAAACACTGCAAGTTCAAATGGTGGTGGTATTTATCTAAGGGTTGGTAACGACCAACCAGACCCTGCTAATGCAAAATCTGATAAAGAAAAGAACGAAATTAATAATCATGGCACATATGAAAGGAAATTTAGTTTCTACGGGTCTATTACTAAAAATATTGCACGAAATGGCTATGGTGGTGGTATTTATATCAGTGAAAAATTTGAATCTGGCCAAAATGTTGCACCAGCTTTTGATATAGATTTAGGAAGTGAATCTGTAACGGAGAACACTGCTAGATACGGTGGTGGTGTTGCGTTAAAAAATGACACAACCAGCAGTGGTACTTTCACATCTTATCATAACGCTATTTTAGGTAGAGTTAAAGATGGTATTGGTTCTTCATCATTATTAAACAACACTGCAACGTATGAAGGTAATAACACTTACAATGTGGGTTATACTTACTATTATTACATGAACTACGGTTCTTCGACATCTAGTAGTCATAAAGTCTATTACATGGATACAATATCTGCAGATATGGGTCCTGTTGGCTCTGGTTGGAAAATTTCAAATTTCACAACCTCAACTTCACTTTCATACACAAAATTGTCAAACGTTTCAAGTTATTTTGTAAACACTAACAAATCAAGCGGTAATTACTATGCAACAATGTATAGGCAAGTGAGCTTCAAAAACACAGCAATCGACACTACTGTAGCTAAAACACTTTACGAAATTGCAACCTATAGTGGTTCTAGTGCTAAACTTTGCACTTTAAGCGGTTCAACTTTCACTTCAACAACTGTTCCAACACCTCCAAGTGTAACAAACTGGACCGTAAAAGGTTGGACAACTTCTTCAACTGGTACTACAAGCCCAGCAAACACATGGACGAGTGGCTCGTCAAACATAAATGCTTATGTGAGTTCATCAACAGTGTTCTACCCATATTACACACGCACACTTACACTCACATTTAATCCAAATGGAAGCACAAGCAGTACAACATCAAAAACTAAAACCATTTACTACATCCCTGGCGGTGGTATTTCAAGTTCAGCTATCACGCTTGCAGATGGGAACGCTTTAACTGCACCTTCAGCAAAAGGATTTGCTGGCTGGTCAACAACTAAAGATGATGCATCAACTGTTATATCAGGCACAGAATATGCTCCGTATTTAACAATGAATTCAAGCTACAGCTACACAGTTTATGCTTTGTGGGTTACTAAAACAAATTATTTAGCAACATTGGACCCTAACGGTGGCTCGTTCGACATTGGTGTAGAGTCTGTCAAGAATAAAGCTGGCTTGACATATACTTATGCAAAAGACGGCAATTATTACACAAGCACAAACAAAGGTGATACGGCTAAAAACACCATTTCATTGTATAAGTGGACATTCTTCACAAACGCTGAGAACACAACAGTTACAATCGGTGTTATAAACTATGCAGAATCAAATTACGATTATGGTGTGTTTGGTTATGTAGATAGCGAACTTCCACAAACAACATGGACTTATACTCAAACATCTTTCGGTACGACAGACGCAAATACAAGCACGGGTTTGTATAAAACCTTTAGAGGGAAATCTCAATCGACAGAGCAAACATTCACTTACACTGTTGAAAAAGCTGGTCAACACTTCTTCTACTGGGGCTTTAGGAAAGATGGCTCAGCTAACAGTAATAACGACTGTGTAAAAGTGCGTATAGTTGCTAATTCAAATGTTGTAAGCGGGTTCAACTTGCTTGATTCAACAAAAATATCAACTTCATCTGCTTACACCTACAATGCAACAACAAGCACTTTAACTGCACCAAGCTACAGTTCAGGCTCTTACTCTGGCAATCAATACTCCTTCTCTAAAATTCAGCTTTGGAATGGTAGCACTTTTGAACAAGCTTCAACACTTGATAATGGCATCAGGAGTTTGACATTTAAAAAGGGTAGTTGGCAAAGTATATCTTTCGGCTTGAATGGCAATAAAGTTGATGCTATTGTTAATTATGATATTTCAAGCTTGGACAGCAATGGCATATATTGCATGTCATTTAAGGATACAAACTCATATCCAATTACACATGGCTCAATTTCAGACATTAAATTGTGGCGCGTTGATGTAACAGTTAAAAAATCAATCACAAATGGTCAACCATTTGGTGAATTGCCAACACCAACAAGGGACGGCTACATCTTCGCTGGTTGGTCAAAATCTGGGTCTGACAGCTTGCATCATTATGCAACAAGGGAAAGGATAATAAATTCGTTTTATTCACTTGATTTTACATGTATTTATGATTCCACTAGCGATGTTTACACATCTTACACAACCATACCATCTAATTTGTCTTCACAAATTGTTGGCAATGTTGTTAACTTTAACGGCGAATTACAGCCAAATAAAGTTATTTTCCTTAACAGTAGCTATGGGACAATCTCTACACTAACATCATTTACTAATGATAAATTTACAATTCCAAGTAACACATGTTCCATTCGTATATTGATGGCAGCGCAAGGTTGGGAAGATGAAAGATTTAATAAAATGAATTATAAGTTTGAAACTCCAGTAGATGCCGGAATAATTAATATTGATCAATACGACATTTTAACATATAGTGAGTATTTCAGTTATTGTAAATATACATACACACCAGTTGTTTCAACATCAATAAAAATCAATGCAATTGAATATTTACCTTTCCATGCGGGTATGGAATTATCCATGGGTGTTAAATATCAAAAACTTATTTACTACATCCATGCTTACAATGCAAATAAAACAAAACTGGCTTCATTCCCAGTTAATTATGATTCAACATCATTCACTGTTCCAGCCGAAACCGAATATTTAACAATTGAGTATAAGGCAAGTGAAAGTTATATTGGTTTGGAAAATAAGATTTTCTACGTGCCACGCGATGTAAATGGTGGTGAACCTGTAATTGAAAGTTCTGGTGGAGAATTCTTCCCTGATGCTGATGATATAAGCGCATCTCAATATTATACTGAATCTGGTCATGATGGCAGATTAACGATGTTCCCATTTACGAACAATAGTGGTTCTACCATGTCGATAGATGTTACTCGTGTTGGCTTGTATGGTGGTTTTGCAAGTGCGTCATTTTATAACGCAAGCAAGACATTAATTAGTTCAGCTTTGTCATCCGATTTGTCAAATAATATAATTAAAATTCCTAATGGAACGAGATATATCACCGTTACTTTTGATGCTCAGGATGCATATGATGTTCATTACGACTTCACTGGTGCGTATTACTATACGACTAGAACAAATTACATTGATGCAATTGAATTGATTGATGAAGACACAATTTTCGCAACAGGGCAAAATGTTAACTTAACCGCGGTGTGGACAGATGGCTATCTTCCACGCGATTGGGCATCACGTTTGGAAAACTTGTTCGGCGTTGATTCTTACACAGATATAACTGGCGTAAGGTTTGAAACGCGCGCAACTTTGGCAGACGTTAACAACAATTTTGCAAGCGCAGGCACAACAAAATACACAAACACAGGCAAAGCAGTTAATGGTATCCCAGTTTACCGTCAAGGTAACACAGGCAACTTCGCCTTCGTGCTTGATGCACCTATTAAATTCCCAGCAGACAGTTCTAGCTTATTTGATCCTACAGAGTATGACAGCTCTGGTGATTACAATTCAATTGAAACACTTGTGTTCAATAATGTGGACACTTCAAATGTTACTGATATGGGTGACATGTTTGCAGGGTGTGAACATTTAAAATATATTGATGTTTCAAATTTTGACACAAGCAAAGTAACAAGAATGTATGACCTTTTCTATGATTGTTATGATTTGGAAGAAATTGTAGGGATTAACAGCTGGAATGTAAGTAATGTTCAAGAATTAAATTACGCATTCCTCAGTTTAGCTAATTTAAAAACAATCGACTTGTCAAACTGGCATTTAAACAGTGTTACTACAATGGAGAGTATGTTTAGCAGTTGTCACGATCTTACAAGTGTTAAGTTGGGATATGTAACTTCAACGGCTTTAACAAGTGTAAATACTATATTTAGAAACTGTCCTTCATTGGAATATTTGGAATTATCATCAATGAATATTCCTGCAAATTGTGACACAACTAATGCTTTTGATTTTGACTCAGGTAACGAAAATCCAGCAATTAAAATCATAACAACTGGGAACGGTATACAATCATCAATCAGTTTCCCAAGCTACATAAACATGGTTAACACTAAATATGGTACGGTTTCTTCAGGCACAGGAACAAATGCAACTGACCAAATAACAATTTGGAAGCGTGCAAACAAAGTTACATTGAAAACTGATTATGTAAGCACACCACCTAACAGACATTATGATTATTTGTACGAAAAATTAGATTACATTCAAAGCACTGGCACACAATACATTCAAACAAACATTGCTTATGATGAAGATTTATCTTATGAAATTGTCTTCGACAGTATCCCAACATCGGGCACTGGTACAATTTTCAGTGTAACAGGGGCAGGTAGCCAATTTAAATATTCAGGTGGCGTTCAAACTTGGGAGCCAACTACCACAACAACTTCAGAAGTAATCGTAAGTGGTAAGTCTTGGGCTTACTTAAATAAAAATGGTTATTGGGCTTATGGCATTGATAATGCGGAAAGTGCAATTTCAAACAAGGCAACCACAAAGACTACAACAGCAACAGCAACAAGCGAAACATTACAAATCTTTAAAGGTGGTGCAGGCTATGGTTCTTACAAGTTATATTCATTCAAAGTTTATTCAGATCGTTTAATTGCTGATTTGATACCGGTAAAACGTGCATCAGATAATGCAATTGGCTTATACGACCAACTTAACGACAAATTCTATGCAAACGCTGGCACTGGCACATTTACAGCAGGCAGTAAAAACAGCGCAGATACAACCAGATTTATTGGCCAGTATGGGTTTATGAATGGTTTAGCTTCATATGGAGCAACTGTTTATAAATACTTCATGTATGATGAATCAGTCGGCACAAATTTGGCAATCCCAACAGCAGACGATGCAAAATTTGTTGGTTATAGTCAAACATTTGGCTCAACAACTGATTTCCGTGCAACAACTGTTGTAAAAACTGAAGACACCACAATGAACGGTGTAACAGGGGAATGGACAACAGTAACACTTCCATTCAAAGCACAAATGGGTGAAACTTACAAATTCTACATTGAATCAAATGGTTTATTTGTCGATGAAGGAGAAGAACTTACACTTTACTTAAATGGCAATAAGTTATCTTCACAATACTATACAATGTATTTGAATAATACGTGGAACTACGCAATTGAAGGCGTTGTAACACTTAATACATCAAACTTCTTAAGCCCAACATATAAGGACGCAAGCGGAAATGATGTTGAAGGTTTACAATTTGCAGTTTCTTCAGCAACTGAAGGTTTCATGTATGCGTACATTCAACGTATTAATCCAATAAGTGCGGATTTAACATTGAACGCAACTTGGTTGGTGGACTTAACCTTCGACGCAGACTGGCAAACACAAATTTCCGGCACCACAAATGGTATCGGCAAAAATGCAAACACAATCACAAGCATTAAGTTTGAGGAAACTGCACCAGATGGTTACACTGACACTGGCAAAACACTTACAAGTGGCATTAAAATTTACACAACAGGCACCGCTTCAGCACCATCAACTGATATAGCATTCGTTTATGAAGGTAATATAATAGCTCCTGCAAGCTGTGCAAATTTATTTAAAGGTTTAACCGCTTGCACAAGTATTACTTTCAATAATTTCAATGCAAGTAAAGTCACTAACTTAACAAGTATGTTCCAAGATTGTACTTCGCTTACAAGTGTTGATTTAAGTAACTTCTTTAAGAGAACTTCAGTCGCTGGCTCTATGTTTAGTGGATGTACAGCATTAACATCTATTACTTTCCCTACTGCAACCATTTATAGCACATGCACAAATATGTTCAGTGGTTGTACTTCATTAAAAACACTTGATATGTCAAAGGTTACAGTCGATCAAATGGGTGGCACCTTTGATAACTTACTTAGTGGCTGTACTAGTCTTCAAATCTTTAAGACATTAATCAAAGCTTCAAGTACGGCGTATATTAACATCGCACTTCCAGTTAAAATGTATGACCGAACTGATAACAACAAAGTCTATGCAGCGGGTTCATCATTTACCTTAGCTTCAACAATTCACGTTTTGACAACTGAGCCATCTCCATATATATTTGATACAGATTGGCAAACTCAGGTTGCAAATACATCAACAGGTATTGGTAAAGCAAACACAGCAATCACAAGCATCAGGTTTGAAAAAGCAACAAGCTTAACCACCACATTAACATTTGGTGGCAAAACATATACAAATTCAGGCAAATTGCTTGCAAGTGGAATTTCAATTTACACAACAGGCACCGCTTCAGCACCTTCAACTGACATTGCGTTTGTGTACTTTGGTGACATTTATGCACCAGCCGTAAGTTCATCTTTATTTGGTCAATTATCTGCATTAACAAGCATAACATTCAACAACTTTAACACAAGCCAAGCAACTGACATCAATGGCATGTTTGGTGGCTGTTCAAATTTAACTAGCTTAGATTTAAGCACATGGGACACAAGTTCAGTTCAAAATTTTGCGGTGTTGTTTACAATGTGCTCTAATTTAACAACAATTAACCTAAATGGTTGGGATACTTCAAATGTTACAGTTATGACATCTATGTTCAATAATTGTTTAGCATTAACAAGTATAGATGTAAGCAGTTTTGATACAAGCAAAGTGACAAAGATGGCTGGCATGTTTAATAATTGTTCAAAACTGGCAAGCCTTGATTTAAGCAACTTTAATACGGGTAGCACAACAAATATGAGGAACATGTTCAATGGTTGTTCATCACTCACAAGTTTAAATTTGGCGCATTGGAATACAACTAACGTTACAAACATGTCAAAAATGTTTAACGGTTGCTCAAAACTTACAAATTTAGATTTAAGTTCATTTGATTTAACCGCATGCACTAACACAAGCGATATGTTCACAGAATGCACGAAGTTAACTGAGCTTAAAACACCTATCAATAGTTACGCAGTACCAAGGACATTCGCATTGCCAGTGGCGATGTATGATCAAACTGCAACAAAAGCATATTTTGCAAATGAAAATTATTCAGTTGGCGTACAAGAAACCACAAGCCACACACTTTCAAGCACAATTCCAGACGTCACATTTGAAACTGATTGGAAAACCCAATTCGCAACAGCTTCAGTTGGTTATGGCGCTTCATTGACAAAAGTGGCCGGCATTCAATTCTTGAATACAATTCCTTCTGGCTACACCCTTCAAGGCACATTTGCTAACGGGGTAAGGACTTATTATCAAATGAGTTCCTATTATCCATCACTGTGGGCATTTGTATGGCCAAGCAAAATCTATGCACCGGTTAACAGTTCAAATTTGTTTAGCAGTTTAAGTGCATTAACAAGCATAACATTCAACAATTTCGACACAAGTAATGTTACAACAATGGAAGGTATGTTTGATAGTTGTTCTGAACTTGTTGAAATTGATTTAAGCAATTTCAACACCAGCAAAGTAACAAGCATGAGTTCAATGTTTGCTGGTTGTGATTGCCTTGAAAGAATAACATTCGGCACTAAATGGGACACAAGCAAAGTAACAAACATGAGCAGTATGTTTGAATCATGTTCATCACTCGAAAATGATGATTTCAGCAATTTCATCACCAGCGTTGTTACAAATGTGAGCAACATGTTCAGCGGTTGTTCATATCTTACAAGCCTAGATTTAAGCTCATTTGATTTAACTGCTTGCACCAGCACAACAGATATGATTAAAGGTTGCACAGCGTTAAAGGAACTTAAAACACCTTATAACAGTGGCTCAAGCACAAGGACAATTACATTGCCAATCACAATGTATGACGTTGATGACAATAACAAATCGTATGCAGCAAATACAGCATACACACTTAAATCAACAAGCCACACATTGGTTGATAAAGTGATTGCCGATGTAACCTTCGACAGCAATTGGAGAGATCAAGTTGCCGATTCAACAAACGGCATTCACAAATATGCAGGCTCACTCACAAGCATAAGGTTTGAAAAAATTGCGCCAAGCGGTTACACAAACTCAGGCAAAACACTCGCATCTGGCATTGAAATTTGGACAACCGGCACAGCGACGACCTACACAACTGACATTGCATTTGTATGGCAAAAAACAATTTTTGCACCAGTTAATAGTTCAAAGTTGTTTAACAATTTATCTGCATTAACAAGCATATCATTCAACAACTTCGATACAAGCAATGTTACAAATATGAGTAACATGTTCGAATATAGTAAACCTGTCAGCATTGATATAAGCAACTTCAACACAAGTAGTGTTACAAACATGGGCAATATGTTCTCAAGTTGTTCAGAACTTACAAGTCTTGATGTAAGCAGTTTCGACACAAGCAATGTTACACGCATGGTTTCTATGTTCAACGGTTGTTCATCACTTACAAGTTTAGATTTAAGTAATTTCGACACAAGCAATGTTACACACATGAACGCTATGTTCGATTATTGTTTATCACTTACAAGTTTAGATTTAAGTAATTTCAACACAAGTAGTGTTGCAAGCATGTATGATATGTTTAATAATTGTTCATCACTTATAAGTTTAAATATAAGCAATTTTGACACAAGAAACGTTACATACATGGTGAGTATGTTCAGTAATTGTTCATCACTTACAAGCTTAGATTTAAGCAACTTCAACACAAGTGCAGTTACAGATATGAGCACTATGTTCAATAAATGTTCATCACTTACAAGCTTAGATTTAAGCAACTTCAACACAAGTAGTGTTACAAACATGAGCTATATGTTCAATAAATGTTCATCACTTACAAGCTTAGATTTGGGCAGTTTTGATACAACCAAAGTAACAAATATGAATTCAATGTTCTTAGGCTGTTCTGCACTTACAAGTTTGGACTTAAGTTCATTTGATTTGACAGCTTGCACCAAAACAACAGATATGTTTACCGGTTGCACAGCGTTAACTGAACTTAGGACACCTTACAACAGTGGTTCAAGCACAAGGACGATTACCTTGCCAGTTAAGATGTATGATGCGAATGATGATTACAAAGAATATGCAGCAAATGCAACATTCACACTAAAAACCACAAGCCACAAGTTAACAACAGAATTAATTACTGATTTAATATTCGACAGCAATTGGCAAACACAAATTGCTGATACTACAAATGGTATCGGTAAATCTGCAAGCACATTAACCAGCATCAGGTTTGAAAAAGCAACAGAATTAACAAACACACTTACATTCAATGGCACAACTTACACAGACACTGGCAAAGCACTTACAAGTGGCATTAAGATTTACACAACCGGCACAGCGTCAACACCTTCGACTAACGTTGCGTTTGTTTGGGTAAAAGCAATTAAAGCACCAGTTAATAGTTCAGACTTGTTTAGTAATTTAAGTGCATTGACAAGTATCACCTTCAACAACTTTGATACAAGTGCAGTTACAAACATGAGCAATATGTTCTATAATTGTTCAAAATTAACAAGCTTAAATTTAACAGGCTGGGATACAAGCAAAGTAACAGATATGAGTGCAATGTTTGCTCAATGTTCAAATCTTACTAGCCTAGATGTAAGTAACTTTAATACGAGCAAAGTAACTAACATGAGGAGTATGTTCAATGAGTGCTCATTACTGACAAATCTTGATATAAACAATTTCGACACTAGCTCAGTTACAAACATGAGTTACATGTTCGGTGGATGTTCGTCTCTTACAAGTTTAGATGTAAGCAACTTCAACACTAGTGCAGTAACAGGCATGAGCGGTATGTTTGATAACTGTTCGTCACTTTCAAGTTTAAACTTAGGCAACTTTACAGCAAATGTTGTTGTATCAATGGAAGGTATGTTCTATCGTTGTTACTCACTTACAAGCCTAGATTTAAGTAGCTTTAACACGAGCAAATTAAAATACACAAATATGATGTTCTATGACTGCTCTGCATTGAAAAGTGTAACATTTGGGAACAATTTTAACACAAGCGCAGTTACAGACATGAGCAGTATGTTCTATCGTTGTTCTTCACTTACAAGTTTAAATTTAGGGAACTTCAACACAAGCAGTGTTACAAACATGGAGCTCATGTTCTATAATTGTTCTGCATTGAAAAGCATAACATTTGGTAGCAATTGGGACACAACAAATGTAGATAACATGAGCTACATGTTCTACGGATGTTCAAGTTTAACAAGTTTAGATTTGAGCAGTTGGAACACAAGCAGTTTGACAAATGTTGGTAAAATGTTTGTAAATTGTTCAAGTTTAACAAGTTTAGACTTAAGCTCATTTAACTTAGCAAACTTAGACGATGAAGCATATGACGATTATGACGATGATGGGAATGAGACATTTGATTTCTCAGCAATCATCTCAGGTTGCACAGCGTTAACTGAGCTTAAAACACCTAAGAACAGTGGCACAAGCACAAGGACAATCACATTGCCAGTTGCAATGTATGACGCAAGCGATAATTACAAAGCGTATGCTTCAGGTGCGACATTCACCTTGGCAACCACAAGCCACACATTGGTTAAAACTATACCTAGCTTCACAGTTAAATTCTTTGTGCAAGATGCAACCACACCTTGGAAAGAATTGACAGTAAACGCTGGCGAAAGTTACTCATTGCCAACAGACACATTGCCAACAGTTACAGGCTTCAACGTAAGCAACGATGTAGGTTGGACAACTGAAGCATCTTTCCCAACAGTTAGCTTTACAATGTCAGATTGGTGGAATAATGGTACAAAAGTTTGCGGGCGCGACATTAGTTGGTACGCTGTGCGTGAAAAAGTGTTCATATATCATGACACATTGAACGATACACGTTATAATTCTTACTTCTACAGCATTAAGGCTTCTGCTACACAATCAATTTCAGTAGATTTACCAACACTTGATGGTTACACATTCTTAGGTTATGCAGGTGCAAGCAACACAGCAACATTGGCTTGCACGCCAGGCAGTTCAACAATCACAACGCCTTCAAGCGTGGGAGATAAAGAGTACTTTGCAGTATGGCAAAAGTCTGGGCAAACCTTGACAAAGGATGAAACGCTTACACACACTTTCTATATAGGCGTAACAGACGCAGGCGAAGATATAACCACAACTAAAACAAACACAAAAACAATAACTTACACAAATTGTACGGTTACATACAACTATGAGTTAACAGCACTTAGCACAACTTATGGCACAGTAAGTTCAACAAGCGCAACAAAAATTAGCTATATGCCAACAAATCCAAATCCTGAAGGCTATGAAGCTTACTCATTTGCTGGTTGGGCAACAAGCGCAACTGCAACAGTAAGTACAGCTGACATGAGCCCAAAAGTAGCAACAACTTACTATGCAACATGGTTTAGGCAATTGACCTTAACCATAAGCTACAACTCAAACGGCGTTGGCACAAACCCAACAGGCAAAACAACCGGCACAGCTAATAAGTATTACAACTACAGCTTATCAAACAAGGCAGCAACCGTCACTGTGACAACCCTCGGCGCACTTTCTGCCACAGGTTATAAATTCAATGGTTGGAACACACAAGCCGACGGCAAGGGCACAACTTACCCAGCAGGCAGCTCAACAACATTTACTTTGACCGACAATACGACAATGACATTGTACGCAATTTGGCAAGTACAACCAGTTACCTTCGACACAAATTGGAAAACACAAGTTGCAAATGCAACAACCGGCTTAGGCATTGCAGTAAATACCTTAACAAGCATAAGGTTTGAAAAGGTAACAAGCCTCAGCACGACATTGACATTAGGTGGCAAAACTTACACCAACAGTGGCAAGGCACTTACAAGTGGCATCAATATTTACACAACCGGCACAGCGTCAAGCTACACAACCGACATTGCATTTGTTTGGTGCGAAACAATTTCTGCACCAGCAAGCTGTTCAAGTTTGTTTGAGGGGTTGTCTAAATTAACAAGCATAATATTCAACAATTTCGACACCAGTAATGTTACAAGTATGTTCGTTGTGTTTAGAGATTGCTCACAACTTACAAGCTTAGACTTAAGTGGTTGGAATATGAGCAAAGTGAAGGATATGACTGAAATATTCCATTATTGTCGATCACTTACAAGCCTAAACATAAGCGGTTGGGACACCAGTGCAGTTATAAATATGAGCAATATGTTCAGCAATTGCTCAAAACTTACAAGCTTGGATTTAAGCAGTTTCGACACAAGCAAAGTAACAAATATGAGCTATATGTTCCAAAATTGTTCAAAACTCACAAGCTTGGATGTAAGCAATTTTGATACCAGCAAAGTAACAAATATGAGCAATATGTTTTA